>NZ_LXEN01000001.1 GCF_001654855.1 Proteus myxofaciens ATCC 19692
AGCGACTTGTGATTTCTTCATAATTCTAGTCCATCCTCTGTGTACATCTGGCGATGTACGTTATAAAAGCTGTTTTATAACCTTTAAAACAACCCGTTAAATTAGTAAAAAGATAATGAGATAAAATATAGACAATCTACATATATACATCGCCATCTATATTAACCGTAAATATAGTTTTAGTGTAACAAAATCGCAATCAGAACTTGCTTAGTTATTCGCTAACATGATGAGTTTAAAGCGAAATGACAATGATAAATAAAATTGATAAATTGTTGATATAATGACTATCTACGTTATTTGGATTAGTAATGGGTTTTTATTACTATCTTATTGGCATTATGATGAAATAGGTTGAGTCATACCTATTCAGCGTATAAAGACAATTAACTCAATAAGTGAGTAATTTTAATTATAAAAGTAAAAATAATTAAATAAATATCAAATTACAGGGGGGAACCGTATATTGTCAGAAAAATCAACATATTTCATTCTGTTATAAATTGTATAAGCTCGCTTTAGCTCTCATATTTATTATTCAATTTATGGCATGATAGCCGTATCCGAATCAAGTTATTCGGAATTAATCAATTATTCTGTGTACTAAGGAGATTGCAATGGCAGCCACTCGCATTGAAAAAGACTCAATGGGACAAATCGAAGTACCAGCTGACCAGTTATGGGGAGCACAAACTCAACGTTCTCTCGAACATTTTCGTATCTCAGTAGAAAAAATGCCCGTCGCTCTTATTCATGCTCTTGCGATAACTAAAAAAGCCGCAGCAGGGGTTAATATGGATTTAGGGTTACTCCCAAAAGAGCGAGCAGATGCAATTATTGCTGCTGCTGATGAAGTACTAGCAGGTAAACACCCAACAGAATTCCCTCTTGCGATTTGGCAAACGGGCTCTGGCACTCAATCAAATATGAATATGAATGAAGTGTTAGCAAATCGTGGTAGTGAAATTCTTGGTGGTGTTCGTGGAATGGAACGAAAAATTCATCCAAACGATGATGTTAACAAAAGTCAAAGTTCGAATGATGTATTCCCAACTGCTATGCATGTCGCTGCTGTTATTGCCTTACGCCAAGATTTATTACCTGAATTAAAATCACTTTTAACCATTTTCAAAGAGAAAGCAGAAGCTTTCCGCGATATTGTTAAAATTGGTCGTACTCACCTGCAAGATGCGACTCCACTGACATTAGGCCAAGAAATCTCTGGATGGGCTGCAATGTTAGAACATAGTATCAAACATATTGATGATTCAATTCCTCATGTCTGTGAATTGGCGTTAGGGGGTACTGCGGTAGGTACTGGATTAAATACACACCCAGAATACGCGGTGCGTGTCGCTAAACGTATTGCTGAATTATCAGGCCAACCTTTTGTTACTGCTCCAAATAAATTTGAAGCATTAGCAACCTGTGATGCTTTAGTTCATTCACATGGCGCATTAAAAGGCTTAGCAGCATCGCTGATGAAAATAGCCAATGATGTCCGCTGGTTAGCATCAGGCCCTCGTTGCGGTATCGGTGAAATTTCTATTCCTGAAAACGAACCGGGTAGTTCAATTATGCCAGGTAAAGTCAACCCAACTCAATGTGAAGCCTTAACAATGTTATGTGCTCAAGTGATGGGTAATGACGTTGCAATTAATATTGGTGGTGCTTCTGGTAATTTTGAACTCAACGTATATCGCCCAATGATTATTGATAACTTTTTACAATCTGTGCGCTTACTTGCTGATGGTATGCGTAGCTTTAATGAGCATTGTGCTGTAGGTATAGAGCCAAATCTTGATCGTATTAATAAATTGCTACATGAATCACTGATGCTTGTTACCGCATTAAATACGCATATAGGCTATGATAAAGCTGCTGAAATTGCGAAAAATGCGCATAAAAAAGGCTTAACATTAAAACAATCCGCATTAGAATTAAATTATCTAACCGCCGAAGAGTTTGATAGTTGGGTTCGCCCTGAAGATATGGTAGGTAGCATGAAATAAGAATAAACATTCTTATTAAATTACGATTTTATTTTAAAGGCTATGTTCAATCATATTGAATATAGCCTTTTGTTTTAACAATAATTTTTTATTACTAACAATGTGTATATTGACACTGTTAAATCTTACTTTATTTATGGGTTATT
The DNA here is from genome assembly GCF_001654855.1 of Proteus myxofaciens ATCC 19692. Lineage (GTDB taxonomy): Bacteria > Pseudomonadota > Gammaproteobacteria > Enterobacterales > Enterobacteriaceae > Proteus > Proteus myxofaciens. The sequence continues at coordinate 2,159 of NZ_LXEN01000001.1, forward strand.
ATAGTGTGTTAATGTTTCCCATACCATAAAATAACTTGCGCGCGTAGGGCGCTTTTTATCAAGATAACTCGCTGTTTGGGGTAATGACATAGCACGGCGATTAACTAAATCATTAAAGAGAATCTCACCCGTTCCAACCGAACTACCAAGATTAATATTCCCATTACATAACCATAGTGGTATTTGTGAATTATTATTAATAAGAGAAGAGTTAAATTCTATTCCATGTGCCATTCTGACTGCATTTTGTGTTCCTAGAATATATTCAGACTCAAGAACGATACCTTGTTTTTTGGCAGTTTCAGCCCCATTAGCCAAAGCAGAAATTCCCCAGGAAACATGACCTAGATCTCGACATGTTTCTTGACTGAGACCATTAACTAATGCTTCTTGATTATACCAGAGCTTTTGTAGATTAGTGCTTGAGCTTTGAGATGCAGACCAGTTAAGCGGTGGGACTGGTATAGGTCCATCTTCAACCTGATAAATATAGGCTGGAAGTGTCGCTCGCCACATTGAAATACCGCGTAAAAAAACGCTAGTATTATTAGTAAATACCCCGATATTAATTAAAGCAGCCGCACTAGAAGCATTTAAATTTCCACCATAAAATCCATAAGGTCTACCACGATGAATAATAGAAACATATTGCTTTTCAAGCATATTTTCAAATCTTTCAATTGCTACATTATTCCATTTGCTTGAATTATCATTATTTAAATAGGTGTAACGAATAATCTCGGCTGCTCTAGGCCAAACATCTCCAGTCCACGAGGCGAGATTCATAGAGTTAGAACCTGAAAAACCTTCTGTAAACTGTTCTGACCATGTATCCATAATATGAATAGCGTTATCTGCATAAGTGCTATCTTTTGTTATATACCATAACAAAGCTTGAGTATAAGCTGCATTTGCATCATTAATTATTGCATTACTTTGTTTCGGATCATCGGCATTGACTGAGTTTAATCGACTTGGAACATAATCCTTTTTTCCAAGTGGGCTTGTTTGAGTATTTAATAATGCTTGTTTCCAAATTGGCAATTCTGAATTAACATTTTTTACCATTTGATCTAGCTGTACTTTACTCAACAAAATACCAGGATGAATAAATGACATATCTTTTTTAACTTCAAGCTTTATTGGTTCAGTGATTATTCCTTTTCCTGAAATTTCTATAGTATAATTTCCTGCTAATACTTCTTTTGTTGTATTTATGGTCAGTATCGATACTCCAATATTAGATGAAATCGATTTTGGTGAAAAAGTAGATGTTACTCCTTGAGGTAAGCCTTTAATATCTAGATTAACAATAGATGGTGAATTTTGTTGAGAAATAATAATTGTATTTGTCGAACTATCACCCGCTACAAGCGAAATTATACCTGGAGTTATATTAATATTCGACGAGGCATAACTAGTTATTGTGGTAAATAAAAGTAAGAATATAGAATTTTTATAATGCATATTGTCACCTGATATATTTTTTAAATTGTATTGCGTAATGTATTCCTTTTAACAGTAGCATCTATTTTTTTATATTATAAATTTTTCTTAATTTTATTTATTAAACATTTAATAACTTAACTTTGTTCTAAATAAAGATGTAACCGAGGAATAATCAACTCTAATTGCTTTGATTTAGGTCGGTGACGTATTTGAATATTATTGGCATCATAATCTGCTAGTTCACCAATAATAGGTTTGAAATCAGGCTCTTTTTCAATATAGAAAACAAATAAGGGAAGAGGGCAAGCATATTGTACTTGTTTTTGAATATCGGAATACCACACTCTAGCAATAGGTTGCACTTTGACTGGTCGTCTTATTTTTAATTTTGCTTTTTCAGGTAACTGCGTAATAGTCGCTATTTCTTTATTTATCCGTAATGCCCATTGCTCACTAGTATAAGGGGGGACTGCACGATTCGCTTCAAGGCTTTTTTCTAGTTGTGTTAATATAGCATCACGAGTTAAATTTTTAATAATATTCTTATTAGCCCAACCAAAACGAACAGTATCAGGGTCAGAAATAAGTGTGAGAGTGCGATAAGCATTTAAAGTAATTAATCCTTTTAATTGATTATGCACAAAATTAAAACGTTCTTCTTTAGATATACCTGATTCTTTAGTCACAATATTAAGTAATTTTTTTTTGAGCGTATTAATTGATTCTATTTTAGCTTTTACATTTTTAAATTCACTATTACTTGCGCTAAAGCAAAGGGCTCCAGGTAAACGAATTGCCCGTTTGCTACTAATATGAGGTGCATTATCATAAATAAACAGATTAGCTATAAGATTTAAAGATAACTCCAGCGCATCTAGATTATAAGAGGGTGACACTGTCACTCTTGTGATTTCATCATGTTCTTCTTCTTTAGAGACATCAGGCAATTCAAATACACAAGAGGGTAATAAAGTTAATTCTCGCAAAGCACTGCTTAATGCGCTAATTTCAATTTCTAATTGATTAAAGCAAAGATTGAATTGTTCAATTAATGCGTATTTATTCATATTTCCTCCATGATTTTTGCCGATTTTAGTTACAACATACAATAAGCCTTGTTATTAATCATAGCTCAACATTTGCGCCAAGTACATCAATTTTAAACAACTTGCTAATCAGAAAGGAGAATAAATAAAACAAAAAAAGTATACTGTATATAATCACAGTATACCGTAAAAAGGGCACTATCTCATGTTTTTTCTTATAAATAGTTTAATATACAAGCAAAATAAAAATTAATGATGGCCTTTAAACGAAATATAATCACACTTAGGCACGCTAGGTGGGCATTCTTCAGATGCAACAACAGATGCTAACGCGATAGATGAAAATAAAGTGAGTGTTATAGCGCCCATGCTGAGTATATTTTTTATATAAATCATAGTGATTATCCTTTTTATTGTTAAAAGACGCTTTTATCTTAAAAAGGAAACATTAGATAGACAACCTTCATTATTATGAATTAACTACTTAATTTTATTAGGTTGCCCTCAATGCATGAATTAGATTTAGTAAGCAATTTTGTTGAGATGTAAGGCGATTAATAATGCAATAAACATCAACAATGCAATAAAAAGCCCTACACCTAACCAGCCAAAGTTAACCCAAAATAAGCCGCCAACAGTCCCCGCAAGGCTTGAACCTGCATAATAAGTAAAAAGATACAGTGAAGAAGCTTGAGCACGACCGCGTTTAGCACGACGACCAACCCAGCTACTGGCGACAGCATGGGCTGCAAAAAAACCTGTTGTTAAAATAAGCATACCAATAAATATCATCGGTAATGATTCGATAAGTGTAATTAAAATACCTATCAACATCATTGAAATACCCGCTATAAAAACTTTACCTAACCCATACTTTGTTGTTAGTAATCCTGCTTTTGATGCGCTATATGTACCACTTAAATAAACAATAGAAATCAGTCCTACTGTTGTTTGACTCAATTCATAAGGCGCACTCAATAAGCGATAACCTATATAGTTAAATAGGGTAACAAAGCCACCCATTAATAAACCGCCTTCTATGAATAATAAGGGCAAGCCTTTATCTCTAAAGTGCAATTTTGTTGTAATAAGAAGATTACGCGGTTTTAATGTGGTCGCTCTAAAATGTTGAGAGGCAGGGAGTATCTTCCAAAATGCAATTGCTGCGAATAAAGCAAATGTTCCTAGAATAACGACTGATAAACGCCATGAATAGTGATCACTTAATACTCCAGTGATGACTCGTCCACTCATGCCACCAATAGAGTTACCACTAATATATAAACCCATCGATAAAGCAAGATAAGCAGGGTGAATTTCTTCACTCAAATATGTCATTGCAACAGCAGCAACACCACTTAAAGAAAGCCCCACTAAAGCACGAGTAATTAAAATTCCACTCCAGCTACTCATAGTCGCACTTAGTAGTGTAAAAAATGCCGCACAAAATAGCGCTATTACCATCACATTTTTACGACCAAAAGCATCAGAAAGTGGTCCTGTTATGAGTAAACCACAGGCCATTAATCCGGTTGATAACGATAGTGCAAGACTACTTGTGGCAGGGCTGACAGAAAACTCGTTAGAAAGTATTGGAAGAATAGGTTGTACAAAGTAGAGTAAAGCAAAAGTTGCTAAACCAACCATAAAAAATGACACTGTCACTTTTATATAAAGAGCATCATCTCGTTGAATATAATGCTTTGTATTTTTAGTCGGATTACTGGGATGTTGATTATCTTCTTTTGCCAAAATATCAGGGGATAAAATAATATTTTTACTGTCTACTTCATGAGTATCCATAAGGGTTAAATTCCATTACTTAAATTTGACTTGCATCAATGTTAGAAATATTTGATTTTTTTGTCTAATATATTAATTATTAGGAATAATACTTTTAAAATATTAATGGAAAAATGAATATTGAACTTAGACATTTACGCTATTTTATTGCTGTTGCTGAAGAACTTCATTTTGGTAAAGCTGCTGAAAGGCTAAATATATCTCAGCCTCCTTTAAGTCTACAAATACAAACACTTGAAAGAGAAATAGGCGCAAAATTATTAGAAAGAACAAACCGGTCTGTTGCATTAACTCCCGCAGGACACATGTTTTTAAAAGAATCCTATCAAATACTAGGGCAAGTCAATGCGGCTGCAATGCGAGCATCAAGAATGGAAAAGGGGGAATTAGGTGAGATCTCAATTGGATTTACATCAACAACACCTTTTATGCATTTAGTCACTTTAAGTCTGCGTCAATTCAGGGAAAATTTTCCTGAGGTAGGTATTCATATGCATCAAATGAATACTAAACAGCAAATACCACCATTACTTACAGGTCGTATTGATCTAGGGATTATGCGTAATACAGCTTTGCCTGATAATTTGCATCACCAGCTACTTTTTCGTGAACCATTTATATTAGCAGTATACGAAGGTCATCCATTATTGGCTTATAAAGAAACGGGTGTGAATATTCAAGATATTGGTCAATATCCTTTTGTTTTCTTTGAAAGAGATGTTGGTACTGCTTTATATGATGAAATAATTCAGTTACTCAGCCTTTCAGGAATAACGCCGACTATTGCTCAAGAAGCAGGCGAAGCAATGACTATTCTTGGTCTAGTCGCAGCTGGATTGGGAATTTCTATTGTTACAGAGTCTTTTACCAGAATGAAAGTCGATGGCGTGCATTATTTACGTTTCGCCAATTCACAGGTTTTTTCTGAAGTTTGGTTGGTATCTCATAAAAATAGAACAATTCCAGCTGCGGCTAATAAATTAACAAAGATATTATTGAAAAATATCTTTGAATATCAAAAATCTTGAGTAGCTATGTGCTGTAGATCACGATTTACATGTAATAACTGTACAATTATTACGGTAACACGACATAATCGGGTAAGAATTATTTGGGGCTTTCATTGAAGAAATGCTCTTTGTTAAGGATAAAGTGTTATGGGGAACCAACCTAGTCATATTGATCATGTGAAACAGTTTAATCTTGGTACAGTCTTTCGATTGATTGATGAAAATGGACCTATTTCACGAATATCACTTTCAAAACATGCCGAACTTGCTCCTGCCAGTATTACCAAGATTACACGTGAATTAGTTGATGCTCATCTTATACATGAGACAGAATTTCCTGGTTTAGGTTTTCGTGGCCGACCCGCGGTTGGCTTAAAGCTAGAAAGTGAGGGTTGGCAATTTCTGTGCATTCGTATAAATAATGGTAAATTAGTGTTTAGCCTGAGAGAATTAGACACACATTTAGTTGTTGAAGAAAACTTCGATTTTCCTACATCTTACAGTAAAAATTTTGTTGAGCATTTTTTAGAAGCTATAGATCAATTCTTTGAACGTTATCAATCTTATGCTGAACGTTTAACGGCTATAAGCATCACGATGAACGCAATTATTGATCCAATTAGCGGTATCATAATCAGTTCCTCTTATTATCAAATAAAAAACATTCCATTAGCTGAAAAAATTAATGAAAAAACAGGTGTTTCCGTTTTTTTACAACATAGTATAACCGCATGGACTGTCGCTGAATTATTATATGGCGCAGCTAAGAATAGCTCAGATGTATTACAAATCGTTATTGACGATATTGTTGGAGCAGGTGTAATCAATCACGGCCACGTATTGCATTCACATAGTCATAGTGTTGTTGAAATTGGTCATACTAAAATAATCGATGCAAATACACCGTGTTATTGTGGCGCAATTGGATGTTTAGAAACAGAAATTTCTATTCCCAGCCTAATAAAAAAAGCACAACAACTTGCAAAAGAAAATCAAGACTCATTACTTAATCAATACCCCATTACGGCTGAAACACTTTGTGATGCAATATTGATTGGTGATAAACAAGCGATAAAAATTGTTCAATTTGTAGCAGAAAAGTTAGGATTTATTCTTTCTGTAATGGTGAATATCTTTAATCCGCAGAAAATATTAATTGGCTCTCCGTTATGTAGAGCAAAATCTATTTTTTTCCCCCTAATATTATCTCAAATCGAACGTCACTCGATGCCTCGCTACACTCAAACGTTAAATATTGAAGAAACTGAATTCAGAAATAAGGGAACTTTACCTGCTGCATCGCTAGTAAAAGAAGCTTTATATAACGGTTCCTTATTAATTGAGTTAATGCGAGGCTAATTTAATCCATAAAAAAGAGATAACTTCCAAATTTAGTTAAGTAAAAATAACAATTGATCATGGATAAGTTCTCTATTTTTTTGTAATTAACTAAAAAATTGAGCTAACTCAATCCACAAGAAAGCGTGTTCACCTAAACTCTAACTTCTATCATTTTTATGAACTTGATTTTATCTGTCATAACGGAAGTAAATTATATGTTAACACGTTTTTTTGTTACGGGGACAGATACCAACATAGGTAAAACTGTTGTAACTCGAGCGCTGCTTCAAGCATTAAACCGTAGCGGGTCAACAGCAGTCGGTTTTAAACCTATCGCAACTGAATTTCATGAAACTGTTGAAGGCGGACGTAACCGTGATGCTCAAATTATTCATAACTCTTCTCCAGTTGAAGTTAGCTACGATGAAATTAATCCTGTAATACTTGAAAATAGCTATTTAGGTAAAAATGAAATTGATTTTGAGCAGGTTTCAAATGAACTAAATAAACTCAGTAATAAAGCAGACTATGTTGTTATTGAGGGAAATGGGGGATGGCGTTATTTGCTTGATGATAATACCTTTTATTGTGATTGGGTTATTAAAGAGCAAATTCCAGTTATTATGGTCGTTGGTATTCAACCTGGATGTGTCAATCATTCGATACTGACTGCGCAAACGATTATCAATGACGGTTTAAAATTAGTCGGTTGGGTTGCAAATAGAATTAATCCTGGGTTGCCTTATTACTCGAAAATTTTAGAACGGTTATCGCAACACATTCCGGCGCCATTAATAGGGGAAATTCCGTATTTATTACGGCCTGAAGAACGCGATCTTTCTTGTTATTTAGATTTAAGTGAATTAGAAACAAAAGCTCTTGCTTAACGAGTTAGTGTTTTTATTTATAAAATAACGAAGTGGATAGAGTTACTATTTAAAAAGTGGTGTCAGACTTATTACTTTTAAACGCCTGATGAAAAAATCCATTGGGTGTTTTTAATTTTTTAGAAAAGAAAAATAATCAGTTAGATAAGAACAAGCAGTAAAAAATAAAGTTGGAGGGGAAGGAAATGGAAAAGAGTAAAAAATAAAAGGGCATAAATGGAATGCCCTTTTTATTATTCATTCTATATATTAATGACGCGTATAGACAATTTTCTTCGTATTGTTTTCACAATTACCAACAACTTTACCTTCAGATTGTTCAGCATTATCGTTATCAACAACAGTTAATGTGAAATTTTCAACAGGAACGCCATTGTTGATAATGGTTTGTTGGATAGTCTCAACAACCTCATCACAACTTGCGTTTGCTGCTAAAGGGGCAAATGTGAACATAGCTACCATAGTTAAAAGCAAATATTTTTTCATATCCCTTTCTCCTTGTTAATTTTGAAAAACATCATGTTTCACAAGATTTAATATCATGGATTTATTGGGCGACCTGTATTGCTATCTAGGCAACGACGGGTTTCTGGTTCCCAATATGCATATATATTAGCACTTTTTAGACAAGCATCACGTTCATCAATAGCTTTATCGATTTTATTGAACTCAGTTTTCTCTCTTTGATTTACTTTTAAACGCAAATCGCGTTTTAAATTCCAATCTTCTTTCATTTGACGAGCTTGTTCTTTATCTAAAGAATTCTCATAGCCATTGCCATTAATAGTGACATTGGTTGATGTGGCCATTGATGAAAAAGAAGATACTGATAAGCTTAAAAATAGAGAGAACAAAAATGTTCTTGTCGTATTCTTTTTCGTAAAAATAGCAATCATATTTATGATCCTCAAATATTGTTTAACTACAGCGCTAGGTACTATCCTATCTTAATATCGGCTATAAGGCATAAATTAATTTTGACGATGCACACTTAATCCGGCAAAAGATTGGCTTACAGGCATCATTTCAAGTGTATTAATATTAACATGAGCAGGCAATGTTGCGGTCCAATAGACAGCTTCTGCAACATCTTCAGGTGTTAATGCATTAGCGCCTGAATAAGTTTCTTCTACTTTATTTGAATCGCCTTTAAAGCGTACTAATGAAAATTCAGTACCACCAACAAGGCCAGGTTCTATATCAGTAACACGAATTTTTTTGCCTTGCAGATCTGCTCGTAATCCTAAGCTAAACTGTTTTACAAAGGCTTTAGTTGCACCATAGACATTTCCTCCCATATATGGCCAAGAAGCGGCAGTTGAGCTGATATTAACAATATGGCCTTTATTTTTTTCAACCATAGAAGGGAGAAGTGCACGAGTAACATGTACAAGACCTTTATTATTAGTATCGATCATCATATCCCAGTCATCAATATTCGCCTTATCAGCGGTATTGAGTCCTAGCGCTAATCCTGCATTATTTACCAATACATCAATATCACGCCATAGCTCAGGTAATGAATCATATATATCATTCACAGCTTTTTTATCGGTAACATCTAATTGTAGAGGATAGAAAGACTCACCTAGTTCTTTGTGTAGAGCGTTTAATTTATCTATACGACGAGCTGTACCAATAACTTTATGCCCATTATTAATAAAATAACGAGCAATTGCTTCACCAAATCCTGCTGATGCACCAGTAATAAAAATAATCATTCAATATTCTCCATCATTATGATAACCAAAAGTAAAAATCGAACACGATAAAGAGTCAAGAGTAAATACACGTTTTATCTTAAATCAATAGAAAAATAGGAATGTAAGCAACAACAAGAACAGTAAGCTATTAATGAAGATAATAAATTACTTATCATCATTATAATCAAAAAGCAGGCAAAATATTAGTAGATTACCTTAGAAAGGATAAGGACGACAAAGGAAATGATGTCCAGTCTCAATGGAATTTAGGAACAGCTAGACTTGGCACTGTTAGTCTTTCGCATCGTTTTAATCCGCTAGAAAATCATTTATTCTTATTGATTAATTTTTTAACAAAAATAGATAATAAAAATTGAGATGTTAATTTATCTGGAATCTGTCTATACACTCTAAATAAGATCATACTATTTATATAAACATTCTCTAAATAGTAGTAAATCACAAATATATTGTTACAGTTTTTTATAATAAAAAAAGAACAATATTATTATTTTTCTAATAAAATAGAGGAAAAGCGAGATAAAGTAAGTTGATGTTTCTATTATATGCATGATTTGCAAAAAATATTAACTATTTCCTATAGTTAGAGGATGTATGAAAAAGAAAATTATTAAGTTTTTTCTTCCCGGTTATTTTGGGTTAGGCTTTTTACTGGGGATATTTTTTCCTATTTATTTAAGTATTTATCGAAAGACTAACTTTGATGAAATTATATTAAATATTATTGATTTTATGAGTATGATTGGTATTCATATTAATTAATAAAAATCCAAGATTAAGATAGATGATAAAGTCCATATTATTCTTATCTATCATTAGTATTATATTTTTAGATAGTTAGGACTAGATAATACTTATATAAAGGACAAGTTAATTTATTTACTTGTCCAACTTAATTATACATCAAAAATAACTTTTTTATATAAAATGATTATTATGCAATCAAATCAATAAATAATTATTTAAAATTTAATAAAAAGAAAGATTACTATCTGTTTATTAAATATGAGATATTTTAACTAAATTGATTTGATACTGCGTTTTTAAAATATAACATTTATATTTTTTATTTTTGTAAAATTTCTTTCAATATTTAAAATATATAACTATAAATAAATTATAAATGTATTTTTTATGAGAGATATGGTTATGTATTTAAATTAATAGGAGTGATTTATGGTATATTTAGATAAAAATAAAATTGAAAGAAATCTCAATTATAAACCAACTAAATGGACAATAGCTGATGCATTAAAAGTACATAAAGATGATCCCACAACAACGCATCCTTTAGTCAAGCCTGACTTTGTTCCAATGAGTGATAAAGTATTTGTATGGGATACAATGCCACTTAGAGATCTTTATGGTGATATTGTTTCTGTAAACGGATGGTCTATTATTTTTACGTTAACAGCGAAACGGAATTATGATAATTCCTCTCATATAGATGCTGAAGGTAATTATAATATTGAAGAAGATTGGAATGACCGTCATTCTCATGCTCGTATTTGCTATTGGTATTCAAAAACCGGTAAGGATTGGATTTTGGGTGGTAATGTGATGGCGCCTGGTGTGTCACCAACGTCTCGCGAATGGGCTGGTACTCCTGTTCTTTTAAATAATAAAGGAGAAATTGATCTTTATTATACCTGTGTAACACCTGGCGCTACTATCGCTAAAGTGAGGGGTAAAATTGTTACCACTCAAGATAAAGTGTATATGCAAGATTTCGATAATGTGAAATTATTATTTTCAGCTGATGGTAAATATTATCAAACTGAATCACAGAATCGTTTTTTTAATTTTCGCGATCCAAGTCCATTTATTGATCCGTATGATGGCAAGCTTTATATGTTATTTGAAGGTAATGTAGCAGGTGAGAGAGAAGAGCATGTTGTAACGGAAGAGGATATCGGTATTGTACCTCCAGGTTATGGCCCTATAAGTAATTCAAAATATCAAGTAGGATGCATCGGGTTAGCAGTTGCGAAAGATTTAAATGGTGATGAATGGGATATTTTACCACCACTCATTACTGCTGTTGGCGTAAATGATCAAACTGAGCGACCTCATTTTGTTTTTAAGGATAATCTATATTATTTATTTACTATTAGTCATAAATCTACTTATAGTCAAAATTTAGATGGACCTGATGGGTTATATGGTTTTGTTAGTAATAACTTAACGGGCCCATATACACCAATGAATTCTTCAGGCTTAGTGTTAGGTAATCCTTCATCTCAGCCTTTTCAAACTTACTCTCATTATGTAATGCCAAATGGATTGGTAACATCGTTTATTGATAATGTTCCTATTGATGACAATACCTATCGTATTGGTGGAACAGAAGCGCCAACAATTCAAATTGTTATTGAAGGTAGTCGTTCTTTTGTGGTGAAAGCGTTAGATTATGGTTATATTCCCGCAATGAGAAATGTTATCGTAAAATAATATTTTATTGCACTAATTTATATTAGTGAGAGAAAAATTAATATAAAAAGCAGGCTCATTGTATTATGAGTCTGTTTATTTATTTCTTTTTTCACAATCACTTTCTGCAAAACTAGTCATTAAACACTCCCAATATTTTTATTTTTTTGGAATCGCGAAAATAAACTTAAATATAGCCAGAAAATAAATTTTAAACCAGGTACATAATTATTTCGGTAGAATAGGGAGGCGACATATCTGAATATGTCTTAATGTAACTTAATAGAAATATTAATTATACTGGTGTAGAGTATTACTCTTATTGGCATTTTATAAGGGTTCTAAATAAAACATGCCATGCATGCAATACCATAGCATCACTTTATATAAGCTACAATTTTACTACTGATGGTGAATATTCCGATTCCAATATATTGGAAATCAAATAAGTTTAATATTCCGCATAATGTGCAAAAAGGTTCTTGAGCGTTTCGGCAAAATGAAGAATGTCGAAACGCTCAATGTTCGTCTTTAACATAGAGTAGGTCGCGCGAACATTGGCTTTTGTAATTCTGTGATGTTAGTTATTCTGATTTTTTTATGTAATACTGCGGAAAACAAAGACAGCGAAGCGAACACCGGATTTTCATTTTTGCCCGATATGTTTAAAACCAAGTCGGACGAAAAAAGTAAAACTGACATTTTAATCGCGCTCCAGGTTAAAAAAGTTCAGCCTGTACAAAAACGTCTGTTAACTGAGTTAGCAATAAAATCGTAAGATTTGAAGTCTATCTGTATTGAGTTACCAAGGTTCGCATAATCTATATTATGTTAAATTGATTAAACCAGTGGTTCATATCAAATGTTATAATATCAACCTAAGTATTCTGAACCCTGTTATTCTCGACATTGGCGTAGTATCTCTTTGTAATCATTGAAGTGATTCATAAAAAATTTAGTCGTTCATCTGTTTAACTAACCAACGGTGAATAACTTCCACAATATATAACTGCTCCTCTTCTGTTAACTGACGATGCTTCTCTATGCCATGCCAGGTTTTTAGACAACCACGGCAACACGTTGCAGTTGCATGCTGAGCAATAAATACAGGATGTCCCCTCATTGGAGTTTGCTTGCCATCATTTTTGGGTTCTTTAGAAGCTAAGCGTTTTTGAATAAAATCTAAAGCGTGCTGATCAATAGTATCAGGACCTTTATCAATACAGTATTGTCGCTCTTTCGGTCCTAATTTAAACTTATTTCGAAAAGTTGATTGAGATAACCGGTTAAATAAAAGATTTAAATTATTCATTAAATTTGTCACCTAAATAATAAATACATATTTACTTAATTTATATCAGCATTAAAAATAGGCCAGGTTTTTATGGCAGTAAGAATAACTTGATTTAATTTATCAAGGCTTGCTCCATCACAGGCTTGAATAGTTAATCCATTAATCACTGTGATATAAAAATCAGCAATAGCTTGTATCGAGGTTTCTGGAGAAATATCCCCTTCTTTAATTCCCTGCTCTAGTCTATCCAGTAGAATTTCTTGGTATTTATGCCGTTTTTCTTGCACATTTTGATGAACTTCTTCGATTTGTTTAGTACCGTTCATTGTTGCGGTGATAAGCATACATCCTGAAGGTTTATCAGGCTGTGCTAACTTTTTAGCGGTATCATACATGAGCAACTCAATAGCAACCTTTGCTGTTTTTGCTTGCTTCATAATCGTAATAATTGGACAAGCTTCATGTGCTAAATAATAATCAATGCACTCATTAAAAAGTGTCGCTTTATCACCAAATGCACAATATAAGCTTGGGGTTGTTATACCAAGTGCTTTTGTTAAATCGCTGATAGATGTAGCAACATAGCCATTTTCCCAAAATAGTAACATCGCTTTAGCTAAGGCTTCTTGTCTATCAAAACCTTTAGGCCGTCCTCGCTTTATCTGCTTCATTATCTTGTTTTCCAATCGTTATTTTATCAATGAATATTTATTTTATAGTGATCGCTATAAAATAAATTGACAGCCATCAAATTTACATCAAGAATAGCGTAGTTTTATAGTGACCGCTATAAAAATAACATTCAATGTACAACAATAACTTGATGGTGAATTTTAACATGGCACAACCCAATCTTTCTAAGCACAATGGTAACTGGCTATCGCTACTTTCTGCAACTTTTGCCTGCTTTATTATTGTAACCGGTGAATTTCTAGCCATAAGTGTCATCAATAATATCGCCGAAGATTTCCAAATATCTGTTGGTGCTGCTGGGCTTACTGTTACAGTCACTTCAATTGCAGGTATGATGTCCGCTTTATTAGTTCCTATCTATATGAAAACGATGGATAGACGCAAAGTATTATTATTACTTGTCGTACTAATGATAGCTGCCAATATGATGACGGCTTTAGCCTCTAATTTTTATTTAGTCTTATTAGGGCGATTTATTTTAGGAATTGCATTAGGTGGATTTTGGGGAGTTGCTGCGGGTCTTATTTTGCGACTAGCACCTAAAAACTTATCGATAACAACATCTGTAACTGTCTTTTTTTCAGCAGTCACTCTAGTGACTGTAGTAGGTGTACCACTGGGTTCTTGGCTTGCTGACTTGTATGGATGGCGTGTTCCCTACTTTTCTTTAGTTAGTTTAGGCATAATAGCATTTATCGCACTGTATATTTCGTTGCCTTCTCTAAAACCTTCTTCTGTGATGCAATGGCGTGAATTGCTTTTAATGCCATCACACCCAGTGGCACGTAAAGGATTGATTATTTTTACATTATTATTTTTAGCTCATTTCTCTGCTTATAATTATTTCCCTGTCTTTTTTAAAGAATCAGCCCAATTTTTAGAAGGACAAATTTCTGCTCTGTTGCTCTTTTTTGGTATCGCAAGTTTTGTCGGTAATTTATTAGCAGGATATGTTGGGCAATATAATGTGCGTTATAACTTTGGAATTAGTGCATTTTTATTATCCTTAACCTTTTTAGGGTTAGCTACATTACCACTAAGCTGGGCAATAAGTGCATTATTTGTCTTTTTATGGGGTATTGCGGCTGGAATGATCCCAGCGACAATTAATATGTGGATGCATGTTCATGTACCTGAATTAACAGAGAAAGGTTCCGCATTAATTACGTTTATGTTCTTGATATTAATTACTATTGGTAGCTTAACGGGTGGTTATATCATGGATAACTTTAACGGTAATGTGCTAATGGTCAGTATGTTATTAATGACATCATTTGCATTCTTCTTAATGTTTATGCTGACACATAGAATCTATAATTGCTCTCGAACAACGGTTGAATGTGTTCAGGGTGAATAACTATTTTTAATTCAGTGGCCAATATTTATTGGCCACTATTTAAAGAGTTAAGTGATAAAGATACTCCCCATCAACAATTTTTCTGTAAATTCAAATCCAAAAGATTGATATAATTTTCGTGTATCTATTGAGAGAGAAAATTAAATACTTATTCAAAGAAAAATGGCTATTTGATATATACTCTCTTCTTTATTGCCATGAATATTAAGTTTATTTTACGAAGAGGAGTATTATGTTAAGTATACGCAAATCTTATCCCAATGAAGCAGATCGTATTATAGAAATATGGCGTAGTTCAGTAGATGCAACACACGATTTTTTAACACCAACAGATAGAGTCGAAATTGAAAAAGAAGTAATTAATTTCTTTTCTAATGAATTAGTTTGGGTTGCCGTTGATAACTATAATTACCCTTTGGGCTTTATGTATTTACATGAAGGACATGTTGAAGCTTTATTTGTTGCAGCTTCTGCTAGAGGTAAAGGTGTAGGTAAACAACTAATATTACATGCATTAGCGCATTTCCCGATATTAACTCTTGATGTAAACAAACAAAATAATCAAGCAGTTGGTTTTTATCTCCATATGGGTTTTGCTATCAATAATGAATCAGAAAAAGATAGCCAAGGTAGAGCATATCCTTTACTTCATTTGGAAAAAAACAATGAATCGTCACTCATTAAGTGACAGTGTCACCATTAATAAAATCGATAATAATTTTTTGTCAATATGAGGAACTTGTATTCTACCATATACTAATCAGTTTAGTTGCTTGAAACTCGTACCTAGAATCAGCTTGCTTTATCGCCACTGCCATATCTATCCGAGTGAAATTTTAAATAGTTTGATTTCTATCATATAGAAACTTATTACGTAGAATTTATTACTCTAGGTCAAAATGCACCCTATTAACGCTTTAAATCAAATGAACACTGGATTTTTAAAATAAGCCACGGTATAAACAATTTATCTGGATGTTTAGACGTCTATACGGATAAGGTGAATAAGGTGAATGATGCAATCTCAGCAGGTAAACGAGGGACTTAAGCGCACAATGAAACCACGCCACTTAATTATGCTCTCTTTAGGTGGTGTGATTGGCACTGGGCTATTTTTTAATACGGGATATATTATTTCGACAACAGGTGCACCTGGTACATTGCTTGCCTATGCAGTTGGTGCACTGATTGTTTGGCTTGTTATGCAAAGTTTAGCTGAGCTTTCTGTTGCTATGCCTGAAACTGGCGCTTTTCATGTTTACGCTACCCGCTATCTTGGTCCTGCAACAGGATATACCGTAGCATGGCTTTATTGGTTAACGTGGACTGTTGCTTTAGGTTCAAGCTTTACTGCAGCTGGATTTTGTATGCAGTATTGGTTTCCACAAGTGCCTATTTGGACTTGGTGTCTTGTGTTTTGTATTACAATTTTTATATTAAATGTGATTTCGACACGATTTTTTGCTGAAAGTGAATTCTGGTTTTCGATTATAAAAGTGATCACTATTCTTACTTTTATCATTGTAGGGACTATGGCGATTTTTGGCACTATTCCCTTACATGATGGTTCGCTTGCACCAGGATTGACTAATATCACCTCGGCTGGCTGGCTTCCTAATGGTGCTATGCCAATATTAATGACACTTGTTGCCGTTAATTTTGCCTTTTCAGGAACTGAACTTATTGGTATTGCTGCTGGTGAGACTCAAGAACCAGAAAAAGCAATACCTATAGCAATACGTGCAACATTAGTGAGGCTGATTATCTTTTTTCTAGGCACTGTTTTTGTATTAGCTGCACTTATTCCTATGGAACAAGCGGGTGTTGAAAAAAGCCCTTTTGTTTTAGTTTTTGAAAAAATAGGGATACCTTATGCTGCTGATATTGTTAATTTTGTTATCTTAACGGCTATTCTTTCAGCGGCAAATTCTGGCTTATATGCGTCAGGACGTATGTTATGGTCGCTTTCTAATGAAAAAACACTTCCTAAATGCTTTTCTCGTGTTAATAAACGTGGTGTTCCATTAGTTGCTCTTTCTGCCAGCATGTTTGGTGGCATACTTGCTCTATTATCAAGTGTGATTGCACCTGATACTGTATTTATTGCACTTTCTGCTATTTCAGGTTTTGCGGTGGTCGCTGTTTGGTTGAGTATTTGTGCTTCTCACTTTATGTTTCGTAGACGCTATTTACAATCGGGAAAACGTATTGAACAATTAAAGCATCGCGCACCTTTTTATCCAGTGTTACCTATATTAGGTTTTGTATTGTGCCTTATCGCGTGTATTGGGCTTGCTTTTGATCCGAGCCAACGTATTGCTCTTTATTGTGGTTTGCCCTTTGTTGCTTTTTGTTATGCTGCATTTTATATCTCTAACATATTGAATCGAAGAGAGCTTTTACATGTACCAGAATAATTTCTTATCAAAAATCTTAAATACACAATCATTTATCCCCTTAGATGGCGCAATGGCAACAGAATTAGAAGCGAGAGGATGTGATATTGCTGATAGTTTATGGTCTGCGAAAGTGTTGATTGAAAACCCTGACTTTATTCGAGATGTACATTTAGATTATTTTCGAGCTGGTGCTGAGATTGCAATAACTGCAAGTTATCAAGCCACACCACAAGGCTTTAAACAAAAAGGATTAGATAAAGACCAAGCATGTGAATTGATCAAAAAAAGTGTGGTTTTAGCAAAGCAAGCACGAGATGAATATCGTAAAGAAAATCCGACAGATAAAACATTACTTATTGCAGGTTCTATTGGTCCATATGGCGCTTATTTATCTGATGGTTCTGAATATACTGGGAATTACACACTAACAATAGATGAATTTATTGCCTTCCATCGTCCTCGTTTAGATGCGTTAATTGATGCTGGTGCTGATTTACTTGCTTGTGAAACATTGCCTTCATTTATAGAAATTTGTGCATTGATTAAATTGTTGTCTGAATATCCATCAGCAAAGGCTTGGATCTCAGTTACATTGAAAGATAGCCAGCATTTAAGTGATGGAACGCCTCTTAAAGATCTGGTTGCACTTGTTGAAGACTCACCTCAAATTATTTCAATTGGTGTTAACTGTATCTCTATTGAGAAAACGATTGATGCAATCGCATATCTTCACAATTTAACGGCATTACCTTTGATTGCGTATCCTAATTTGGGTGAAGATTATGATCCAATAAATAAAATATGGTGCCAACATTATAACCATGATGAGTTGCATAAAACTCTCGCTGATTCGCTACCTATTTTATTATCTTCTGGTGCTAAATTTATAGGAGGATGTTGCCGAACATCACCAAAAGATATTCGTAATTTAGTGTCAATGCTTTAGATAATATGAGGATATTAAAAAGAAACAGTCGCTATAAACTTAAGAATATCCTTTATCCTTTACGATTTAATCATCGCCTTAATATCTTCAATGACTTTATCGATCATTTGTAAGATAAAATCCCAGATATTTTCAAAGATATTGCCTTTATCGATATCTTCGGTAGCAACTAATTCTCTTGTGGCTATTTGCTTATCACCAACAAGAAATTCAGTATAGCCAACGACATCCCCTTTCTTGATCGGGGCTGAAATATAGTTATCGTTAAATACAGGGTTAATTTTTATTTTATCGATATCTTTTGTTCTTATATCTATCGCAGTACCTTCAGGATAAGTTACCTGCAATTCTGACTTGTTACCATACCAAATACGCACTGGTAAGGTATTCGTGATATCGGGTTTATAAACGGCATAATTATCAAATCCCCATGCAAGCAATTTATCTGCTTCATTAAATCTTGTTGCTGATGAATCTGCATCTAGCACAACGGCAATATATCTGATTCCATTATTGATGGCTGATGAAACAATATGGTATTTATTATAAGACGTTGTTCCTGTCATTAATCCATCAACATCAAGTTTGCTTTGGTATAAAAGCTTATTACGATTATATTGTTTGATCCCATTATGGGAGAAAGTAGACTCTTTATATAATTGATAATCACTAGGAGAATCTTTAATAAATTGTCTTACCAAACGTGCCATATCTAAGGCTGAGGTATATTGATTGTCTGTATTTAACCCATGCACATTTTGAAAATGTGTATTGACCATTCCAATGTCTTTAGCTGTTTTGTTCATCTGCTCAACAAAGGCTTCTTGACTACTTGCCATATACTTCGCTAATGCAATGGCAGCATCGTTCGCAGATTGGATAACTAATCCTTTCTTTAATGAAGAAATATCAACTCGCTCATCGGCTTTAAGAAACATTAATGGCGAACCATTTAAAATGGGATTCGCGTAAGCCCATGCTTCTTTATCTATAATTACCTCATCTTCATTCTTGATATAATCTAATGACGTTGATTTTGCGATTAAATATGACGTCATTAATTTGGCTAAGCTTGCAGGTTCAATTTGTTTTTCCCCTTCTTGCTCCACTAATACTTCGCCTGTCTCATACGACATTAATACCCAGCTACCTGCTGAGATAATCGGTTTTTCTTCATTAGCATAAAGTTGAGTAACAGTAAGTAGCGAAATTAAAGGGATTGTAGCTATAGATGCGATTATCTTTTTATTCATAGTATTCAGTTTTTATTTAACAATGGGAAGATAGGTAATAGAGATATTTTTAGATTTGATTCGTTGGCATTGGATCTGCTCTCCATCATGAAACATCACTAAATGAAACTGGCTATTACTCGCTTTATTGATGTACATATCACCATTTAAAAAAGGATATAGCGTATATTTCACACCATTGATGGTTTTTGTTTGTGAGCCAGGTGATACATAAAATTCATTATTACTTTTTAATGTACTGATCCTGTAGTTTGTATGGAAAATAACCACTTCTCCTTTATTCATGCAATCCAATGTTATTTCAGTCATAGCGTAGGATTCTTTGCATAAAAACGAAAAAGATATTAATAATAGTAATATCTTGTATTGGTGCATTACCTATTCCTTTTTCATTACTTAAATACGAATAATATTTTTATTATTCCTTGTTTATTATGAATTTATTTTTTAATAACATATAAAATGAACCTCTCTGTAAAAGTTGATATTATGATGAATAGATAACTTAAAACCTTCAATAGCTAATAGAGACTATCTGATATGAATAATACTAATATCGAATCAATCGATTTAAATTTAATGAAAGTATTCGAAGCGCTATTTGAAGAAGGGAGTGCCACACGAGCATCGATTAGATTAGGTTTAACACAATCTGCGGTGAGTGCTTCATTATCAAAATTAAGAATTATTTTTCATGACCCCCTTTTTGAAAGAACAGGAAGAGGCTTGAAACCTTCACCTCGCGCTAATGAATTAGCACCTGTCATCGAGAGTGCATTAAGTCAATGCCGTTTAGTGGTGGCATACGCTGCACCTAAAGATAATTTTGAAGGAAGAACAATTACAATAGGCTTATCGGATGATTATGAGATTTCAATTGGAAAACAGTTATTAGATACGATTAATAATGCGCTACCAGGAATTCATGTTATTTATCGGCAAACACACTCGCGCATTGTCCAGGATATGCTCTTACGTCATCAAATTGATTTAGCAATTACAGCAGGTGGTATGGCATCTCACCTCATAAAAATGCATCGTTTGGGCAAAGGTAATTATCTTTGCATTACAGATAAACAAAATCCCTTACCTCGAAGCATTAAACAATATGCCGATTATCCTCATTTATTAGTTTCTTCAGGAGGATTTGTAGGCGTGGTTGATGAAGCATTAAAGCCATTAGGATTAAAGCGAAAAATAAAGATTTCCACGACACATTTTTCCGCAGTTCCCTTTTTGCTTTTAAATAATTATTTATTAACGACAATACCTTCTCATGCAGCGTTGGCGATTGCTAATTTAACTGGAATGACCTTATTTGAACCACCTGCTAATATGCCATCTTATGAATTGATGATAGGTAATCGTATTGGAGGAAAACATGATGATGTAATCGATAAAATCAAACAACTTATCATTGAGACATGTTCTACTTCTGAGTATTTATCACTAAATATATAAGCTTATATTTACTGAGCGCTATAGCCATATCAAGTAGATGATATGGCTATAAATCATATTTCTATCAACGAATTAAACATAACTAATTTGGTCAATTAGCCTTCGTTTAATTGATGTATCAGAGATAAAACTCGCTTTTAATGCATCGATATTGCATTGGTTAAAATCATTTTTATGCCAGTTAAATACATTATGTAATAACTGATATTCCTTATTAAGCGTTGTATTGGCGACAGTCCGAGCGTCTGTATTAATACTTAATTTAACACCTAATTGTTTTAGCTGATTAACGGGATGTTCAGTGATAGATGGGTAGACATTACAGATAATATTACAGCTTGGGCACACTTCTAATAAAATATTGTGTTGTTTAATTTTTTCAATTGCAGCTATATCTTCAATACTCCTTACACCATGGCCAATACGGCTGACGCTAAGTTTATCTATTGTTTCGATTACACTATGGGCTCCTTTTGCTTCACCAGCATGAGCAATAACATTGCCACCTGCATTTTTGACGGAATAAAATGCATTAATATGTTGCGCCAAATCATAGCGTGCTTCATCTGCGGCTAAATCTAACGCGACAACGCCTTTATTTAAATATTCCATAACTAAATTTGCGGTTTGTATGCTCTGTTGTTCAGTAAAGTGACGCAAAGTACACAATATTAATCCTGCCTCAATTTTATAATGGCTCGATGACTCTTTCATTGCACTAAGGACACATTCAACGACTTCGTTAGCCGTTAATCCTTGTTGAGTATGTAATAATGGAGCAAAACGAATTTCCGCATAAATAACATTATCTTGTTTTAATTGATGAAAGAGATCATCTACTGCTAATGCTATCGCTTTTTTCGTTTGTAAAATACCAATTTGAGCTGTTATTTTGCTTAGAAAATCGCCCAAATCTACACAAGGTTCTTGTGCAATAAATAGCCGATTAAAATCAGCTAACGTGATATTAGGCCAACGTTTTTTAATGTAAAAATAACTTAAAGATGTATCTAAATGGACATGTAGTTCCACTTTGAGTAGTAAATTAGGTTCAAAAAAATCCAAATTAAGCATGAGCATCCCCTTATTATTATAAAATTAAGATGAGGTTATCTATGTGTCTTGTCTCAAAAAAGGACTCATGTCCTTTTCTTCATTATTTATCTTTTTAATAATGACAATAAATAAAGAATAAATAGGCTAATAACAAGGTGTAGATACTGATATGACCAATCAAGAAATGCGCAATAATTATATTTCAACGTATAAATTGGATGATTACTTGCCAGATTCACTTTTATCGACTTTGCGACTTATCAAAATTAATACTGGTGATTATCTTGTAACTCAAAATAGCCAAATCAAGCAGTTGTTCTTTTTGGTAGAAGGAACATTGCAAGTAGAACATTATGAAGAAAATGGACGGCATATTATCTTTTCCCACGAAAAAGCCTTTTCTGTTGTTGGTGATTTAGAGCTTTTTCTCGAAAGTAATCATACATCGTTTAATGCTGTTCAAGCGTTAACACCTTGTTATTTATTGGTTATATCTCTATCGGCTATCAAACGAAAAGCACAACAAGATCCAAAGTTTCTTCATTTTGTATGTTGTGAATTAAGCCGTAAGTTATACAATTCATCGAAACAACTTTCTCAGTCTCTCTATTCAGCTGAGTTTAAATTACGTCGCTATTTGTTGTTTAAGACACAACAGGAAGGAACATTGTTTCAGTTAGAAAAAAGAGAAACTATTGCAGGAATATTAGGTATTTCAATAAGACAACTTAATCGAGCACTATCTCATTTAGCTAAATTAGAAATAATTCACGTTAAAAATCGAACAATAAGCATCATAAATAGCAAATTATTATCTGAAATTGTAACTTGAACAGTCTATTGACTTATATCATTAAGAATCTAAGCATATAAAATTAGAGGTAACAGTCTTTATTTGCCAGTCACTAGACTTTCTTGTACTCTGCAAAGTCTTTTTAATCGATATTACTCGCATGAAACCATGCTTGAGAAAGAGTGTAAAACAACCATGACAAAACATATTTCTAAAGATCCGCTACACGGCATAACGCTTGAAATGCAAGTGAATACCTTGGTTGAAAAATATGGTTGGAAAAAACTAAGTCAGCTGATAAAAATCAATTGTTTTAAAAGTGATCCAAGTGTGAAATCAAGTTTAAAATTTTTACGTAGAACACCTTGGGCAAGAGCTGAGGTCGAAAATTTATATTTAGACTCTCTTGAAGATAATATGAATTTAGAAAAAGAAGACATAGATGTCTTCATTGATGATCCTTGGGCTAATAGTAAAAATAAAAAATATTAATAA
>NZ_LXEN01000002.1 GCF_001654855.1 Proteus myxofaciens ATCC 19692
GGCATCATTCAAGGTATAGAAAAAGGCATAGTTCAAGGCATTGAACAAGAAAGACTACGAGCCTATCAGCGCCAACTAGAAATGGCTCGTCACCTGCTTAAAAATGGTATCAATATAGAGTTAGTTATTGAAAGTACGGGGCTTAGTCGCGAAGAGTTAAGTTCATTACAATAAAAGTAGCAAATGGGATCGACTATCAATCCCATTTAGATTGTTAAACCGCAGATATCGGCTATTCAGCTTTTAACACTAGCTCTAAAAATATTTCTTTAAAACCATCAATATCTTCTTGAGTTGTAGACCAAGATGTACAAAGACGTAAACAACTTAATTGAGGATTTTCAAGTAAAACTCGATGGAAAACAAACTGTTTTGTTAATTTATCAGCGAGAGAGCTTGGTAAAATAACAAATATTTGGTTAGATTCTGGTGGTGCTAAAAATTCAAATCCTTGTTTTACGAAAAAGTCAACTAATTGCCCTGCCATGTCATTAATATGTTGACCTAACTTAAAATAAAGATCATCTTGAAATAAGGCATAAAACTGAGCACCTAATAGCCATCCTTTCGCCTGCAATCCCCCTTTTTGCTTTAGATTAAAACGAAAGTCAGTTTTCAAATCAGGGTGAGTGATGACCAATGTTTCTGCTGACATCGCACCTATTTTTGTTCCCCCGATATAAAAAGCATCGGTTAAGGTTGCGATATCCTCAATGGTAAGATCACTTTGTGTTGACATTAAACCACTGGCTAGACGGGCGCCATCAAGATAAAGCCATAAATTATGCTTATCACAATACTCGCGTAATGCAATTAATTCAGCCTTACGATAAACAGTACCAATTTCAGTAGAGTTTGTAATATAAACAAGTTTCGGTTTTACCCAATGCTCATCATTATGCTCTGCCATTATAGGCATTAATAATTCTGGAGATAACTTGCCATCAGCAGAAACAACAGGAATAATTTTATGTCCGGTAGACTCAATAGCACCTGTTTCATGGGTTGCAATATGCCCTGTACTGACTGAAATAACCGCTTGATAAGGTCGTAAAAAATGGGATATTGCAGTTAAATTCGTAATTGTTCCACCATTAAAAAAATGGAGGTCAGCATCTGGTTGATTTATACGCTGTTTAATTAATTCGGCTGCTTTTTGGCAAAGCTTATCCATTCCATAGCCATCATAACGTTGTCCAATTGTATCAGTAATTGCCTGCATGACCGCAGGATGTGCAATTTCGTTATAATCATTTTGAAAGCGGTACATGTCATCTCCTGTTCAGTTGTGATTGTATATTGTTTGATAAATAAAAAATGCTAAACATTCAATATAATAGGTGAATACGAGTAGCGCTTTAACATCATTTACTTAAGTAAAGCAGATATCACCCCAACGAGCTAAGCCGGCAGTGACTGAACCAAAATCATTACCCTTAACAATAGGTACATTAGGCAATTGTTTCTCTATTTCTTGACATAAAAATGGTGAACGAGCTGATCCGCCAGTCATAAATATGACATCAGGTTTTACGCCACTTTGTAAAACCGCTTCATTTACAAGTTCCATCATCTTATTTTTAGGTGAATTAATAGATTCTATCATTTGCTCTTGATGAATATTAAGTGACAACGTTTCATTAAATAAGTTGATATTTGCTAAATATTCAGGTGATGCTGATAATGCAATTTTAGCTTCTTCAGCCCGACGAACTATATTATACCCTAGTGTTTCATTATACACTTCGAGTAAACGGGTTATTTTTTCTGGCTCTTTGGCATCTCTTCTTAATTGGTTTAATACGGCTAAGTTTTGTCGAGAATAAAATTCTTTTTGGGCCTCAACATTATTAATCGCAATAGGATCCCAAAATTGTTTAAGGGGTAATTTTATACCTGATGTAGTTAGCCCTGTCATGCCAAATAATGGCATGAGTTGTTTAAAGGCAAGATAAATATCAAGATCATTGCCGCCGACACGTTGTCCACTATGAGCTAATAATGCGCTAGAGCGATCTGTTTTGCCTTGATAGCTAGGTCCCATCTGAATAATAGAACAATCCGTTGTTCCCCCACCAATATCGACAACAAGGACTATTTGATCTTTATTTAAGGTAGCTTCATATTCAAGTCCAGCCGCAACCGGTTCGAATTCAAACACAATATTCTTAAAGCCAGCACGTTTTGCAGCATTAACTAAAATAGCCTCTGCCTGCTTATTTGATGCATCTCCACCCAGACCGTTAAAATTTATCGGTTTACCAATAACGGTATCTGTAATAATTTCTTGCGTTGTTTTTTCAGCTTGATGCTTAATATTTGCCATCATTGCACAAACTAGATCTTCAAAAAAACACTTCTGAATATCATGTAAACCTGATGCACCTAAAAATGATTTAGGTGATTTAACGTAATATACATCACGGGGATCGTTTAGATATAAATCTAATGCGGCTTGACCAAATAGAATATCTTCAGGCATTAAATCAATATCTTCATCTCGATTAAATGCAATTGATTTTCTTAGTAATTGTTCACCAATAGCAGTAGTTGGTTTTATATTTAAATGACGAAAGAGATGTTCTGATACAGACTCACGTGTTGGTGCACATAGCGTTGACGGGATATAAAACTTATCACCCTCTAACGGCAAAAGAGTCGGTTTCCCTTCTTTCATTATGGCAACAGAACAGTTTGATGTGCCATAGTCAAAGCCAATAAACATTTAGCCCCCTCAATTAGCGTTAGTTTAAAAAAAGACGCAAAACTCTACATTAAGCTTACATAAATTACTACTGATAAATTAAGAGAAAGTAACACTATTATTTAAAAAACGTAAACAATGTATAAATGTTAATTAAATGAAAAATATGTGATTTAATAATTAAAATACTTAAATAATTTCAAATAAGATAACTACATTAATAAAAAATAGTTTTTATATCCATAACGAATAAATTTAAATTAAGAATGTTTTCAAATTGTATCAAATACTATCTCATTAACATAATTCGAATTTTCATAAAAAATCATTTGTAAGAGGTGCTCATGAAAATAAATATATATAAATTTATCGATTCGGATGAAACAAAAATATATACTTCATTTTGTAATGAAAAAAAAGAGAACATTAAGATAAGACTATTTCGTAATAACATTCTAATAAAAGAAATTAAAACCAAAAATGACAATTATTTATTTGAAAATATAATTACTGGTGAGTATTATGTTGATTTATTGGTTGGAGAAGAGAAAAATAAACCAAAGATACGTACTTCAAACAAAATCAAGATTAATGCATCTATTAAAAATTCGCAAAGAAAGAAATTAGATAATCCAATTCAAAAAAAACATACAAATAAAAAAATTGATGGAATTAATAGCTATTATTTGGAAATAAAAATAATAAAAAATGCTTTAAGCAAAAGCGATAGTATATTAAAAGAAATTAAAGATAAATTGAGAATAAATATAACACCAGTTAAGTTAAATCTTTCTGGCGTTGATTATAAAAGTTCAATTCATAATTATGAGTATTATATTTACAACGAAATGACCGATTTTGAAAAACTACTAGAATTATCTGAAAAAATAGAAGTGTTAGACTACGTAGATTATTGTTGTGTTACACCCAATACCGCTAATTATTTACCATTAGACTTTCCATTTCTGCCTGAAAACAAAGATGTTACTTATAATTCAAATATTAATAATGAAAATAAAGAAACATTTAAAACTCCTTGTTTTGTGCCACTACAAACCTATTTAAATCAGCCACAAGGAATGAATATAATAAATGCATGGGATAAGGGTATAAATGGATCAAGAGCAACAGTTCGTCACTTAGATTTTGGACTTTATCAACATCATGAAGATTTCAAAAATTCAAATATCAAAGTTGTACATAGTCGTCCAGAAACAGAGGATTGTAATCATGGAACAGCATCTACAGGCTGTATTGTAGCGTCAAAAAATGATTTTGGTGTTACAGGAATTGCTTATGGATGTCATTATTATTTTTATGATACAGGTGATTTAGATTTAATTATCAATGATGTAAATGTTGGTGATATTGTCAGTTTAGATATTCAATTTTT
>NZ_LXEN01000003.1 GCF_001654855.1 Proteus myxofaciens ATCC 19692
AGTCAATGGTCAATATTTACCTGCAACGGCTATATTAAGTTGGTGGGAAAAAATAAAAATAATTATTAATAAAGGTGCTATTGTTATTTTAGCAGCTGGAAATGGAGGTTTAGATCTCAGCCAATCAGATATAATGGTAAATTATGGTGATAATGGCAGTATACTAGTGGGCGCCTGTTACCATAAAACAGGTAAAAGGGCCAGTTTCTCTAATTATAATCAAGATAATTCTTTGCTTAATTCTTGGGGGGATTGGAGTGTAACGACAACAGGATATGGTGCTTTACAAAAGCTACCTGGAAATGAACGTAATTACACCAATAATTATAGTGGAACATCAAGCGCCACACCATTATGCTCAGGTGCTTTAGCATTAATTCAAGATTATGCGATGAAACATCATCTTATTTTGTCTGCTTGGAGTATGCGAGATATAATAAAAAAATCTAATTATACTGAAGGTGTTGTTGATGGTATTGGATATAGACCTAATGTTGATTATCTATTATATCAAATAGATAAATTAATTTTCTCAGATATTATTAATCAATATCCTGACTACTTTTTAAAATCAGCATTATTTATTTCTTTCAATATTGATATAAATAACAAATCTGAACTAAATTATTTATTTGAGTATGATTCATCCCCTGTTGACAGAGTTGGGTTTGTACTAGTCAACCCGGAGCAAGGAAGCTTTGAATTACAATGGTGTGAATATGGTTATACATTGGTCAGCATTCCTGTTGTAAATAAATCTAATAATATAGAAATAATTAAGTTAAAAATAAGCAAAAAAAATGACTGTGGTTCTTTTACAATGAATTCAGCAGCATCTTGCGACACAATAAAACCGAATAGTTTTTATTTACAACTATTGTACTTAACAGAAGATAATCCTTATGTTGAAATAGATAAATATGAAGGCATATTACCTTTACAGGCAAAAGCATGGTATAACGACAATTATTGTTTAAATATTATGATAAATATTCAGTTAAACTAAAGTGATTCATATAAAATAAATGGATGTATTCTTTTAATAAATCGCATATTCATAAAAACAATCCTATCTAATATTGAATGGATAGGATTTTAAATTACTCCGCCTAAATAACAATCAATAGAATCTGTTAGTAAATGAAATAAACAACCTGCTGCAATTGCTTTAAATTTCCAGGATGGAATAAACCATATAATTAAATAGACAATACCTGCCCAAATTGTATGCAAAGGATGAAAACCAATGCTACAACGATTGGGATCAAAAATGGGCGTCGCTAACAGATGATCTACATCGATAACCATAGTACCTATCATTAACAATGAAGCAAGTCGCCAATTTTTACGCCAAAAAAGATAAGCAAATAAAACAGGTGCTAAAAAATGTAAGCTGTAATGTAAAATAGTTCTTGTAACGTCATCTATCACATTCTGGTCCTTATCATTATAAACCCTATTTTATATTGAAATAATTCACATCGCTATAGAGAAATTATGCTCTTTAAGAAGCTGTGATTTTAAATTGATAACTTTTTTTCGTGGTAATTTAACTAAATTTTTTTATTTGTTAATCAACCAATACGTGTCATTACTTCCACTTAGGCGTATAGTAACTCTTCTCTTAGCAAGCTTAGAAGTCATTCTATTTTATTATGGATTTAGCGTACTCTTATCAAAATATTCAACATCTTCTTATTAATAATATTCCTATTATAGATGTTCGTGCTCCTATTGAGTTTAATCAAGGCGCAATGCCCAATGCCATTAATCTCCCATTAATGAATGATGATGAACGAATGATGGTAGGGACTTGTTATAAACAACATGGCTCTGATAAAGCAATACAATTAGGCCACCAGCTTGTTTGTGGCGATACTAAAGCCAAGCGCATTCATGCTTGGCGTGAAGCTTGTTCACAATTTCCTCAAGGCTATATTTGTTGTGCTAGAGGGGGGTTACGTTCACATATTGTTCAGCAATGGCTAAAAGATATAGGCATTCGTTACCCTCTTATTGAAGGGGGTTACAAAGTCTTAAGGCAAACCGTAATTGAAACGCTAAATGAATTAGTTGAACGACCAATTATATTAGTTGGTGGTTGCACTGGTAATGGTAAAACGGCATTAGTCCGTAGCTTATCTGATGGTGTTGATCTTGAGGGGTTTGCTCATCATCGAGGGTCTTCTTTTGGTCGAACTACACAAGCACAATTTTCCCAAGCCACATTTGAAAATCATCTTACTGTTGATATGTTAAAAAAAGCGCAATATCAAACGCGCTGGGTATTTGAAGATGAAGGCCGTGCTATAGGTGCTAATAGTTTACCCGAAAGTTTGCGTAATAATATGGCGCAAGCTTCATTAGTTGTCGTTGAAGATCCTTTTGAAAGACGTATAGAAAGATTAAAAGAAGAATATTTTGATCGAATGACTCATGACTTTATTACCTTATATGGTGAAGAGAAAGGCTGG
Organism: Proteus myxofaciens ATCC 19692; assembly: GCF_001654855.1. Taxonomy (GTDB): domain Bacteria; phylum Pseudomonadota; class Gammaproteobacteria; order Enterobacterales; family Enterobacteriaceae; genus Proteus; species Proteus myxofaciens. Next base: position 2,475 of record NZ_LXEN01000003.1, read on the forward strand.
CAAGTTTATAGTGATTATTTGCATCATGGACTTTTTGCAATACGTCGTCGATTAGGTTCACAACGAGAAGCACAGCTCAGCACATTGTTAGATGGCGCGTTAAAAGAGCAACAAATAACGGGTGATACGCGAGCACACTTTTCTTGGTTAACTCCTTTGCTGATCGAATATTATGATCCTATGTATCGTTATCAACTCAGCAAGAAACAAGAAAAGATTATGTATCGTGGTAGTTATGAAGACGTTATTAAATGGCTTCAAGTAAATAAATAAATAATAAAATAGCCTCAATAAAATTGATTGAGGCTATATTCTTTTAACTAATATTATTTGACTACTTCACCGCTATCAACAACGGTTTTACGTACTTTATTTGCAAAATCTTGCGCCTCTTGAATAATTACTTTTTCATCGACAGTCAAAAGTTGCCTATCTTGCATTAAGATCTTTCCATCAACAATGGTATGACGAACATTACTTCCGTTTGCACCATAAACAAGGGCTGCATAAGGGCTATACATCGGTACCATATTCGGTGATTTTGTATCAACAACGATAATATCTGCTAATTTTCCCGCTTCTAATGAACCTAATTTATCTTCTAGATGTAATGCTCTGGCTGATCCCATTGTTGCCATTTCAACAACGGTTAAAGGAGGCATCGCCGCCCTATCTTTATTTTCTAATTTATGAATTTTACCGACTAAGTTTAATTCATTCATTGTTGTCAGTGTATTACTAGACATAGGGCCATCAGTACCTAAACCAACACGAACGCCCTTTTCTAACATTGCAGTCACAGGTGCAACACCTTTAGCTGATTTGGTATTTGCACTAATATTATGGGCAACACCTACATCATATTTTTTTAATAGGTCAATATCATTATCGTTCACCATAATAGCGTGTGCAGCAATCACCTTGTTATTTAAAGCGCCAATATCTGCCATATATTGAACAGGGCTTTTACCACCAGTACGTTTAGCAATTTCTTCTTGTTCTCTATCTGTTTCAGCAAGATGTATCATTACAGGAACATCTAATTCCATCGATAATTTAGCAATTTTCTGAAGGTTTTCAGTGGTATTAGTATAAGGGGCATGAGGTGCAAATGCAGGAATAATACGAGGATGATTTTTATATTCATTAATAAAAGTCACCGCGTACTGAATACCTTCTTCAGGTGTTTTAGCATCAGCAACAGGGAAATTAATGACAGATTCTCCTAATACAGCACGGTTTCCCATTTCATCAACCGTTTTAGCAACCTCATCTTCAAAATAATACATATCAACATAGGTTGTTACGCCACCTTTCACCATTTCCACATTAGCAAGATTAGCCCCAACTCGTACCATTTCGCGAGAAACCATTTTATTTTCTAATGGAAAAATATAACGATGAAGTCTATCAGGAACATCATCAGCTAATGAACGAAATACTGTCATAGAGCCGTGAGTATGCGTATTTATAAGTCCTGGCATCACAATATCACCATCAACATCTAACACTTTATCGGCTTGATATTCTTTAGCAATATCAGCACTACCAACAGCGATAATTTTATTATCTTTAACAACAACAGTCCCATTTTCAATAATATTATTGTGTTTATCCATTGTCAGAACAGTACCGTCAACTATCATTAAATCTGCTTTTTTTGCTGCATAGCTTGATAAAGAAACGGCCATAATAGCCACGGCAAATATCGATTTTGAAAACAACATAATAACCTCACGTTAGGATGGGAATTTCCCTGAAAATATGAATTATTTTAATTTAGCTAAGTGTATTTTTGCGTTGTAAAAACCATTTATCTAATTCATTAGCAAAAAGCTGTCGATCGCGTTGATTTAAGCTTGCTGGTCCTCCTGTTTGTATACCACTTGCTCTCATAGTGTCCATAAAATCACGCATGGTTAAGCGCTCTCGAATAGTCGCTGGTGTATAACGTTCACCACGAGGATTAAGCGCTACAGCGCCTTTTTCAAGAACTTCTGCAGCTAATGGAATATCTGCAGTGATAACTAAATCATGTTTAACTACACGACGAACAATTTCATTATCAGCAACATCAAAACCCGCTGACACTTGTAACGTTTTTAAAAAAGGTGATGCAGGTACCGTTAATCTTTGATTTGCAACAAAAGTAATAATTATTTGTTCTCTTTGCGCTGCACGATATAAAATTTCTTTTATTACTTTAGGACAGGCATCAGCATCAACCCAGATAGACATAACTACACTCTCTTTTTATTGAATTCACATTATTAATTTGGCTACGTTAAAATAACATATTCTCATTAATAAATAGGGTATTTAAATAAGATCAATTTTGCAGCCATTAACTTCTTTTAAATCACTGACGATGTTCTGTCACACAATAGCTCTCTTAACACATTAATTGTTATCCCTTATTTCTGTGCCATTATTGTATATTTAAGCCTCTATTATGCATGAAACCTCTTTTTTAATTTGATCCAAATCAAAGGCGTTTTCTATTTACCATTTTGTTGTTGAGCTATAGGTAAAGTTGCTCTATAAAAGCGAATGATAATAATAATTGATATCATTAAGTTTTTAGACAATGTGTACTCAAATAAAAATGTGTTTTGTGTTATCCACTCTCGTTTAAAAGAATTACGGATACAAGTTAACTAATAACAAAGTATGGGCCTTCATATTGTTGATGCAGTGGAATTACTGCATCACAGTTTTATCTCATCAATGATTATCTCCATAGCCTTATAGAGAAATAGAAGGTAGTACAGGAATTAATATATGAAAGAGTCTGTCGTTACCCAAACTATAAGTTCATTAACTGATATTGATTTAACTACTCATTTTGCACTTGAAGGCGATGCTCCTTTTCATGATAGACAAGCGACTATGCCGTGGAGAGGCTCAATACCTCTTGCAAAAGAAATTCAACAAGTAACATGGCAGTCATTATTGCAAAGCCAAACACCAGCCTGTAAACGACTACTTTATTTGCATATACCGTTTTGTGCCACCCATTGTACTTTTTGTGGATTTTACCAAAATAGCTATCACGAAGATGCCTGTTCACGCTATACCGATGCTTTATTACGTGAAATAACAACTGAATCAGATAGTGTACTTTATCAATCAGCCCCTATTCATGCAGTTTATTTTGGTGGTGGTACACCTTCAGCTTTATCAGCAAAAGATCTCTTTCGTATTATTAGCCAATTACGAAAATCATTACCTTTAGCCCCTGATTGTGAAATTACTATTGAAGGTCGTGTTTTAAATTTTGACGATGACCGTATTGATGCTTGTTTAGATGCAGGTGCTAATCGTTTTTCTATTGGGATTCAAACCTTTAATAGCAAAATTAGAAAACGAATGGCGAGAACATCAACGGGAGATGAAGCTGTTTCATTTATGAAGAGATTGTGTCAACGCGATAGAGCCGCTGTTGTATGTGATCTTCTCTTTGGTTTACCAGGTCAAAATAAAGCGAATTGGCATGATGATCTGATTATTGCACAAGATATTGGTTTAGATGGGGTCGATCTCTACGCCTTAAATTTGTTGCCTAATACGCCTTTAGGTAAAGCCGTTGAAAATCAGAGAATCACGATACCTACCCCTATACAACGACGTGATCTCTATCTTCAAGGGTGTGAATTTATGGATAACGTGGGTTGGCGTCAAATCAGTAATAGTCATTGGGCTAGAACCACACGTGAACGTAATTTATACAATTTGCTTATCAAACAAGGTGCTGATTGTTTAGCCTTTGGCTCTGGTGCTGGTGGTTCTATAAATGGTTACTCATGGATGATAGAACGCTCGCTTGATAGCTATTATCAAAAAGTAGATAAGGCACAAAAACCCTTAATGATGATGAGAACTACAGATAGTGGTTTTCGTTGGCGTCATCAGTTACAAGCAGGTATTGAGTGTGGGCGTGTCGATTTAACGCAACTTACGTCACAAGCACATCAACTTTCTCCCTTACTTCGTCAATGGCATCAAACAGGATTAATTGAAAGCGATTCGCTTTGTATTCGATTAACAAATGAAGGCCGTTTTTGGGCAAGTAATTTATTGACGTCACTACAGCAATTAATTTTGCAATTAAACTCACCTAGATAATGTTATTGCTTTTACTTATCTCTAAAAATGGAAATAATAGCCATGAATACAGAGTTACAACAATTTTTAATGACAGAACCTGATGGCACCTTAGAAGCTATCGCAACTCAATTTAATACTACATTACTTGAAGTTGTAAAACATTTGCCTTTAAGCTCCGTGGTGAGTGGTCAGCAGTTTGATACCATTTGGGATAATGTGACTCAATGGGGAAAAGTAACAACGCTGGTGCATACTAAGGACGTTATTTTAGAATTTGGTGGTGAGTTGCCTAGTGGTTTTCATCGTCAAGGCTATTTTAATTTACGTGGTAAACAAGGAATGACAGGGCATATTAAAGCCGAAAATTGTTATTCTATAGCCCTGGTTGAACGTAAATTCATGGGGATGGATACTGCATCTATCTTATTTTTAAATCAAGATGGTGACGCTATGTTTAAGATATTTTTAGGAAGAGATGAACATAGAGTAATTCTATCTGACCAATTAACGGCTTTTCGCCATTTAGCTAAAAGATTACAAGGGGAAAAATAACACATGAAAACATGGGTTATCTTTGGCGCTGGTGGTAAAGGCATTGGTGCTCATATCGCAGATATTGCGGTTGAACAAAAACGCCCTGTCGTTGCGCTAGTGCGAAATCAACAAGCGGCTACTCGATTACAAGAAAAAGGCATTAAAACGGTCATTGGTGATGCAACTGATACAACCGCCGTTGAACAAGTGTTAACACTTGCCGGTAATGAAGCTGATATCATTTCTACTATGGGTGGAGATAATGATTATCTTGCACATCGTACGGTTATCGATATCGCTGAAAACTTAGGTTTTCGCAGAATGCTCATGGTGTCATCATTAGGATGTGGTGATAGCTGGGTAGCACTTTCAGAAAGAGCGAAAGCAGCATTTGGTCAAGCTGTAAGAGAAAAATCATTGGCAGAGGTTTGGTTGCAAACCAGTCGTTTTGATTATGCAATAGTAAGACCCGGCGGCTTACTTAATGGCGAAGAAACAGGAAAAGCGCAACTTTATCAATATGAAGAGACGCACGGTTTAGTTAATCGTCGTGATGTAGCGCGCTTAGTGGCTAAATTATTAGAAGCTGAGTTATTAGACTATCAAATTTATGCTGTTGTAGAACCAGGCTTATTACCGACTAAATAGTATTAATCTTAAGCTTATCCAACTATTGAGAGATAACATAAACGTTATCTCTTTTTTATTTCAACAAGCGAATTGCAAGGCTTAATATCCTAGCCTGTATAACATTTAATCAAGAAGTTTCCAGTTTACTGTCTTCATTGGGGTAACTTATGGCATAATGCCGGCCTATTACCTTTTGTCATCCACTAATAATGAGTATTCGTCTTGTTAATCAGCAATAATATCACTATGCAATTTGGCTCTAAGCCATTATTTGAAAACATCTCTGTCAAATTTGGTGGCGGAAATCGCTATGGTTTGATCGGCGCTAACGGCAGTGGTAAATCCACCTTTATGAAAATTCTTGGTGGCGATTTAACACCAAGTAGCGGAAATGTCTTCCTCGATCCTAATGAACGCCTTGGTAAGCTAAAACAAGACCAATTTGCTTATGAAGAATTCACTGTTCTTGATACTGTCATTATGGGACACACAGAACTTTGGGAAGTCAAACAAGAGCGTGATCGTATTTATAGCCTGCCTGAAATGAGTGAAGAAGATGGCTTATTGGTTGCCGATCTCGAAGTTAAATTTGGCGAAATGGATGGTTATACCGTAGAAGCACGTGCTGGTGAATTATTGCTAAACGTGGGTATTCCATTAGAGCAACATAACGGGCCAATGAGCGAAGTTGCACCAGGTTGGAAATTACGTGTTCTATTAGCACAAGCCCTATTTGCTGATCCTGATATTTTATTACTCGACGAACCAACGAATAACTTGGATATCGATACTATTCGCTGGCTAGAGCAAACGCTTAACGAACGTAATAGTACCATGATCATTATTTCGCATGACCGCCACTTCCTCAATATGGTGTGTACACACATGGCTGACCTTGATTACGGCGGATTAACCGTACATCCTGGTAATTATGATGAGTATATGTTTGCAGCAACGCAAGCACGTGAACGTTTACTTGCTGATAATGCGAAGAAAAAAGCACAAATTAATGAATTACAATCGTTTGTGAGCCGTTTTAGTGCGAATGCATCAAAATCACGCCAAGCAACATCACGTGCTAAACAAATTGAAAAAATTCAATTAACGGAAGTGAAAGCATCAAGTCGTCAAAACCCATTTATTCGCTTTGAACAAGAGAAAAAATTATTCCGCAATGCCCTTGAAGTTGAGAGTATTTCAAAAGGCTACGATGGCAATGCTCCACTGTTCAAAAACGTCGATATGATGCTAGAAGTGGGTGAGAAAGTCGCTGTTTTGGGAACGAATGGTGTGGGTAAAACAACCATGCTCAAAACATTAGTCGGTGAGTTAGCGCCTGATAGTGGTCGCATTAAATGGTCTGAAAATTCAACCATTGGATATTATGCTCAAGATCATGCCACTGACTTTGAAGTTGATATGACGGTGTTTGATTGGATGAGTTTATGGATGAAACCGACAGATGATGAACAATCCGTTCGTAGTGTGTTAGGACGTTTGCTATTTTCACAAGATGATCTTAAAAAATCAGTACAAGTACTTTCTGGTGGTGAAAAAGGCAGAATGTTATTTGGCAAATTAATGATGCAAAAGCCAAATATCTTAATCATGGATGAGCCAACAAACCACTTAGATATGGAATCTATTGAGTCATTAAATATGGCCCTTGAACTCTATCAAGGCACATTAGTGTTTGTTTCACATGACCGTGAATTTGTGAGTTCATTGGCTAATCGTATTATTGAAATAACACCTGAAAAAGTAACCAATTTCCAAGGTAGTTATGATGAGTTTTTAGCAAAAAAAGGCGTTTCATTCTAATTTCATCATCTAAGTAGCAAAATATTATTAAATAAAGCTCGATATTTTATCGGGCTTTTTTTGATCTTTCTCGCTCTCTCCTCTTATTCTACTTCTGTTCTTTTTTCTAAAACTTCCATTATTGATTATTTATATAAATACAAATGAAAATCATTGTTATTTATATTGACTGACAGTCGGTCGTTAATGTATGTTACCGACCATAAGTCAATCAATAGCTTTTTTCATTTTTAATGGAATTATTATGTTGCTACCTACTACACATAAAATAGCACCACATTTTTATATTAATCACACTAAAAAATTACCTTACCTCGTTGTTTTACCTGCTTTATTTTTACTAAATCCTATTTCTTTAGCGATTGCTGAAGAAAAAGTTGAAAAAATAATTGTCACCGCAGGTACAACAGAAAATGATCAAGAAATGCTACCTTATGGCTATATTACTAAAAAGCAAACAACGGCGACAAAAAGTGATGCGACATTATTAGAAACGCCACAAATGGTTTCTGTTATTAATCGTGCTCAACTTGATAATTTACCTTCTGAATCTATCAGCCAAGCATTGCGATATAGCGCAGGTGTTGTAAATGAGAAATTTGGTGCATTTGGAAGTGGTATTGATTACTCAAAAATGCGCGGTTTTGATGCAGATTATTATCTTGATGGCTTAAGAATGCTAGGAAACAGCGGTATTTGGGGACCTCAAATTGATAGTTGGAACTTGCAAAGTCTTGAAGCTGTTCATGGGCCTTCTTCTGCTCTTTATGGCCAAGGAGGGGCTGGTGGAATTATTAATATGGCCTCACGTCGCCCTAGTGCACAAACACAGCATCAAATTCAATTACAAGCAGGTAATAACAATAATCATGGTATTAAATTTGATACAACATCTGCTATCAATGAGGATGAAACATGGCTTTATCGTGTATCAGGCTTAGCTTTAGAACAAGAGTCACAAATCCCATCTTCACGTCAAACTCGCTTTAATATCGCCCCTGCTATCACGTGGAAACCCAATGATACGCTAAGTTGGACATTATTAGGTCAATATCAAAAAGAACCTCGCTTAGGTTATTACAATACGTTACCAGCGCAAGCATTGGGTTTATTACCTAATCCTAATGGTAAAGTTGATTTTAATCGTAATTATAATAATCAAAGTCATGATCACTCTCATCGTAAACAACAATCAGTCACATCTCTATTAAGTTATGAATTTGCACCACAATGGCAATTTAAACAAAATACACGTTTTATGAAGGTGGATACTGAAATCAGTCGAGATTATACCCGTGCATTTTTACCAGGTGATCGCTTATTAACGGCTGTTTATCAAGAAGCCCCTAGCAAATCTGAGACATGGGTAACAGACAACCAATTAATTGGCAAAGTATCAACATGGGAAATTAACCACATCTTAATGGCGGGGTTTGATTATCAACATGGTTATATGACAAAAGATTGGTGGGGTTCACAAACGGTAAGCTTTGATCCTTGGGCTTCACATCATAAACCCGATTTCGATCCTTATCCTGTTTCACGCACATCCACAAAGCAACAGTTTGATCGCTATGGATATTATCTGCAAGATCATCTTAACTGGCAAAAATGGAACTTATTCTTAAGTGGTCGCTATGATAGTGCTGATTTAGATACTCACAATCAAATTTCAGGTCAAACTCAAACCAGTCATAACACCGCATGGAGCCACCGTATTGGCTTAAGTTATGAATTTGATAATGGCATAGCTCCTTGGATAAGCACCTCTGACAGCTTTGATCCTGTATTAGGCACTGATGCTGATGGCAAAGCCTTTGTTCCAATGAAATCAAAACAATATGAAGCCGGTATTAAATATCAAAATTCACAAGCAACACAATTAATCAGTATTGCTGTATATGAATTAACGCAACAAAATGTCACTACCCATAATCCAAGAAACCCTGATTACTATCAACAATCAGGCGAAATTCGCTCTCGTGGTATGGAATTTGAAAGTCGATTTGCCATCACACCGCAAACCAATATGATGCTCAATTATGCTTATACCGATAATGTGGTGACCTCAACAAGTGATCCTAGCACGCTACATAAACACCCTGTGCAAGTCCCTGCACATACTGGATCAGCATGGATAGATTATCGTTTTCAACAACCTTATTTAGAAGGCGCATTATTAGGTGTGGGTGTACGCTATTTAGGCTCTACTTATGGTGATAATACCAACACATTTAAAGTGCCTGCAGTATGGTTAGGCGATGTCAGTTTACGTTATCAACTTTCTGCACTTAATCATGAATTACAAGGTTTAGAATTAGGATTAAATGTCAGTAATATCACTAACAAATCGTATGTTGCGAGTTGTACAAGTTCGACCTATTGCAGTATAGGTACAGATAGAGTTGTACTTGGTGTATTAAATTACTATTTCTAGGAATGAACATGAATAGCTCACGACGTTCATTACTAAAAGGTGCAAGTGTGCTTGCGTTATTATTAGCAACCCCTTTTCCTGTATTTGCCTCACAGCAACATAGAAAAGTGGTTGATATTTTAGGTAGAGCTGTTTTCCTTCCTAAGGAATTAAAGCGAATTTACATTGCTGATAGTGGGCTATTTGTTTTGTATGCCTCACTTAATAAAGACGCTTTTAGTGAGCGTCTTATTGCTATACCGAGTTCATTCCGCACTTCTGATTTAAATATTTATCGACAATATACACAGGCATTTCCTTCTTTATTGTCGTTACCTGAATTTAGTGCAATGTCAAGTGGGCATTTTAATAGTGAAAAACTCATTTCACTAAAACCTGATGTCATTATTGTTGCAACAGGCACTTATCAAGCTATCAATATTAATGGTGTTTTATCACTATTAACTAAAGCCAATATCCCCGTTGTTGCGTTTGATTTAAGTCTTGATCCACTAAAAAATACACCACTTAGCATTACAGAAATGGGAAAATTGCTAGGAAATACTCAGCAAAGCCTAGCAATGAACCAATTTAGTGAGAAATACATCAACCACATCTCATCATTGTTACAAAAAATACCGTTTTTACGACCTAATGTATTATTTGAACGCGCCGCAGGTTTTACACCAGAATGTTGTCTTTCTTATGGTAATGGCAGTATGGGGCAAATGTTATATGCTGCTGGCGGTAATAATTTGGGCTCAGAATATATAAAAGGTAGCTACGGATTGCTTAATCAAGAAACCGTTATTTATTCCAAGCCAGATAAAATATTTTTAACAGGTGCAGATTGGAGTGGTTATAACCCTTCTGGTGATTGGATTAATTTAGGACCAGGTGCAAATTTAGCTCTTGCTAAGCAACAACTCGCTATTTTAATGCAACGGCTTGCCTATAAAACGCTAAATGCGACAAGAAAAAAAGAAGTGTATGCATTATGGCATGTTTTCTACGACAGCCCATTTGGCTTTATTGGCTTATTAAAAATGGCGACATGGCTTCATCCTCAACGCTTTTTTACTCTCGATGTTGATACCGTTTTTCAAGACTATTATGCACAATTTCTTCCTGTTAAATGGCAAGAAGGCTATTGGATAACACTACGTGAAGACGATAAAAACGATAAAGACAATTAAGGAATAACGATGTTTGATATCTACTCACCTGATGCATTACGTAGCAAAATAGAAAAAGATTCAGCAGGAAAAAGAACCATTATTTATTCTGCTAAAGGTCAACCTAATTATATGTATATCGTTCCTCGTTTTTACTTAAACGATGTATCGGATAATCTTGGTAATAATATTCACCCTGCTTTTATTGTTAACAATGAAATTAAAGACCATTTTCTCTACGCTTGCTATCCCGCATCATTACATCAAGGTGAGTTATTAAGTTTACCTAATCAAAAACCAGTAACTCGGCTAGATTTAATAACCTTTCAGAAAAAAGCCCAAAAAACAGGAAAAGGTTTTCATTTAAGTACCCATGCAGAATGGGCTGCATTAATGCTTTGGTGTCGACATCATAATATGCGTGAAAATGGTAATACAGATTATGGTCGCAGTTATCTTAATCCAAGCCAATATACAACACGTGTTGATGGCAGACTTGCCGGTGATACCGATTTTTTAACAGGTGACCCCACAACAATGACTGCACCACAATGGCATGATTGGTATCACGATAATAGTGAATTCGGTATTAGTGATTTATGTGGCAATCTTTGGGAATGGCAAAGTGGCATGCAATTAGATGCAGGTGAAATTCAAATTATCGCTGATAATAACGCGGTATTTTGTGGTGATGAAAATAAAAAAGAACATTGGCAGGCAATTAATTTATCCACAGGACAGCTTTTGCCTATCAATAGTGCTAATAGTGCTAAATACGACTCACCTAGTGATTACTGTGAAGGTAATGCAGGAACACCAATATTATCGACAACCATTCATCATTATAACGGTTACCCTTTAGATAATGGTTACCCTGAGGGATTAATGGAGGGTGAGTTTAATAATATAATGACAAAAAATAATACAAAAGTAGCAACCTTATTTAAAATACTAGGATTATATCCAGCAATAAACCAACAAGATAACGACCAAGTTTATTTACGTAATTACGGTAAACGTGCGTTAATGCGTGGTGGTGCTTGGTATTCACAACAAAATGCAGGAATGCGTACATTATGTTTAAGCCATCATTCTAGCCATATTAGCACTTCTGTCGGCGGTCGCCTTTCATGGATGAACATTTCTAGTTAATTGTACTAATATAATATGATTTACAAAAATATTTGATCAAGTAAATTTACCTTAGTATCATTCGCAATCAAACTTAATGCTAATAATAATGATTATTATTTTGGTGAAACATTGTGATAGATAACCGTAAATTTAAATTAAATCCTGTGGCACTTATATGTTGTGCCAGCATCCCTTTTATGTTTAATTCATTGGCGTTTGCACAAGAGACAGCAAAAAACGAACAAATTGAAAAATTAACAGTAAGTGCTCAAGCACTTAAGGTAGATACCAGCCTACAAGAAACACCGAAATCTGTTTCTATAGTCACACAAAAAGATCTCGAAACACATGCCCCTCAAAAATTGGATGAAGCATTGCGTTATACTTCAGGCGTTGTTTCTCAACCTTATGGTGCCGATAATGATACCGATTGGCTACGTGTTCGCGGTTTTGAAGCTGCGACTTATTTAGATAATAGTCGTCTTTTCCGTGATGGTTACTACACGTGGTTATTAGAACCTTATGGTTTTGAACAAATCGAAGTTGTTAAAGGATCATCTGCGGTATTATTTGGTGAATCAACCCCTGGTGGTGCCATTAATATTGTTCAAAAAAAGCCGACGTTTAATTCTAAGAATGAAGTGTTTCTCGAAGCCGGTAACAACGATCAACGCGGTGTTGGATTCGACTTATCGACAGGCAAAATAGAAGATAGTCGAGTGCGTTATCGTTTAGTGGGTTTAATGAAAAAATCAGACGGTGAATTATCACACACTGATAATAAACGCATTTATTTAGCACCAAGTATGGCGATAAACCTCACTGATGATACCATGCTCACCTTTATGGCATCTTATCTTCATGATGATGGTACACCAACTAATCCATTCTTTACTGCCGCAGGAACGATTATTTCGTCACCTTTTGGTAAAATTAAACCATCAACTAACTTAGGTGAACCTGATTACGACAAATATAAACGTACTCAAATTTCAGTAGGCTATTTACTCGATCACAATATTAACGATGTATGGCGTTTTTCTCAGCGTTTAAACTATGGTTATAACGATTTAACTTTACGTAGTGTTTATGCTTTTCCTAATGCTGATATCACTCAAACTGAATTAAATCGGGGTGTTGTTTTCCGTGATGGCAAAAATCAAAGCATTACCTTTGATAATAATGTTGTCGGTGAATGGGATACTGATAATTTTGAGCATACACTATTAGCTGGCGTAGAATTACAACATCACAGAACTAAAGGCGATGAACAAGATAATTATTCCTTTAGCACAATTAATCCATGGAACCCTATCTATGGGCGCTATACCCCTCTTGATTCAGCAAATAATATCAATCGTACAATTGATAAAACGCAATACAGCCTTTATTCCCAGTATCAAACCAAATTTGATAGTCGCTGGATTGGCGTTGCAGGAATTCGCCAAGATTGGGTAAAAACAGAAAATAAAACTCACCAGCAACATGTTGAAAAATCACGTACTGATAGCGAATTCAGTCTTAATACAGGATTAATGTACCTTGCTGATAATGGTTTATCACCGTATGTAAACTATTCTCAATCTTTTGAAGTGATGAGTACTATCGATCCTGCAACTCAGGATTTATATAAACCTTTAAAAGGCGATCAAATTGAAGCAGGTATTAAATATACACCTGATTTTATTGATGGATTCTTTAATATTGCATGGTTTGATATTACTCAGAAAAATGCATTAGTGGCCAACCCTGATACCTTTGTTTCGACTCAAACAGGGAAAGTCACCTCAAAAGGAATCGAATTAAGTAGTGAAGTACAGTTAACTGAGCGTATTGCACTGAAAGGCAATTATACTTATACCGATATGAAAACCGATAACACAGGGGGACGCGGCAAGCAACAAGCTGCACTTATTCCTAAAAATATGGCGTCAGTTTGGGGAAGCTATACACTTCCTATTACAGCAACCCAAGATATCACACTCGGTACTGGTGTTCGTTATATCGGTAAATCAAAAGATAACCCTGCAAATCCAGCAGGAAAAGATTTAACTGTAGCAAGTGCAACGCTATGGGATATGGCAGCGACCTATAATATTGACAAACAGTGGCAATTACAGCTTAACGTAAACAATATTCTTGATAAAGAATACCTCTCTGGTTGCGATTATTACTGCTATTATGGACAATCTCGATCTGTATTATTGAATGCCAAATACCGTTGGTGATCTTTTTATTTATTCCGCTTTATCTTAGATAAGGCGGAATACTATTAGTGAATTAAGTCATTATGTTTGAACTTACTGATATCAAAATGGTTCGCGGTGGGCGCACTATTTTATCTCTTCCTTCACTGTCTATTTCAGATACAGGCTTAACGATTGTTCTTGGCCATAATGGTTCAGGTAAATCAACATTAGTTAGTCTATTATCAGGACAACAAACTCCTGATAGTGGTAACATTCTCCTTAATCATCGTGATATTTATCAATATAAAACACGAGAACTCGCCAAAAAAATTGCTTTTTTACCACAAAAATTACCTACATCAGCAGGATTAACGGTAAAAGAATTAGTCCGTTTAGGGCGTTTTCCATGGCGTGGCACATTAGGCCGTTGGAATAATCAAGACGAAGAAATTATCATAGAAGCAATGAAAAAAGCGGGTGTATTATCTTTTGCGAATACACTGGCAGATGATTTATCGGGTGGTGAACGCCAACGTGCTTGGGTTGCTATGTTATTAGCACAACAATCGCCAATTCTAATTTTAGATGAACCAACATCAGCATTAGATATTCATCATCAATATCAATTAATGGAATTATTGAGTGAATTAAACCAAACTCAACATGTTGGTATTATTGTGATATTGCATGATCTTAATCTCGCATTACGTTATGCCAGCCATATTATAGCGCTTAAAAAAGGAACGATTGCTTTTGAAGGTGACGCTTCGTTATTGCGTGATGAAAATAGACTTTCTACACTCTATGAAACCCCCATCAAATTAATTGATCACCCAGATAATAAAATGGGCGAAAACCAATATAAGGTGGCGGTGGTATGCGTATAAATATTATTAATTCATTAAAATTTCTTTTTCTATTTGCTACGATTTTATTATTAACCCAAACAGCAAAAGCGACTCAATATAATAATAGTAGAATTGCTAAAAACACGCCTCAACGTATCGTTGTTTTAGATTGGGATTTACTTGAGCAAATATTAACTCTTGATGTTATTCCTGTTGGTGCAACTGAACTTAAAGGCTATAGACAATGGGTTGTACACCCTAGAGCACCTGATTCTATTGAGGATGTGGGGAGTCGTGCAGAACCTAATCTAGAAAAAATAGCCACATTAAAACCTGATGTTATTTTAGCATCAAGTTCACAACAAGATTTATTACCTGTTTTAAAAACAATTGCTCCTGTTGTGTATTTACCTAATTTTTCTCGCCAAGATAATGATGCAGAAGTCGCCATAGCGCATTTCTTTACTTTAGCTAAATTACTCGATAAACAAGATATTGCTAAACAAAAACTTGATGAAATGAATGCGACTTTTACGCGATTAAAAACTAAGTTACAACAAGCATACCCCACATTACCAGAAGTCGCTGTTATTCGTTTTTCAACATTAACGGCGGTTTTTCTTTATACAGAAAACTCCTCGACAAACTATGTATTAACTCACTTAGGATTAAAGCCAGCAATTTCATTACCTCCCCAAGCTTGGGGGATTGATCAGCGTAGAATGAACTCATTACAAAATATCACTAGTGGTTATGTTCTTTATATGTTGCCCTTCCCTGATGAAGAAAAAATAGCCAACTCTATTTTATGGCAAGCCATGCCCTTTGTGCGTAATGGTCATTTCAATGCTGTAAATCCAGTTTGGAATTATGGCGGAATAACGTCATTAACCCTAATGGCAGAAGCAATAACAGATAGTCTGTTAGCAGTGGCACCAAAACATGAAAATTAATCTGTTGATACGCTATTTTTTAGCAATAATCTTATTAGGCATTATCAGTTTACAACTGGATAACTCACTTCCTATTTTTCATCAATTAACACTGCTTTCAAACACAGAAATAACACCCCCTTTTTCAGATGTATTTTATCAACATGCACAACTTCCTCGCCTAGTCATGACCGTGATTATTGGTGCTGTATTTGGTGTTGTGGGTAGTTTAATGCAACAATTAACTCAAAATAATCTGACATCACCTTTAACGCTAGGTACATCATCGGGGGCATGGCTAGCTTTAGTGATAGTGAATATTTGGTTTATAGATTGGGTGGCAGATTACAGTGCATTAGCTGCAACATTAGGTGCATTAATTGCCTTCAGTCTAGTCATTATTATTGCAGGAATTCGTAATATGACGGGCTTGCCCTTAGTTGTATCAGGCATGGTCGTTAATATTCTTTTAGGAGCAATAGCAACCGCATTAATTACCCTCAATTCGCAGTTTGCACAAAATATTTTTATGTGGGGTGCTGGTGATTTAGCACAAGATGGTTGGCATAATGTCATCTGGTTATTACCTCGTATTTTACCCATCTTATTTATTTTTATTTTTGCCCCTCGTATTCTAACTTTATTACGCTTAGGTCATGAAGGGGCTACAGCGAGAGGCCTCGCTGTTTTACCTTCATTTGCATTTTTTATTATTCTAAGTACTTGGCTAGTGGCGGCCTCAATAACTGTTGTCGGTGTAATTAGCTTTATCGGATTACTTGCACCTAATATAGTAAGAACGTTAGGCGCAAGAACTGCTCGTGAAGAACTTATAGCCAGTGGGTTAATGGGTGTTTGTTTACTTCTTATTACTGATAGCTTAGCGATAATTATCGGGCAATGGTTAAATACCGTTATTCCTAGCGGTGTAACAGCTGCTGCGATTGGTGCTCCTGCTCTTATTTGGTTTAGTCGTAAAAAAACACGTGCACAAGATAGACTCTCTATTTCAATTATTGCTCAGACAAAAAAGCTTTCTTATATCACGGTTACTGCCATCATATTGTTATTAATATTGGGAGCTGCATTTACAACCTTTATTCATATACAAGATAAACAATGGTCATGGGAATTACCGTCTATTTATCAATGGGCTTTACGCTGGCCACGATTATTAACGGCATTATTTGCAGGTGTTGCCTTGGCAATTGCAGGTGTTATCTTACAAAGACTTATTTATAACCCATTAGCGAGCCCTGATATATTAGGCGTTTCATCTGGTGCAACCTTTGCATTAGTACTTTCTAGCTTAATTTTTGGTAGTGCTGTATATACTTCTCAATGGAGCATTGCTTTATTAGGTAGTCTCTTTGTTATGATAGTTCTATTATTATTAGGAAGGAGAGAAAAATATGCTCCTGCAAACTTAATTTTAATAGGAATAGCATTAACCGCGTGTTTAGAAGCATTTATTCAATTCTTTTTAGCTAAAGGTGCATTAAGTAGCTATAAAATATTACTCTGGCTATCTGGCTCAACTTATCGTGTCACCGGTGAACAAGCAGGTTATTTTGCTATTGCAATAGTAATTATCTCCGCATTTGTTTTATTAATAACTCGCTGGTTAACCTTAATTTCAATTAGCCGTGATTTTGCTAAAGCTCGAGGATTACAAACTGAGCTAACCAGTATCATATTACTTATTACTGTCTCTGTATTATGTGCATTAGTCACATCAACAATCGGCCCCATTGCTTTTATTGGTTTAGTTGCTCCCCATATGGCGGTCTTAATCGGTGCGCAGAAAGTTAAATTACAGATTATTATCTCTGCATTAATTGGTGCCACACTAATGGTATGGGCTGATTGGTTAGGGCAAGTATTTATTTATCCTGCACAAATTGCAGCAGGGACATTAGTCGCTATTTTAGGCGGAAGTTATTTCCTTTGCTTAATGATCCTTAATCGTCGCCATTAATAATATAAGCCTTAGATAATTGAGTATCGTCGCTACTATCTGAGGCTTATTTTTATATTTTCTATTCACTTAATCTGTCTGTGTTTTTGATATTAGCCAACTTATTGATCATAATATTCTTATCAATACACATCCTGAAATGCTCGCTATTTTTATTAATGGTAGTTTAGAAGCGGCAGCATTATCTATCGCTAATAGTATTAATGGTGATAAAGCGCTGCAAGATGCCAAATCCACATTAGATATGTTATTAGATAGCTTAAAAATTAAAGAGTAATAACAATAATTATCATTAAAAAATAACGAGAATAAATCTCGTTATTTGCTGTTTTTTTATTATTATTCACGGGAGCTTGCCATTGTGCACATCATAGTTAGCTTAATAATTGGCTAAATTGTTTATATAACATATTACCTAACGTTTTGGCATCATACTCTTTGCTATGCTCTAAATTATCAACAGCAGCATGCATGCCATGATAAATAAGTGTACTGGTTAAATCAGGCTGTAAAACCTGCCATGTTTTATTTTTCGCGCCACCAATTAAAATAGTTTGTAACTGTTGCATTGCCCTATTTTCATGAATATTACTGCTTTGGTGAAATGCTTGATGAAATAACATGTCATGTAATTCTCGTTTTTCAACATACGCTATAACACTCGTTTCGCACCATTGTTTTAATTTTTCACGATATGCATCTGGCTGGCAACGGGCAATGGCCTCTTCAACCATATTAATATACCAATCCATATAACGTATTCTAAGCGCATCAAGGACATCTGTTTTCGCCGAAAAATAGTGGTAATACGTACCTTTAGCAACACCGGCTTGCTTTACGATATCGCTAACGGTTGTTGCTTCAAATCCTTTTTCAAGAAAAAGCGCTTCTGCTGCATTCATTAATTCTTCTAAACGTATTTCTGCAGGCTTCGTTCTTGGTTTATCTATAATTTGTTCTTTTTCTGACATTGCTTATCTCCTTCAAGTCGCTTCCAAAGATTACTCTATATTGAACATAGTCTCAATCATGATGAATGAAACTCATTATCAATAGTGATTGACCGACGGTCGGTCGAGTATTATGATGTCGATAATATTCAATAATTAAGGCAATAAACTTATGACTTATTTAAAACGATTGTCGCTTATCAGTGCTATCTGCTTAGGGACATTTATGGCAACGTTGGATATTAGTATTGTAAATGTTGCACTGCCAACGATACAAAATGATATCCATGCCGATATGGCAACATTACAATGGATTGTTGATGCATATGCTTTATGTTTATCAGCATGTATTCTTTCATCAGGACCTTTAAGTGATCGTTTTGGTCGAAAAAAAGTATGGTTATGGGGTGTGGTTGTTTTCACATTAGGCTCATTGCTTTGTGCTATCGCTCAGCAACATGAAATGCTTATTGTGGGTAGAATTATTCAAGGTATTGCAGCTGCTGCACTTATACCCGGTGCTCTTTCCTTAATTACTCATGCTTTTCCTATTGATATAGAACGTATTAGAATTATTGGAATATGGTCTTCTGTAAGCGCATTATCGTTAATTATTGGCCCTATATTAGGTGGTGTTTTAGTCCATGTTAGTGGCTGGCCTAGTATATTTCTTATTAATATTCCGATTGGTGTTATTACCGTTTTATTAGGGTGGTATGGATTAAAAGAAAGTGCAGATCCTGAAAATGTGGCACTTGATCCTCTAGGACAATTAACAAGTATGTTAGGTCTAGGTTTATTAACTTATGGTCTTATTGAGGCTGGCTCTGTCGGCTGGTCGCATATAATAACACTTTCAACATTGATTACTGGTGCTATTTTCCTAGTACTCTTTATTATGATTGAAAAACGCGTTCCACGACCTTTACTTCCTTTACACCTTTTTAAAGATAGAGCTTTCTTTCAATATAATCTTTCATCATTTACATTAGGTTTTGCTACCTATAGTAATGTATTTTTTATCGCCTTCTTTTTACAAAAAGCACAAGGTTGGAGTGCGCTAGAAACAGGTTGGAGAATGGCACCAGAATTTATTGCTATGGCACTTTTCTCGATGTCTTTTGGTCGTTTTTCTGCTTATTTTTCTGTTAGAAAATTAATGGTATGTGGCTTTTTATTTATCGCTATTTCGTCTTGTTTATTAGCAACATTACATACAGATAGTCATTATGGAATTACGGGATGCTATTTATTTGTATTAGGTGCAGGAATGGGATTATCAACACCCGCAATTGGTGCTTTAGTGATGAAAAGTGTTCCGCCTTCTCGTTCAGGTATGGCTTCAGCGACAATGAATGCATTAAGACAAACAGGAATGACAATGGGAATTGCATTATTAGGGACATTAATGGTGCAACAAGCTATCCATTATATGATTGAACAAAGTCAGCTATTAGGAATACCTGCAAGTAATATCGATATCATAAGCCTTGTGACAGAGAATACACATAATGCGTTAGCACCATCATTTATTGCTTTATTACCAGAAGCATTTAATTCAGGCTTTGCTTATGCTATCGCTACTGCGGGTATTTCTTGTTTTGTCACCTTGGTAATAGTGTTATTCCCATTAAAATTAAAAAATGGCGCAGTAACTCAACAAATGACAGATTAACTCTTTTATAAATGTTGAGTTAAATAGGTAATAAAGCTATCAATATTACGAGAAAGTTTACTTCGATTTGCATAGATAGCAACCAAATTAATAGAGGCGGGTTGTTGAGGAAATTCAATAACTCGCAATTTTTTTGCTTCTATTTCTTCTTTACAACAGTCCTTACATAATATTGCAAAACCAATACCTTTTAAGGCTGCTCTTGCTGCTAATATGCCACTATTAACACGATAATGGCTATTAATAGTCACTTTAATAGGTTGCTTATCTTTATCAACAAATATCCAAGGTTGCCCTTCAATAGCACTAAAACTTGATATACAAGGTAACTGACTCAGTTGCTCTATTTGTGTAGGAATACCTGTTTTACTTAATAATTCTTCAGATGCAACAACAACGCTTTGCCATGATTTAATTAAACGAGAATGATAGCTACTATCTGCCAAATTCCCTCGATGAAAAGTTAATAGTAAATCAATATCATCATCAATGATATTTCTAGGCATTAATTGAGTATCACAGGCAATAGTGAGATTAGGATGAAGTGTAGCAAAATCAGCTAATACATCAGCTAGCATTTCGCTACCGTATTCACTGGGTATCGTGAGTCGAAAAGTCCCTGTTAAAGGGCCATCACTTGTAATATTACTAACCGCACTATCAAGTTCATCTAATGATATTTTAGCTTGCTGATATAACTGTTTACCTTGCTCAGTCAAACGCATTTTTCGTGTTGTTCTATCTATTAATTGGCAATTTAATTGATGCTCAAGTTGTTTGATTGCACGACTAATATTTGAACTTGGCATAGAAAGAAAACGTGCAGCAGCGGCAAATTGTTCCTTCTCAGCAACAGCAGAAAAAATACGTAATAAATTAAGATCAATTTGCATAAAAACGTCACTACCTAATAAAGTTCTATTTCCTAATATAGGCAGTGTAGCATTCATCTTAAATTTACTTGTAATAATTTAGCAGTAGCCATAAGACATTAATTTTTGATAGCGCATATCAACCAATTCTTCTATTGAATAACTTTTTAAAAGTGCTAAATCTTTTAATAACAGCTCTTTAAGAAACTGTGCGGCTTGTTTGTGATTACGATGAGCACCACCTAATGGCTCAGGAATAATCGAATCAATAATGCCTAATGATTGTAATTTTGGCGCTGTCATTCCCATGGCTTCTGCCGCTAATGGTGCTTTATCAGAATTTTTCCATAAAATAGAAGCACAGCCTTCAGGAGAAATTGCAGCATAGGTACTGTATTGCAACATATTAATACGATCGCCAACACCTATTGCTAATGCGCCACCTGAACATCCCTCTCCTGTTATTGTACAAATAACTGGTGTTTTTAAGCGTGACATTTCAAAAATATTACGTGCAATCGCTTCTGATTGTCCTCGCTCTTCAGCACCAACACCAGGATAAGCGCCAGCAGAATCAATAAAAATAATAACAGGCAAATGAAAACGTTCTGCCATTTTCATTAAGCGTAGTGATTTTCGATAACCTTCTGGTGATGGCATACCGAAATTACGACGTATTTTTTCTTTAGTCCCACGGCCTTTTTGTTGCCCAATAACCATCACTGGTTGTTTATTTAAACGCGCTAATCCTGCCACAATTGCTTTATCATCAGCATAAGCTCTATCACCCGCTAATTCCTGAAAATCTGTAAAAATCTCACTAATATAATCGAGTGTATAAGGTCGCATAGGATGGCGAGCTAATTGCACAATGTCCCATGCGCCAAGATCAGAAAAAATAGCTCGAGTTAAAGATAAACTTTTTTGTTTTAACTTTGATATTTCCTCATCTAAATTAACAGACAACGCTTCATCTTGAGAGCGCTTAAAAGTCAATAAAGCCTCGATTTTTTCATCTAACTCTATGATAGGTTTTTCAAATTCAAGATGACTAAGCGACATAATAAACCTCATATTTTGTGCAAAAAATATAAACAAATATGAGTTCAGTCTAGAAAAAATAGAGAAACAGCGATATACAAGAATTTGGCAAAGACTATTATCAAAAATGGGATAATCTTTAGCAATAAAGTAGTTAAATAAATTTAACGTAAAATTAACAGCTTTTACACTATACAGAAATGAATAACTCATGTATTAATATACAGTGTGCAATGTCTCTTTTTCTCACCCGCGAAAAAGTCATCACTTTCAAAAAAATATTCTATAATTCATATAATTAAAATAAAGATACTATGTTGCAAACTAAAAAACTCTCTACTATCACCCTATTATTTTCATCACTTCTACTGACTATAGGTAGAGGTGCAACGCTTCCCTTTATGGCAATTTATTTATCTAAGCAGTATCAGCTTTCTGTTGATGATATCGGGATTGCCATGTCAGTTGCTTTAACCACAGGCATATTTTTTAGCCTTGTCTTTGGTATATTTGCTGATAAGTTTGAAAAAAAACGCTATATGCTTTTTTCCATTATGATTTTTATTATTGGATTTGCGTCAATTCCTTTAGTTAATAGCACAATTCTTGTTGTTATTTTCTTTTCAGTTATTAACTGTTCTTATCTTGTTTTCGCGACTGTATTAAAAGCCTATTTTTCTGAGACATTATCTGTTGCAGTCAAACCTAAGATATTTTCTATAAATTATACCTTTCTTAATATGGGATGGACGGTAGGACCACCAATAGGCACGTTATTATTAATGTATGGTACGCAATTGCCTTTTTGGTTAGCCGCTATTTCTGCATGTATTCCTTTATTTGCCATCCAATTATTTGTTCAGCGCTCAAAAATGGTAACAAATAGTGAAGAAACTCAGGTTAAGTGGGATCCACGCATTCTTTTTAAAGATAAAGCGCTTAGTTGGTTTGTTTTATCGGCATTCTTTGGCACTTTAACTTTTGGTTCATTTGCTTCTTGTATATCACAATATATTTTAGTGGTTTATGACGCAAAATTGGCTGAATCCGTCATCGCAGTTGTATTACCCGTTAATGCGGCGATTGTTGTCTCTTTACAATATATTGTTGGAAAATATGTCACTGTTGAAAGACTGCGCAAATTAATGACATTAGGCACTGTCTTTTTTATTTTAGGCTTGGCGGGATTTATGATGGCAGGTGATAACCTACTCTTTTGGGCATTCGCTATTATAGTATTTACATTTGGCGAATTAATTTATGCGCCAGGTGAGTATATGTTAATCGATAATATTGCCCCACTAGGAATGAAGGCAAGTTATTTCTCAGCACAATCGTTAGGTTGGCTAGGTTCAGCCCTTAACCCATTAGTTAGCGGATATATTTTAACTTCTTTACCACCTGTTTCTTTATTTGCTATTTTAATGGGGTTTGCCGCATTTGCTTGGCTTTGCATGATCAAAGGAATGAATACAAGTAGAAACGCCACCCTTTAGTATTTACTTATTATCATTTATTTTATAAAGAATAAAAAAGACACTAAATTTGAACTAACCCCAATTTAGTGTCTTTTGTTTTATTCTATTTAAATCTTATTTCTTAAGCTTCAGCTCTGGTATTTTTTTCTGCTTTTTCTGCTAATAAATTAAGAAGAGCATATTTCTTTTCAATATTTGCTTGTGCCTGATTTGTCAGTGTCGTCGCTTTATCTGGATATATTTTAAATAATCGGTTAAAGCGTTGTTCTTTATGTATTACCGCAGAAATAGGTTGAGTTGGCGCTCTTGAGTCTAATATTAATGGATTTTTACCCTCTTTTTCACGACGAGGATCAAAACGATATAAAGGCCAAAATCCAGAAGCAGTTAGCTGTTTCATTTGATCGAAGCTAAATGCTAAATCATAACCATGTTCTTCACATGGACTATAAGCAATAATTAATGAAGGTCCTTGATAAGATTCAGCTTCTTGGATAGCTTTAATTGTTTGATTCATTTGAGCACCAATTGCGATTTGTGCAACATAAATATTGCCATACATCATCATTGTCACACCTAAATCTTTACGTGCTTTATTTTTACCCTCTTCACCAAATTTAGTAATAGCACCCATTGGTGTTGCTTTAGATTGTTGACCACCTGTATTTGAATAACATTGTGTATCTAACACCAATACATTGACATTTTCACCACTACTTAGCACATGATCAAGACCGCCAAATCCAATGTCATAAGCCCAACCATCACCACCTACCATCCACACTGTTTTCTTCATTAAATAATGTGCATCGTTAAGTAGTTCTTTAGCCAGTGGATCACTACTTTTTCCTAGTAGAGCTGATAATTCGCTAATTGCATTACGCTTATCTTGGCTATTGGTACCACCATTAGTGAGTGTTTGATAAAGCGATTCTGGTATTTCTGTCGCAAATCGATTTAAAAGACGTTCAACGCGTTTTTTATGCTGATCAAGCGTTAATCTAAAACCTAAACCAAATTCAGCATTATCTTCAAAGAGTGAGTTAGCCCAAGCAGGACCTCTGCCTTCTCTATTTGTGGTATAAGGTGTCGTTGGTAAATTACCACCGTAAATAGATGAGCATCCCGTTGCATTCGCAATAAGAAGCTCATCACCATAAAGTTGCGTTAATAACTTGATATAAGCTGTTTCACCACAGCCTGAGCATGCACCTGAATATTCAAATAATGGCGTAATTAATTGTGATGTTCGAATATCAATTTTATCAAGCTCTGAGGGATGTAAATCGGGTAATGCATTAAAGAAAGCAAAATTCTGTTTTTCTCGCTCTAATACATTAAGTTTTTCAACCATATTAATTGCACGAATACTTGGATCTTGCCTATCTTTAGCAGGACAAACCTCATAGCATAAATTACACCCTGTACAATCTTCAGGTGCAACTTGTAGAATATAATCTAATCCTCTCATTTCACGAGATTTTACAGGTAGTTTTTCTAAAGTAACAGGTGCATTCTCTAGTAATTCAGGTTTAGCAACTTTAGCTCGAATAGCAGCATGAGGACACGCAGCAACACAATAGTTACACTGTGTACAAAGTGAGGGTTTCCATACAGGGATAAATTCGGCAATATTACGCTTTTCCCATTGTGTTGTTCCTGTTGGCCATGTGCCATCAGGAGGAAATGCTGAAACTGGCAAGCTATCTCCTAATCCCGCCATCATCATAGCCGTCACTGTTTTCACAAAATCAGGTGCATTTTCAGCAACAATAGGTGATTTATAAGGACTATCAGATAATACATTGCCTAATGGCACTTCCTCTAACGCTGATAGTGTTTGAGCAACGGCATCTAAATTAGAGTTAACCAGTGCATCACCTTTTTTCTGGTAACTTTTAATAATGGTATTATGTAAATATTGGGCAATATCTTCTTCAGAAAAAAGTGCTGTTAAATGGAAAAAGGCTGTTTGCATAATAGTATTAATGCGTGCCCCTAATTGGCACTCTCTTGCAATTTTATACGCATTTATCGTATATATTTTTGCCTGTTTTTCGATAAGTAAAGCTTGCACTTCTTGAGGCAATTTAGCCCATACAATGTGTGCTGGATAAGGTGTATTTAAAAGTAATGTCCCGCCTTTTTTTAATTTTTCTACAACTTGGTATTTATCAATAAATTGCCATTGATGACAGCCAATAAAATCAGCACTTTTAATTAAATAGGTTGAATAAATAGGTTTTTTACTGACTCGTAAATGCGAAACGGTTAATCCACCAGCTTTTTTAGAATCATAAACAAAATAGCCTTGTGCATGTAATGGCGTGTTATTACCGATAATATTAATATTATTCTTAGTCGCAGAAACTGAGCCATCACTTCCCAATCCATAAAATAGTGCGGTTAATTGATGTTGCTCTGGTAATTCCATTTCTATGGTTGGCAATGATAGATAAGTTACATCATCGTAAATACCCACAGTAAAACGACGTTTAGGTTTTTGTTGTTGTAACTCTTTAAATATCGCCATCACACAATCAGGATCAAATTCTTTAGAAGATAAGCCATAGCGACCTGAAATTGTAATAGGTAACGTCGCTCGTTTACCTTGTTGAAAGGCTTCTGTTAATGCCGTTATAACATCAAGATAAAGTGGTTCAGCTTGTGATCCTGGCTCTTTTGTTCTATCTAAAACTGCAATTTTATCAACGGAATGAGGAATGGCATTAATAAAATGCTCAGCAGAAAATGGTCGATAAAGATGCACACAAAGTAAGCCGACTTTCTCATCTTGACCATTCAGTATATCAATAACTTCTTTACAAGGGCCTGCTGCTGAACCCATTAAAATGATGATACGCGTAGCTTGGGGATCACCATAATATTCAAATGGCTGATAGTTTCGTCCTGTTACTTGACCAAATAGCGACATTGCCTCTGCAACATGTTGATAGCCTTTATCATACCAAGGATTAGAAGCTTCTCTTGCTTGGAAATAAGTATCAGGATTTGCAGATGTTCCTCTAATCACAGGAGCTTCAGGAGATAGTGCACGTTGTCGGTGTGCTTCTATTGCTTGATAAGAAATCAGTTGTTTTAGTTCATTATCGCTAATTGAAATGATTTTATTCATCTCATGTGATGTTCTAAAACCATCAAAAAAATGCACAAAAGGAATACGGCTATTTAATGTTGCCATTTGCGCTATAACAGCAAAATCTTGCGCTTCTTGTACGCTATTTGCACAAAGTAGCGCACAACCTGTTTGCCTAATCGCCATCACATCAGAATGATCACCAAAAATAGACAATGCATGCGTTGCAACAGTACGTGCAGCAACATGTAATACAAAGGGGGTCAATTCCCCTGCTATTTTGTAAAGTGAAGGGATCATTAATAATAATCCCTGAGATGAAGTAAAAGTTGTCGCTAATGCACCTGTTTGTAATGCGCCATGAACAGTGGCAATAGCGCCACCTTCTGATTGCATTTCCATTAAACGAGGAGTATCACCCCATAAATTAGGTTGCTGATTAACAGCCCAATGATCTGCATATTCCGCCATCGTTGAACTTGGGGTAATGGGATAAATAGCAATAACTTCATTTAAACGATAAGCGACAGATGCAACGGCTTGGTTAGCATCCGTTGTAATATTTTGCTGTAATTCATTGCTCACAATAATGACCTTTTATTGATACTTTTCTTATTTTTTGAAATTAACAGAAATCAACAATAGGCCATTATCGTATTTGTGTTTCTTTATTTATTTACTCGCAATTTGATGATGCGGATCAATATTCATAAGCAAATAAATTTTATATTTAACAAGGTGTTAAATTATTTATCGTATTCGTGTTATTTAGAGACTTGTTTAAGTATTGAGCTGATACTTATTGGGAAAAAATTATTCACATCAACGCCAACATTAATTGCATTTTGTCCTAATATCTCTAAACGTTTACGTTGAGAAGGATCTTTTCCTGAATTATGCACATGTCCATAAAGATGGATAGCATCACGGAAAAAGCCGGACCATTCTAATATGGGATAATGAAACATAACAATTTTTCGTTTTTGATAATCCAATTCATAATAATCTTTTACCCATTGAAAAGCTGAAAGATCAAACTCAGGATCATCTAAAAATTTGTCGTGATTTCCACGAATAAGATATTTTCGTCCATTTAATCGATGTAATATTCTATTAGCATCTTTTCCTGTCCCTCGATATAAAAAATCCCCTAAAATATAAATATCATCTCTATCCGTTACATAAGCATTCCAGTTATGTATTAGAGAATCATTCATATGATTAACACTATTAAAAGG
Source organism: Proteus myxofaciens ATCC 19692 (assembly GCF_001654855.1). Classification (GTDB taxonomy): domain Bacteria; phylum Pseudomonadota; class Gammaproteobacteria; order Enterobacterales; family Enterobacteriaceae; genus Proteus; species Proteus myxofaciens. The sequence goes on from NZ_LXEN01000003.1 coordinate 30,590, forward strand.
ACGATCACAGAGGTTAAGAATATTTGAATGGCAAAAATGAGTGTCTGAAGTAAAATAAATCATAGTAAATTCTTAGATGATCC
>NZ_LXEN01000004.1 GCF_001654855.1 Proteus myxofaciens ATCC 19692
ATAGTTATGTTTTTTCATTTTTTTCCTCCTCTTATTAAAGATAGACAATACAAATTATTATTTCTATTGCTTTAGTGTTTAAAATTGAATCCAGTAACATCCTATGTTTATAGGTGATTTTTATTTACTGGTATTAAAGTTGGCGTATTTTGATATAAGATTTTTATAAAATCAATATTTAATCATTTTATTTTTAACCAGAACTAAAAACAAAAGCATCAAGTAAGATGATTACCTAATGCTTTTTATTTGAAACAGTTATCTCATAGAAATAAAATTAAACCATCTCTAATGCCTGATTAAGATCCGCTAGTAAATCATGAGGATTTTCAATACCAATAGATAAACGAATCGTTGTATCTTGAATACCAATATTGTGACGAATTTCCATAGGAACGCCAGAATGCGTTGTTGAACCAGGATGACAAGCTAATGATTCTGTTCCACCTAAACTCACTGCAAGTTTGAAAATCTTCATTGCATTTAAGAAACGAAATGCTTGTTCTTCACCACCAATAATATCAAATGAGAAAGTAGAACCAGCACCCGTGCATTGTTTCGCAAATACTTGCCCTTCTGCCGATTTATGATCAGCAAAAGGAAGATAATGTATCGCTTTTACTTTTTCATGCTCACGCAGATATTGTGCAACTAATAATGCATTTTGATTCGCTTTTTCCATGCGAATTTGTAATGTCTCTAAAGAGCGACCTAACATCCAGCAAGAATGAGGATCTAATTGAGTACCAATTGCGCCTCTTAATAAGCGAAGTTGATTAATTAACTCTCGTGACCCCATAGCTGCACCAGCAACGAGATCAGAATGGCCACCAACATATTTAGTTAATGAGTAAACGGAAATATCAGCACCATGTTCAATTGGATGCTGATATACAGGTCCTAATAAGGTATTATCGCAAACAATAATTGGACGATAACCTTGGGTTTGTTCAAATTTATCAGCAACTATTTTTAATGCAGAAATATCTACTAATGAATTTGTTGGATTAGCCGGAGTTTCTGCAAAGATAACTGAAACACGCCCTTTTTGACTCGCATTTTCTGCTTGAGCTTTTATATGAGATAATGATAACCCATCAGTAAATGGTGTTGCTTGTATACCAAATTTAGCGAGTGTTTTCGCTATTAATGTTTCTGTTCCACCATAAAGTGGTTGTGAGTGTAAAATAACATCGCCAGGTTGAGTTAGCGCCATTAAAGTCGTTGTAATAGCAGACATCCCTGATGAAAAAAGTACACATGATTGCGTATTTTCGTAAACGGCTAATCTATCTTCAACGATTTCGCTATTTGGCTGATTAAATCTAGAATAGACGAGGCCGGCTTTTTCCCCATTAGCGAGTGGCTTTCTACCACTTACCGTATCAAAAAAGGCTTTTCCTTCTTCTGCACTTTTAAATATAAACGTTGACGTTAAAAATACAGGTGGTTTTACAGACCCTTCTGATAATAATGGATCATAACCATAACTCATCATTAGCGTTTCCGGTGATAATTTATGATCACCAATAAATTGTTTTTTCAATTGTTCATCAGCCATTTTTATTTCTTCTGTTTAATGGAGGATTGATTATCATACTGAAAAAAATTCATGTTGTTATAATGTTTTATAACAAGGAAAAACTCACAGTTATATAAAAATAGAAAAAATAAGCACTACTATAGGTTTATACTAACAAATGATTTATTTTCAGTATTTCACTCTGATTTATTTTGTATTTCTTAGGTTTTTATTCTAATTAAAATCATTCACCATGCTTTAATAGCATCACCTTTGTAGACTTCTTTTACTTTCAATTCAATTGATTTTGAATGTAGTACAGATATAAGCTTTTGAATTTTTTCATCATTCATATTATCTACTCTGGTCACAATAACATTCGCATAAGGCGAATTTTTATTTTCTAAAATTAAACCATCACGCGTCGCTAATAATCCTGCTTGGGATGAAAAATTGTTATTAATGATCGCCATGGAAATTGATGGATCGTTTAATTTATCAGCAAGCTGTGGTGTGTCAACTTCAATAAATTGAAGAGATTTAGGATTGTATAAAATATCTTTAGGTCTAGCTAAAAATCCAACACCATCTTTTAAAGTAATCAAATTTTCCTTTTCTAATAATAAAAGTGCTCTACCTCTTATATTTGCGTCATTAGAAATAGCAATAAGAGCGCCTTCTTTTAATTCATTAATATCACTTATTTTTTTAGAGTAAGCCGCTAAAGGAAATAAAAATGTCTTACTTGCAATATTAAATTTATAATTATGTTCTTGCATCTGTAATTCGAGATAAGGTATCGATTGAAAAGCATTAGCATCAACTTCTTTTTTTTGCAATGCTTCATTAGGTTGAATATAGTTGTTATAAGCTACAACCTCAACATCTAATCCTTCCGTCATTTTTGCAACGTGAATTATTTCATCCCAAATAAGCTCATCAGGGCCAGTATTAATAGCAACTCTTACTTTATTTGTATCCTCTTGTAAGCACGAAATAGTAAAAAATGAGATTGAGGCTATCAACAAGCCCGTAATAATTTGCTTCATACATCCCTCTAGTAAAGAGATTTTCATAAAAATAAAATTATTTATATGCTATTGCTTAAGAAATATCCTAGCAAGAGATTAATACCAAGTAACACGAAAGGATACAAGAGGATACTGAGATAAAGAGAGGAATATTATTAAAGATATTTTAATAATTTGTATTTGAAGTAAAAAGACATCATTATTTGATGAGTTAAAATATTTAATATAGTGCAATGTAATTTTTGAGATCGTTAATACGCGCTTTTGTTTTATCTTTTAAACAGTTGCTATAAATCATAGAAGCTAAACTTCCACCTTCATAATAATTAGCTTCATATTGACATGAAAGATCACGAAATATTTTCCAAGCATGCTGTGATTTTTGTAATTGTGATTTTCGTGAACTATCTAATTTTATGTAATAATACCTATATAGCTTTGTTAATTCTTTATCTTTTTCTTTAAATTCTTGATCTGAACATTGATTTATTTCTAACTGTGATGAGGCATTTCTGCAATTGAAATTATCTGCTTGCAAGTGAATAGACCAGAATAAAATACCACCAAATAAAGAAATTAATAAAATTATTTTTTTCACTCAACAATCCTTTACTAAAATCATAAAAATAAGACATTGATCACACTTAGTGCAAAAGATAAATAATGTAGCCTTTATAGAATAGATATTTTTTTCAATATCAATCAGATAAAAAAAGCCAATAAATAGCCTATTTATAACTATACAGACCAATCATAATAAGATTTGAGTATTAGAAAAAGTACAAAAGATAACGATGGCAATCTTTTTCAATAAGAATGAATACTATAAAATAAGTTTAATATATATCTCCTTTGTCAATATCAGAATATATCGATAAATTCTTGCTATAACAAATGCGGATAAGAAATAAAAAGACTGCACATCAGCCATTAATGCTACCCTACAAGACAAAAGCCCAGTCTCGATTAGAGCATGGGCTTTCATACTATTTTCAAAAATAATTAAATTTCACATTTTGTTTTTAACAAAGCTGTTTTTTTATGGTGCGCTAATGCTAGTTCAATTAATTTCGTAATTAATGACTGATAGCCTAACCCAGCACTTTGCCATAATTTAGGGTACATGCTGATATTAGTAAATCCAGGTAATGTGTTAATTTCATTAATAATGACACGATCATCTTGTGTTAAAAAGACATCAACTCGTGCCATACCTAAACAATTAAGAACTCGATAAGCCTTTAAAGCAACATTACGGATATGTGTACTATTTTCATCGCTCATTTGAGCAGGTACAACAACTTTTGCACCATTATCATCGATATATTTTGTGTTATAAGCATAGAAAGCATCATTTAATACGATTTCACCACAAGGGCTTGCTTCAGGAACTTCATTCCCTAATACGGCACACTCTATTTCACGCCCTACAATCGCACTTTCAACAATAACTTTAAGATCATATTCAAAAGCTATTTTTAATGCCGCTTTAAATTCTTCTTCATTGTTTACTTTACTAATACCTACAGAAGAACCTAAATTAGCAGGTTTAATAAATAAAGGAAGTCCTAATTCATGGCTAATTTCTTTATAAGAAATGGTATTTGTTTCATGCGCCATGATAGTAACAAAAGGAGCAACAGCAAGCTCTGCTTCTTTAAGTAAGCGTTTGGTAATATCTTTATCCATACAAGCGGCAGCACTTATGATATTAGGCCCTACATATGGCATATCAATCATATGCAGTACACCTTGTAATGTACCATCTTCCCCATAAGCACCATGAACAATAGGAAAAACAACATCAATTTGAGGTAGTGGTTTACCATCTTCAAGAGAAATAAATTGTTCTTTATGACTACCAGGGATAATCGCAATTGCACGATAAGGATTGCTTAATGAGATAGTTTTAGGATTATCGCTATTTAATAGATAGTCAGCTTCAGAATACTCATGCCACTGACCTTGTTCATTAATACCAATTAAACAAAGGTCGAATTTAGTTCGATCCAATTCGTTAATAATATTTTTTGCTGACTGCAATGACACTTGGTGCTCTGTGGATTTACCACCAAAGATGATAGCGACTCTTAATTTACTCATTTTCTAACCTTTTATAGGACTACTCTAGCGTATTATTAAATATAACACGATAAAAACGCCCAATGTAGACAGATAGCTCTTATCTAAGAAAAATTATATAAAAATGATAGAACTGTATAAGTTGATTAACTAAAACCATAAAACTAATAAAAACAACATGATAAAAAATTTATTTTAGTTAGAATCAGTAAAAATAGAACAAAGAGCGAACTAAATCTATACTAGTAACTGAAATTCTATCAAATAAAGTGATTCAGTTGTGGGATAAATTTTCTTAATTAACTGCTGTAAATCCAATAAGCACATCCCTTCCTGTTGTGCATGAAACTCATCTATCTCACTATATTGCAAGGGTTGTACAGACAGGATTTGTAATTTTCCATAATAAGTACGGTGTTCATTTGCAAAAAGAGAAATTATTGAGCCTACTTTATAGTTATTCTCACTTTTATCGCGGATTGTGATAACTTTCTTACCCGAAAGGATTAAAGGTATTAATGACTCAAAAAAGGTAATTTCAGTTGGATAATTCTGCATCTATTGTCACTCATAAAGTAAATAATAAATATTATTATAATATTTATCTATTTTCATTAAAAGATAATAAACAACTTTTTATTACGACTCGGAATTATACTAGTAATAATAATATATAGAAATCAATATTTAATTAATTAATTAATATTATAATGAAAAATATAAATTAGCATAACAATTAGAATATAAATACTTATTAACACAATAATTAAAAATGTATTTTTATTATTTTTATTTTTAAATAAAAATATGCTCTATACTTTATTTTAATTTAACGTTCACCTGTGGTTCCCCTTAAATAAAATATGAGGTTATATATGATTGCAGATAATATTGTTGAATTAAAAAATGAAAAAAATGCTTTGGATTTAATGAGAAAATCAATGTATTTCACTGTTTCTGGTGCATTAAGAGTCGGTGCTAAATTAAAAATTGCTGATTTATTAAAAAAAGGACCTAAAACAGTTTACCAGTTAGCAGAAGAAACTAATTCAGTTCCTGCTGTGTTAAATAGAATATTGAGAATGTTAGCATCTGAAAATATTTTTCATGAAGAAGATAACCTGAGTTACTCTCTTACACCAACTGGCGAATTTTTATTAACAGATCACGAATATAGCCTACGTGATGCAGTATTGATGTTAACTGATGAAACATTATGGCGACCGGTGGGAAATATTACAGAAGCAGTGCAAGGAAATCCTATTTTTGAAGCGCTTTACGGCACTAGCTTTTATGATTACTGGAAAGATAATGTCAAAGAAGATCATGATTTTCAAATAGGCATGAGCTCATTCTCTAAAATAGAAAACTACTATTTTATTAAATCTTATGATTTTCCTAAAAATAAAACTGTTACTGATATTGCAGGTGGTTTAGGTGGATTACTTTTAGAAGTATTAAGAGTAAATTCAACATTAACGGGACAATTATTTGATAGAGAACATGTTCTCAGTAGAAATAAATTAACTCAATTAGGTGATGATAGTCGCTGGAAATTAATACCAGGAGATTTATTTGGCTCCTTTCCTAAATCAGATATTTATTTAATAAAATATATTATGCATGATTGGGATGATAAACATGTTCTTAAGATATTAAAAAATTTCCGACAAGTAATGAAGCCTGATTCTAAAGTGCTTATTATTGAACCCATTATTATGGTAAAAAATAAAGAGGATATGGCAAAATATATAGATTTACTTTGTGTGGGTGCTTTCACTGAATCAGGAGAAAGAACTGAAGAAGAATTTAAAGTATTACTTGAGAAGGCAGACTTAAAAATTAATCGAGTCATTAAAAGTGATTCATATAATACAATATTAGAAGTTGTTATAAAATAAATTCTAATAAATAAAAGAAAAGAAGCTCATAAATACAATAATGAGCTTCTTTTTTTATTTAACTTATAAGTGCTAACTTTGCACCAAAGAGTAAAAATAGTCCACCAATAACGCTATTTGAAAGTGAAGCTAATCGTTTATTATGTTTTACCTTATTGGTAATAGCGACACCGCCAAAAATAAGTATTGATAAATAAATCATACTGCAAATTTCTAAAATGGAACCTAGTACAAAAAATGGAATACCTGCACTCTCGTATTTAGGATCGATAAATTGAATAAAAAACGAAACATAAAAAATAATCATCTTAGGGTTAAGCATACTCAAGAATAGTGCTTTAACATATAAACCCTCTTTTGCTCTAACAATTTCCGCTGGCACTTCACCAACAATTTCCTTTTTAGGATGAAATGTTAGATATAAGGTTTTTAGCCCTAAATATGTTAAATAGAGAGCACCAGCATATTTAATCACCACAAAGAAAATAGGTGATGTCTTAACGAGAGAAGCTACACCTAGAAAAGCCAAAAAGATAAGCAACGCATCTCCAGTAAATACACCTAACGCTGCTTTATATCCCCCTTTAACGCCGTGTCTTGCACTGGATGTCAGAACAAAAATCGAGTTTGGTCCAGGGACTAGTGTGATAAAGATAACGCCTAAGAGGTATGTCCAAATGTTTGAAATACCAATACTTTCTAACATAACTAACCTTTATAGAGAATAAATGTGCTGAATATGTGAACTATCATATCCATTAAATTTATTTTGTAAAACAATAATCTTTATACTAAAACTAAATAAGTTATTTATTCTTTATTTTTAGCAAAAACATAGCAATTAAAACCAATTTGCTGATTAATTTTAAAATAAAAGACCGTGTTGACATCAAGAAATAGTATGGTGCTAAAATTACTTTATTATCGGATTTAAATAACTTATTACTCACCCACAATAGGTTTTTATTCTTAATTATGAATATTTATAAAAATAATATACTATTACTTCAGATGTGTTACAGGTTATTACTCTTACTAAGCTAAGTTTACTATTTTAATTAAAGATATATTACTGAAAAATAAAGGTTATTTATCGTTTTAGAATATGTGATAATCTACATTATTGTACTTATTTGAAAAATAAATTTAGTAGAACATTATTATTATGAATAACTTGATCTTTTCTCTTTGGTAGGTAAGTCTTAGCTATAATCTACAAAATTGGTTAATAGCATTATTTTAAATATATCGTTCAACATATTTATGCGGTTTTATGCTAATTTAATGAATTAATAATGACTTACTATTCAGTAAACTACAGCGGAAAATAATTTATGTTTAAAGCTTCAGGTAATATTAAGAGATGTATATCTCCTATAAATAGATAATTTGGATATTGGATACTGTCTGTTTATCGCACGATTATACGATTGTACCCCTCACTGTTTGCAACTCATTTATGATTAAAAAGCAACGCCTATCATTATCAGGTTTTATCTAGAGAACTATTATGAATGCACAATTATATAAAGAATTCAAAATTATAGAAAAAGCGTTTTGGTCAGAAATTTGCGAAAATAATATCCGTATTGGTGATCATACCCATTGCTTTATGACGCCAATGGATGCTCCCATTTTTAATTTTATCTATTTACGTCAAGGTGCGACTGAAAATTCATTCCAGCAAGCAAGTACTTTATTTATCTCACAGAAAAAAGAACATATTCTGGTACTTCCTGAATCTTTATTATCTGAATTTGATTCAATAATAAAACAAGAAGGCTACACTGGCGATGGTATGACAACAGCTATGTATCTTAATTTATCAGAAACTATTTATCCTACTTACCAAAATAACCCTTGTGATATTATTCTCACTAATCATGATCTTAAACAATGGGCTCATCCACTAAGAACTGCTTTTCCAGTTGGTGATGATGGAACTATCGTGAATGAATATATTCGTTATCATCAAAAAGCGCTAGATAACAATGCCAATATTCTTCATTATGCGTTATTAGTTAATGGTAATCCCGTTTCTTCATTAACATTAACTTTACATGAAAACTTAGCACGATTTGATGACATTGGTACCGATATCGCCTATCAAGGTAATGGCTATGCAAGTCATTTGATTACACATGTATTGGAGTTTTGTAATGAACAAGGAATTGAACGTTGTTTCTTAGATGCTTCTGCAGACGGTTTAGAACTTTATCGAAAATTTGGATTTAAATCTTTATTTAACTATCTCAGTTTTATTAAAAACGCATAAAAACTCTACTCAAAATAAAAGATAGATGATGTTCACCTGCTCCCATGTTATAAATTTCAGAGCAGGTGAATATAAAGAAATCAGACAAACATTAATTTATTTGCGTCTTGCTTATCTTTTTCACTAATTTGGCGAATAACGCGACAAGGATTCCCTACCGCTACACTATTTGCAGGAATTGATTTTGTCACTACACTCCCGGCACCAATAACACAATTATCACCGATAATGACACCAGGTAAAATCATACAGCTGGCGCCTAGCCAGACATTATTACCAATTGTAATTGGGAGTGCATATTCAAACTCACTATTACGAATATCAGGATCAATAGGATGCGTTGCAGTTAAAATACTAACATTAGGTGCGCACATAACGTTATGGCCTATTTTGACGGGTGCACAATCTAAAATCGTTAAATTAAAATTAGCATAAAAATCTTCACCTACTTCAATTAACTTTCCGTAATCACAATGGAATGGAGGTTCAATATAAACATTCGCTCCTGTTTTCCCCAATAAAAGTTTTAAGTATTCAATCCTTTTTTGATCATCAGAAGGACGTGTCAGATTATAATCATAAATAATTTCTCTGGCTTGTGCCCTCATCTCTTTTAATTTTTCTTCTTTATTTGGGTTATAGAGATGGCCTGATACCATTTTTTCATATTCAGTCATTGTTGATCCTCAGTAAAAATTTATTGGGATAGCTTAGCCAAAACCATTGGCTAATAATGAACCACCAGCAAAAAGCAACATACAATCGAGTAATCTCTGGAATAAAGTTGGTGTTAGTTTTAGTACTAATTTTTTACCTAAGTAATTACCTATCACTAAACCAGCCCCAACTAAAACACCACTAATTAAAATAAAACTATTAACTGCACCAAGTTGGCCAAATGTTAATACTTTCGTCAGGTAAATAATAAATGAAGCGGCTGCCTCTGTCGCTAGTAATGGCCCTGATATAAGACCATACGCAGAAAATATTGGAATAGTTAACGGTCCTGTAGAAAAAACAACCCCTGTTAAATAGCCGATAATGGCACCTGCAATAATCACTTGATAAGGTTTCATGTTAATTTGCTGATTACGTAATAGATGAATAAGTGGGATCATAAAAAGAAAAAAGGCCCCCATACCAATATTTAGCCATTTTTCAGACATTACCCATAATGTATTTGCACCTAAAATCACAGCAGGAACAGCTGAAGAAAGATAATAGGCTAAAGGTTTAAACTGAATAGAATGTCGCCATAAGTAAATACGAGATAAATTGCCAATAACTGAAGCAAGTGCCATTATAGGAACGGCTTCTTTAGCGCCGAAAACGTAGGTTAAGGCTGGAATAAGTAAAATAGAAGAACCAGTTCCCACAACACCACTGATGGTTCCAGATAATATTGCTAATAAAATAACAGCTATAAAACTCATTATTGCCCTTTTAGTTCAATAAGTTAAAGAGCCACAATCATACCTATCTTCTTTATTTTTACCTGTGATAAAATGTCACAGTAATGTGAGTTTTAATAAGAAAGCGATATAGTTTAATAACAGTTAATTTAGTCATAGCAAATAAGAAATTTATGATGAAAAACCTACCCCCATTATCTTCTCTGCGTGCTTTCTTAGTTGCTTGCCATAGTCAAAGTTTTACACAAGCAGCGCAAACATTATGTATCACTCATGGAGCGATAAGTCGGCATATCCAAGTTATTGAAAAATGGTTTGGGGTGACATTATTTAATAAGGAAGGTTTACGGCGAGTTCCTACACCTTATGCATTAACTCTTGCAAAAGAATTAAGCCATGTTTTTGATGCATTGAATGATATTGGCTTTCGCTATGGCAATGGCGGTAAAAACGACATTCTAAATATTAGTGTACCCACAACTTTATGCTTGAAGTGGCTTATTCCTCGAATGGAAGATTTTTATAAGGAATATCCTAATGCGAATATTCAAATAGCCTCTGCAAATAGCGAGCGTTTCCATCTTATCAGTCATGATGATTTAATTATTCGTCCTGAGCCACAGCAACAAGAATATTCGGCAATTCCTTTTCTTGATGATATTCACTGCTTAATAGCCTCAAATAAACTATTAGAACGTTACAATGTCACAAATACAGATGATATTTTTCATTGCCCTGTTATCGATACATTAACGCGCCCAGGGCATTGGCAACAATGGCTAACAGCCGCAAATCTTAATATGAGTAACAACTTTTGTAAGCACTATCGGTTTGATCATTTTCATATTTCGCTGCAAGCGGTATTAGAAGGCCTTGGTATTGGAATCGGCCCTATATCTATTTTATCTAATGATATATCCCAAGGAAATTTAATCGTATTATTTCCAGATATTCGTATTGCCCCATTGCGTTATTACGCATTAACACCTTTAGGTGTTCAAAAAACAAAAACACATCTGGATTTTGAACAGTGGTTATATAGGATGAAAAGTAACTAGATATTTCTATTAAAAACATTAATTTTTATCGATTAATGACGTAAACAAATATTTGCTGGAATAAAAATCTGGTGATCGTTTAAATCTTGTTGGTTTATCAATTTCATCATTAAACGAAAACAATGTGATGCAAGATTAGGATTATTTTGAGCAATAGTATCTACAGATATCGCTAATGAGTTATAAAGATAGTGATCGTCAAATCCAGTTAGATAAATTTCACTTTGTATCATTTTATTCTGGCTTAAATAGCGTAAAACCCCTTCTAATAAGCCACAAGCAGAAGTAAAAATATATTTAGGCGGTCGACCTAATGCTGCACACAATGAACCAAACATTTCATAACCTGAACTAGGTTGATAATGACCATGTATGATCCACTCAGGTTTTAGTGCTATATTGGCTTTTTTAAGTCCTTGAATAAAGCCTAATAGCCTATCTTTTGTTGGAGATAGCGTAGTTTGTCCACCTAAAAAATAAAATTCGTCTACATTATTTTTTGAAGCAATATCCGAAATTAATTTTTCGGTTGATTGAACACTCTCTGTTGTAACAAAAGGTAGTGATGTATTTTCAAAATAACGGTCAAATAAAATAACCGGTATTTGCTTACTTAAACCTTGATATTCAATATCTGATTGCAAGCAAGAAGCCACAACTAAACCATCAATTTGACGAGATAATAAATGCTCAATTGCTAGTGTTTCTTGTGCCGCATTTTCATCAGTACAAGAAATAAGTAGCTGGATACCTGCTTCTCTACATAATATTTCAAGTTCATAGGCAACTGATGCAAATCCATAGTTAGTAATATCAGGAATAACGAGCCCTAATGCATAGCTACGATTAATACCTAAGGAACGAGCATGTATGTTAGGCTGATATTGATATTGCCGAGCAATGCCTGAAATACGTGCTATCGTCTCATCTGAAACGCGCATTTCTTTTCCTCGGCCATTAAGAACTAGGCTTGCTGTTGTTTTAGAAACACCCGCTAATTTTGCAATATCAGTAATAGTAATACGTTTATGTTTTTTCACTTTATTATTCTTTACAACACTAAAAATGTTTAAATCAACGTTTAGTTGACAATAGAATCACTTAATTGCCAAGCTGTTAGTGATATATTATTTTTACCAGAAAATGTAATTGTCATTTTTTCTGATGGGAAAAAGCGGCTACTCATTACACCTTCACCCTCATTAAAAAAGATCTCCACACTTGAGCTATCAACTAAAATTTGTAGTTTCTTGACACTATGAGACCAATAGCGATATTTCCATTCTCCATTTTTAAAACTACGGCGTTTTAATATGGCTTGATGATTATTAATGCTAAGCTCCATAGTATCAGAGAAATAAATAGAGAATAGTGTTGATACTTCTAACTCAATCGCTAGCTCAACATTAAAATAATCAATGCTATCGATATGATCAGCTATACCTTGCCAATATTGTGGATTTTGTCTTAATTGCTCTAATTCTTTTATTGGTTGTTGATAAAGTTTGCCTTTCTTTATAGATAATTCACGTGGACATGTCATTTGATGTATCCAACCATTGACGATAGTTGGCTGATGCATTTCATCACCATCAGGAACTCCCATCCATCCAAATAAGAGTCTTCTTCCATTAGCAAGTGTTGTTTGAGGTGCATAAAACTCAAATCCGGCATCTAATTCTATCAATGGGCCATGCTGAAATTGCAATGTTTCATAGCTAAACTGTCCAATTAAATAAGCACTTGGATGTGAATTTAAAAAACGTTCTTCTTCTTTTTTTATACCTTGTGGGCACGTCAATAATATAAAGTGTTTTTCCAGTTCAAAGAGATCAGGACATTCCCACATATACCCCGCATCATCTAAACCACCAATATAACTACCCGCTAATTCACCAATTAAGCACCACTGATTAAGATCAGACGATATATAAAGCAGTACTTTACCTTGTTTGTTTAAATTTTGAGCACCTAATACCATGTACCAATTTGCTTTATATTGCCAAATTTTAGGATCACGTACATGACCGGTATACCCCTCAGGTAAATCCAATACAGGGCCTAATTTATCAAAACTACCTTGCTTATTTTCAACCGCTAAACATTGCCAAGCCGTTCGGTCTCCATTTTCAAACTTCACATTTCCGGTATAGCATAACGTTAATTTTTCATTATAAATAACTGCGCTACCCGAATAACAACCATCTTTGTCATAAACTTCATCAGGTAATAAAGCGATGGGTTGATGATGCCAGTGAATTAAATCTTTAGAGCGCCAATGTCCCCAACACTTATTTTTATGCTCACAAGACAAAGGATTCCATTGATAAAATAGATGATAATATTCCCCATCAAAAGAGAACCCATTGGGATCATTTAATAATCCTGCTACAGGAGCTAAATGCCAACGAGGGTAATATCTATCTTGTATTACTGTTGCGCTATTAGACATAACAGAATGTAAAATCGAAGATAATCCTTTGTCTTTAATCATTTATGCAGACTCCACTTTATATTTAAGTACTAAAGAAACCACAAATGCGGTTATAAAGGCAATAATAAGACCCAAGATATAATTTAAAATCGAACCTGCTTGAACAATAGCAATACCAGGGATTGCAGTTAATCCTACTGCCGTCATATAAACGTGACATGCAACAACCCAAGCACCGCCAGCAGCACCACCAACTAGTGCAGCAATAAATGGCTTACCATAGCGTAAATTAATACCAAAAATAGCCGCCTCAGTAATTCCTAACATAGCCGAAAAACCTGAAGGTATGGTTATAGCTTTAATTTTGGGATCTTGAGTTTTGAACCAAACTGCTAAACAAGCGCCCCCTTGAGCAATATTAGACATAGCCCAAATAGGAAGTAAGAAATTAACACCAATATTAGGATTTCCTAGCAAACCTGCTTCAACAGCATGGAAGCTATGGTGAATACCAGTAATAACAATAACAGAATAAAGACCACCAAAGATTAAACCAGCAAGCCATCCTGCTTCAGTAATTAAGGTACTAAGAATAAATGAAATACCATCCCCTAATAGGCGACCAATAGGACCAATCACTAACAATGCAACAAAACCAGAAATAATAACTGTTAAAAATGGCGTAATTATGAGATCTAATGCATTAGGTACAACTTTACGTAATTGTTTTTCTAATATACTCATAAACCAAACGGCAAGTAATACTGGAAAAACGGTTCCTTGGTAACCAATCATTGCAACTTCTAATCCAAAGAAGTCCATAGTATTAAATCCAGCAGCAACCCCCCATGCATTAGTTAAAGCAGGATGTGTTAATATTCCGCCTAAGGTTGCACCAAGATAAGGATTGCCTCCAAATTCTTTTGCTGCTGTAAACCCAATTAAAATTGGTAAAATAATAAATGCAGCTGAGCTACACATATCCAACATAATATAAAGCGCATTGTCAGGACTAACCCATTGATTAGTTTTCATCAGGCCTAATAAACCCATCAATAAGCCAGAAGCAACGATTGCTGGAATAATAGGCACAAAAATATTCGAAAGAAGTCTAGCTATTCTTTGAAATGGATTTAGCTTTTTAGCTGCGATATTTGCCGCTTCACTTTTACTAGATTCACTAATTCCAGCAACAGCAATAAAAGCCGCATGGACTTTATTAACGAGACCCGTACCAAAAATAATCTGAATTTGCCCTGCATTACTAAAGCAACCCTTTACCCCTTCTAGCTTATTGATTGCATCTTTATCTGCTTTAGTATCATCAACTAAAACAAGTCGTAAACGCGTTGCACAATGGGCTGCGCTTGCTATGTTTTCAGAACCCCCTAGTAAAGAAACTAGTTGGCGAGCAATTTTTTCAATATCCATAATGGCCTCGATATAACTTCATTTTTATATTTATAAACCGCGTTGTTAAACATAAACTAAACCGGTTTAGCTATTAATTAGATTAGATAAAAACAAAATTAAGATAGCAATTAAAATGCGATTTAATGCGATGTATTTGTGATCTAAGTTACGAATACAAGATATTTCTCTTTAGAAAAAATAACTAATTAATGAATAGCTTTTGAAGATAGCTAAACTAATAAGTATTGATTTCAGAAACAGGATTACTAACCAATTTATCTGGGTTTAGAAGGCTAAGCGCATAGGGTTTAAGATGAGATTATCGTTTTAATAATAACTGTTTAAATAGTAAAACTGGTTGATTTTAAATAGTTAAACAATTTATTCTTTTACTGTTGTACTTTTTTTTAATCTTAATCATTATGTTTAAATACTCAATCGCATATAGTGACTAAAATAAAGTTAAGCGGATTATAAAAATATTATGGAACAACACGTTATTAATGATATCTCTCTTACAGCACGTATTCTGGGTGCGGCTTTTTATTATCCACCTGCGGAAAAAAGTGACATTGTCGAATTACTTTCTCATAAAAATTGGGTTGCTGAATGGCCTTATGGAAGCGATGATGAAAAACAATCTATTGCAACATTACTTTCACAAACTTCATTGAATGAAGAAACACTAACGCAGGCATATCAACGTTTATTTATCGGCCCATACGCCCTTCCTGCTCCACCTTGGGGTTCTGTATATCTTGATAATGAAAATGTACTATTTGGTAATTCAACCTTAGATTTGCGTGAATGGATGTTAGAACATGGTATTGATATTGCGTTAACGCAAAATGAACCTGAAGATCATTTCGGTCTTATCGTTATGATGGTTGCATGGATAGCTGAAACTCGACCTGTAAAATTAAATGAGTTACTTGCTGAACATTTATTACCTTGGGCTTACCGTTATTTAGAAAAAATGTCTTTGCAAAGTGCATTTCCTTATTATGAAGGCTTGGCCATGCTTGCAACATTAACGCTGAAAAATTGGCAATCTCAATTAAATGTTACACCTGTTGAAAAACAACTATTTTGCTAATTTATAAGTCTTATATATTTATCGGTATTGTCATTTAGCTTAAATGCGATGTTACATGATATAGGATAAACAGCATTAAAGTAGGATCCGTTATTTAGTTTTTACTAAAATACAAAGAAAAAACCCCAATCGCAGATATTTAGCGTTGGGGTTAATAATTATACAATCTTTATTATTTAATTAGTTTAGGACTGTTGTGACCAAAACTCATAAGGTGATAACTGATCTTCTTCATCAGGTTTCAGTTGAATATATTCCAGTCCTTCTTGATTTTCAGGCTCTTTTCTGAGTTCTTCTGCTATTTGTGCTGTTGATAATCCATAAGGCTGCGCATCATCATTTGAGTATGCGTATACAATACGCTTAACCCCAGACATACGCATAGCTGCAAGACACATCGGACAAGGCTGACCACTAGCATAAACAATACAATCATCTAGCTTAACACGTCCTAATGTTTTACCTGCATGACGCAATGCTAATAACTCCGCATGTGCTGTGGGATCGTTATCTTCAACAAGTTGGTTAACACCTGTGGCAATCACTTTTCCATTGCTAACAATAACAGCACCAAAAGGTCTTCCTCCCGTTTTTACATTATCAATTGCGAGAGAAATGGCCTGTTGTATAAATTGGTTATCTGACATTATTTCGCTCCTGCACGTTTTAGAATATCACTAATATTTGAATACCCTTTGTTTTTCGCTAACGCTAATGGGCTATTTCCTGAGGCATCGGCTAAATTGACATCAGCCCCACCTTCAATTAATAAAGTCACGATATCAGCATAAGTTTGACTACCATTGCCTAAAATTATCGCTTCAATTAATGCAGTCCATCCTAACTTATTGATATGATTAACATCAACACCAGAATCAATCAGTATTTTAACTGTTTTTACATGACCACGCTCTGATGCAGGAATAAGCGCCGTTCCACCATAGCGATTAACACTTTTAAGATCTGCACCATGCGATAACGTCATTTCGAGGATTTCATTTAATCCTCTAGCTCCTGCATAAAGATAAGGTGAATCCTGTATTGCATCTCGAGCATTCACATCAGCGCCTTGCTCAATCAGATATTTTGCAACCTCTATTTGATTAGCATGGGTTGCTGCCATAAGAGGCGTTCTTAGATTTCGATCTCGCTGCTCAATAGATGCACCTTGTGCTATCTGTTGCTTTAGCTCAGATAATGCCCCTTGTTCAGCAAGCTTAATTAGTTGATCGTCATTTGAATTTGCCATCGATTTCACCATTAACAGTAGTGATATACTAAGCATTCCTAAAAAACAGAAAACCCACTTAGTCCTTAAATAGAAACTTTTCATCGTTTCGCTCCTAATTGATGACTCGTTAAACTGTTAACACACTATGTTATTAACGTCATGATTCCTAATTTAAAATTAAGATGATAAGAGAAGATAATATGAATAGTCTTTTTAAACAACTTGTTATACTGTAAATACAATTACAACAAGTAAAATGTCGAAAAAAGCCCTTTTTGTTAGAAAATTAGCTTCATTATGAATTTTTTTGAATTTTGTCTTGCTGGTATTACTACAAATAAAGTAGCTACTTTAGCTTCGTTTCCTCAGAACATTATCAATGCACTTTATTAGCTGAAGGTGTTGTTTTACTGACTTATTTGAGCTATGAATTAGCTAATAATAAGCTTATTAAAGAAACTAACCGTTTATCAGATAGTTATTTTATCTATTCAATATTTTATGCCATTGCTGAAATTGTTTTTCTAAAACGTAGTAACGCAAAAGCAAAAAATACAGAACCAATAATAAATAAAATAATAAATTGAGGCCAAACTATTGAAAAATCAGCGCCTCTATAGAGAATAGCTTGCGCTAAGCTGACAAAATGTGTCGTTGGCATTGTTTGCATGGCATCTTGTACAAATTGAGGCATGCTTTCTCTTGATGTCATACCGCCTGAAAGCATAATCAATGGAAGTAGGACCATAATCATCAGTAAACCAAATTGTGGCATCGAACGCGCCATAGTACCTAGAAAAATACCTATTGAAGTTGTCGCAAATAAGCTCAAAGCAACACCACACATAAAAAGTAAAATAGAGCCTTCAATGGGTACATGAAGAAGCGCTTTTACAACGAGTAAGATAGACATCGCAGAAGCTAATAGTACAACTAGACCCATTGACCATATTTTAGAGAGCATTATTTCAAATGGAGTGACAGGCATAACTAAGAGGTGCTCTATTGTGCCGTGCTCTCGCTCTCGAATTAATGCAGCACCCGTTAATACTATTGATAACATGGTGATGTTATTAATAATCGCCATAACAGATCCAAACCAAGACTGGGTTAAGTTCGGGTTAAAACTCATTCTGACTTCTAAGTCTACAGGAAGTGGATCATTGTCTCTATTTTTCGCCAAAAAGGTTTTAGCCTCGCCCATTACAATGTTTTGAATATAACTGTTACCTAAAAAAGCTTGGCTCATTCTTGTTGCATCAATATTTAGTTGAATTTCAGGTTTTCGACCCGCTAAGAGATCTCGCTGAAAATTAGGTGGAATATCAAGTGCAAAGGTATATGTACCCCTATCTAATAACCCATCTATTTCTTCAGGTGTTATATCTGCTGGCGGTAAGAAGTAAGGCATATAGAAGCTATTAACTATACGCATTGAAAGCTGTGATTTATCTTGATCAGCAATAGCTATAGGTGCGTGATGGAGTGAGCCTGGCGTGACAGTTGCTGATGAATAAATTGATACTGTAAATGCAAAGACAATCAGTGCCAACATTGCTTTATCACGCGAAAGGCTACGTAATTCTTTTACACCTAGGTTAAATATATTCTGGATTGTTCGCCACATTTAAGCCTCCTGCTTTTTTAAGAAAAAGACGCTCAAACCAATAACGATAGGAATTGTAATAAGCAAAGGAAGAAACGACCAAGGTAAATCAAAGAGATTTAACCCTTTAGAAAAAGTTCCTCTTGTAATAGTTAAGAAATGCGAAGTTGGATAAACATAACCAATCCATTTACCAATACCTTCAAGTGATGACACGGGGTCTATCATGCCAGAGAACTGGGTTGCTGGTATCAATGTCATAATTGATGTACCAAAAATAGCGGCAATTTGGCTTTTCATAAAACATGAAATTAATAAACCCATCCCCGTTGCAATAGTGATGTAAAGCAATGCTCCTAGCGTCAATGTGAGTAAACTTCCCTTAAAACTCACACCAAAAATAAAAACGGATAATATACAAAGCATAAAAAAGTTAAACATGCCTAATAAAATATAAGGGAGTTGTTTGCCTAATAAGAATTCTGCTTTAGTCACGGGCGTTACGTAAAGATTAATAATTGAACCGAGTTCTTTTTCACGTACAACACTCAATGCAGTTAACATTGCAGGGATCATCATCAATAAAAGAGGAATAACAGCAGGTACGATTGCAGGTAAACTTTTTACATCTGGGTTATATCGATAGCGTGTTTCAATATCAATTGGCGACAGTTTATTTACCATATTAGTGGGTTGTCGCATTGCCATATCTAGCATCCAGGTTAAATGCATTGCTTGTATATAACCACGCACTGTTTCTGCTCTATTAGGCATTGCACCATCAACCCAAATACCAATTTTTACGGTATGTCCTTTTGCAACATCACGTGCAAAATTAGGCGGAATTTCAATAGCAACGGTAATATCGCCACTTCTAAGCCGACGCTCAAGTTGGTCATAATCTGTAATTGGCGCCTTTTCAATAAAATAGCGTGAGCCAGAAAGATTTTGGTTATAAGCTTGACTAAGCCCTGTTTGATCTCTGTCCATAACAGCAAAGCGTAAATTTTCCACGTCCATACTAATGCCATAACCCATAATAAACATTAATATAACAGTGCCCAATAATGCTAACGTTAATCGTACAGGATCACGTCGTAATTCCATACCTTCACGTATGCTATAGCTAAAAAGACGCCTTAAGCTAAATCGTTGCTTTAACGAATTTTCCGTATTTTCATGACTATTCGTAGGCAGTTTTAGTGTATTTTCTTCAATTTCTGTATTTTCTTTTTCTCCCGATGCTTTTTTTAAATAATCAATGAAGACCTTTTCTAATGTATCAAATTGACTTTTTTTGACTAAATTTTCAGGTGTATCGGTGACTAATACTTTACCTGCATGCATTAATGACATTCTGTCACAACGCGCAGCCTCATTCATAAAGTGTGTTGAGATAAAGATAGTGACACCGTCACGCCTTGATAAATCCACCATTAAATTCCAAAACATATCCCGTGCAATAGGATCAACACCCGATGTAGGTTCATCAAGTATGAGCATTTCAGGTTGATGAATAACCGCTACAGCAAGAGATAAACGTTGACGGATACCTAAAGGTAATCCATCTGGCATCATTTCTAGAACTTCGGTTAAATTAAAGCGCTCACTCATCTCTTTAATACGTTGAGGTATTTCAGTCTCAGGTAAATGAAAAAGTTTTGCATGCAATTCAAGATTTTGGCGTACCGTTAATTCACTATAAAGTGAAAAGGCCTGTGACATGTAACCCACTCGCTTTCGTGTTTCAATATCTTTAGGATCGACCTCTTGACCAAATAACCAAGCCTGACCTTCACTTGCTTCTAAAAGCCCAGTTAACATTTTCATTGTGGTTGACTTACCACAACCATTGGAGCCTAAAAAACCAAAAATTTCGCCTTTAGGAATTCGAAAATTAACATGATCAACCGCGACGAATTGACCAAATCGCATGGTTAAATCTTGTGCTTCAATGGCAATAATATCGTCGTCACTTTTATCTCTAGGTGGAATAATGACTTTTTGATGATTTTTCTTTTTATCTATAGGTAAAAGCTCAATAAATGCAGCCTCTAATTCTTGTGTATTTGTATGTACTTTTAATTCATTAGCGTGCCCTGTGGCTAATATTTTTCCTGCATCCATTGCTACAAGCCAATCAAAACGTTCAGCTTCTTCCATATAAGCAGTCGCAACTAGCACACTCATATTTTTTTGGCGTTTACGAATACGATTAATTAAATCCCAAAATTGTGCTCTTGATAATGGATCAACGCCTGTTGTAGGTTCATCAAGTATTAACAATTCGGGATCATGAATAAGTGCGCAGCACAATCCTAATTTTTGTTTCATACCGCCAGAAAGTTTACCTGCGGGTCTATCTCTAAAGGGTGTTAATCCTGTACTTTCGAGTAATTCATTAATACGCTCAGTACGTTCTTGCTTTGATTGTCCAAAAAGTCGGCCAAAAAAATCGATATTTTCAAAAACAGACAATGTGTGGTAAAGATTTTTACCTAATCCTTGAGGCATATATGCAATACGAGGACAAACAGCACGTCTGTGGGCTATATCTTTCATATCTCCATTAAGTACAATAACTCTTCCTTTTTGGATTTCTCTAGCACCAGAAACTAATGAGATCAGGCTCGATTTACCCACACCATCAGGACCTATTAACCCCACCATTTCACCTGCGGGTATAGTTAACGTAACATCATCAAGTGCTTTAGTATTACCATAATATAAAGAGACATGTTCCAACTTAATAATAGAAGTACAATCTGTTGAGACATTTATCATTTTCATTGTGGTAATTTCACCTCAAGTTCTTCAGGCCATGGTTGTTTGTTATCAAGTCGAATATAGGCACGACCTGGCAAGCCTGTTTTTACATATTCAAGGTGTTTTTCCAATAATTCAGGAGATATTCGAGCTCTAATACGAAACATAAGTTTTAAACGTTCATTATCAGTTTCAACTGTTTTTGGTGTGAATTGAGCAACGCTTGCAACATAAGTTGTTTTTGCTGGAATAACAAGGTTAGGTGCAGCATCCAGAATAATATGAACATCACTACCTAGAGCAGCTTTACCTGCTGCTTCTGTTGGTAAAAAGAAAGTCATATAAACATCACTTAAATCAACCATATTAAGAACTCGTCCACCAGCACCTAAAACTTCACCAGATTCTGCGACACGATACTGTACTCGACCACTACGAGGAGCTTTTAATACGCTATCATCTAATTCAGCAAGAATTCGTCTTTCTGTTGCAGTTGCGGCATCGACTTTCGTTTTAGCCTGAATAATTCCTGCTTTTGCAGAATCAATAGCCGCAACTGCGGCTGTAACTTGGGCTTTAGCTGCTTCAACCGTTGCTCGAGCTCCTTCTGTTTTTGCAATATCGTCATCAAGCTGTTGAATAGAAATGGCATTTGTTTTAACTAAAGCACGAGAACGATTAAATCTTTTTTGTGCGGCATCAAGTTCAGCAACTCGTTGACGAACAACGGCTTGTGCGGCTAGTCGCTCACTTTCACGTTGCGAAAGTGCAGACTCAGCAGTGACAACATTACTTTTAGCTTGCTCTAATTGAGCTTGGACTTCATGAAGTTGTTCTTTTAATGTCCGAGTATCCATTATTGCTAAAATTTCACCTGCTTTAACAAAATCCCCTTCTTGCGCTAAAATAGAGTCAATTCGTCCTGGACTTTTGGTAGAGATATCAATTTCAGTTGCTTCTATTCTCCCATTACTTTGTGCAAAACCATCAGGAAGCGTGGTTGCTTGAGATTTCCACCAAAATAGTCCTGCGACGATCACAACGATAATAATAACGCCATAAACAAAAAATCGATTCTTTTTTGGATTTTTCATATAAACTATTTAACCTTCCTTTTGCCATAAAATAATGCCAATAAACTTTTCGCTGTGTGTAATAAAAAAGTTAAATAATAATTTTAAATAATTATGTTAATTCATAGAAAAAATAAACTAAGTTTATGTCTTATATATAGATACTATAATTCTTGTAAATTAATAATAGTGCGTTAACTGAAATTAATGTAGTGCATTTATCACATAAACGCTTCTTCATCTTTAATTCTTCGAGCTAGCACACAATTTGTATAAAAAATTCCTTACCTTGTTACATTAATTGAAACAATAACAGTAAGTTATTAATATATAGTGTTTTTTAGTTTTCTGTTCTTTCTCTATTTTATTTAACACTCTTAATTAATAGTGAATTTAGTTTCATTAGAAATTAAATGAATAATATTTTTATCTATAATTTATTTTGAAATACCCATTTTAGTTGAATCATTTTAATAAGAAATAATTTCTATTCTTTGTTATTAAAAGCATATTTTTCTATAAAAAAAGAGTTTTGATTTATCCCATAAATTAAAGTCTATTTTTATAGAATCAATAACATTAAAGTGCTTTTATACATTCATTTTACGTCTTTTCATTACTGCTATTTT
>NZ_LXEN01000005.1 GCF_001654855.1 Proteus myxofaciens ATCC 19692
AAATAGCAGTGAAATTTCACCACGACGATCCAGAATTAATACCCGAAACATCACTTGTATTGTCTCAAAATCAGACATTATTGGATCTTGATGCAACATTTACCTCACCTGCTCATAATAATCCGGCATTGGCTTATTTGATGAGTTTAGGTTCTAAACGCAGTCGTCAAACTATGGGCTCGTTTTTAACCATCGTTGCCAAAATGATTGGTTTTACTTCATTGAAAAATTGCCAATGGGGAGCGCTTCGCCGTCATCATATTCAAGCAATTATTGAAATGTTATCTGATGCAAATAAAGCACCAGCAACAATTAATACTTATTTAGCAGCTTTAAAAGGTGTTGCTTTAGAAGCTTGGACAATGAAGCAAATTGATACCGAAAGTTATCAACATATTCGACAAGTTAAATCAGTAAAAGGGAGTCGTTTACCTAAAGGGCGAGCATTAACTCATCGTGAAATACGTGCCCTATTTGCTTGTTGTGAAAAAGACAGTTCTTCTAAAGGATTAAGAGATGCTGCTATTTTAAGCGTATTATTAGGCTGTGGTTTGCGTCGTTCTGAAATCGTGGCGTTAAATTATGAACATATTCAATTTCGCGATCAGGCTTTTATTGTTCGAGGAAAAGGAAACAAAGAACGAATCTCTTATATGCCAGAAGATACATGGGAAAGAGTTCAACTTTGGGTTGATGAAATAAGAGGTTCTCAAGATGGCGCACTTTTTACTCGTATTAGAAGATTTGATGATGTAACAAGTGAGAGAATAACTGACCAAGCTATTTACTATATTTTAGATATTCGCCAACAAGAAAGTGGTATTGATAAATTTGCTCCTCATGATTTGCGTAGAACATTTGCCTCAGCATTACTTGATAATGGTGAAGATATAGTCACAGTAAAAGATGCTATGGGACACGCAAGTATTATGACAACTCAACGCTATGATAGGCGTGGAGATGATCGCTTAAGAAAAGCTGCACGACATTTACGTTTCTAACTTTATATTTTGTTTCTCATGATTGGCTATCCACTATATTTTAATAAAATAAAGCCCACTATTTATTTAAATATTTATTGTGGGCTTTACAGGGTATCTATATTAATTATCTAAATGGGGGCTCATTAAATGTTCGTAATTTACGCGAATGTAAATGCTCTTCTTCTTCTTTCAGTAGTTCAATAGATTGAATACCGATTTGTAGATGTTCTGATACTGCACCTTCATAAAAATGATTCGCTTGACCTGGTAATTTAATTTCACCATGTAATGGTTTATCTGATACACATAATAAAGTGCCATAAGGAACTCTGAAACGGTATCCTTGCGCTGCAATAGTTGCACTTTCCATATCAACAGCAACGGCTCTACTTAAACTAAATCGTCTTGCTGTTGCTGAAAAGCGCAATTCCCAATTTCGATCATCTGTTGTAACTACAGTGCCTGTTCTTAACCGTTGTTTAATTTCATGACCTGGTTTTCCACTTACTTTTTTAGTCGCATCATAAATAGCACGCTGTACTTCTGCAATATTTGGGATCGGGATATCTGGCGGTAATACATCATCTAAAATATGATCATCTCGTAAATAAGCATGAGCTAAGACATAGTCACCAATTAATTGGCTTTCACGTAATCCACCACAATGCCCAATCATTAGCCATACATGAGGCCGTAAAACAGCTAAATGATCGCATATTGTTTTTGCATTTGATGGACCTACACCAATATTAATTAAAGTAATTCCTGGGCCTTCTTTAGCAATTAAATGATAAGCAGGCATTTGATATTTTTTCCAAGTTAAATCTGAGATTAACTTTTCAGGATCTGTCGTGTCAGCTGTTATTGTTTGAAAACCTGCACATGAAAGAGCGCAATAAGGACTATTTTTATCAGCAACTTGCATACTTGCCCAGCGAACAAATTCATCTACATAACGATTATAATTAGTAAATAAGATATAGGGCTGAACATCTTCAGGCTGTGTACCTGTATAATGTTTTAAACGTGCTAATGAAAAGTCAGTACGTAATGCATCAAAATGAGAAAGCGGTAATTCTTCTTTATCAAAAATAAGACCATCAGTGATCTCATCACCTATTTTTGAGAGATCAGTTGTAGGAAAATATTTTGCTAATGAAGCACTCATTGCTCTATCAAAACCGATACCCATACCATCAATAACAAAAGGATAAGGAATTTCTTGTTTAGATGCACTTACTTCAAATGTTGCATGATAAGTATCAGCTATTAATTGCAATTGTTCTGTTAAATAGTTTTCAAATAATGAAGGATTAGTAACCGTTGTAGAATACGTTCCTAGTCGGGAGAGCCTTCCATAAGCTCTCGTTTTATCATCATTTTTTATTTCGCCATACCAACGAACAGTTAATTGAGGATAAGAGAAAAGCCCCTCTGCTCTTTGTTTTATATCAGGCAGTTTTCCTTCTTGGACATAAGCATTAATTGCATCACGTAATGAGTCTACTGCATGTTGATATAGCTCTTTTAACTTTGTTATTGTATGACTGATTTCTTGGCTTTGTGGTTGTGACATAAAAGAGACTCTTGCTTATTTTAGATAGCTACATCATAGCAAGAAGCATCTTTGTACCATAGTGCTAACTATTTAGATAAGAATATTCATAATAGCTATTTCTTTTATCGATAACTATCTCTTTATTTTCTGAATTATACGTAAAAGCCAGTTGTGTTTCTTCTTCTAGCATAGTCATATGAGTGAAAATCGATAACAGCTCATTATTTTCTTCGTTTTCTTCAATAACATTTAATATTTCATTTAAATTAGTTGGTTTTTCATTAAGATTATTAATTAAAAAATTTAATAAATTAACATGATTTTGCGTATATGGAGACAGTCCCTTATCTATATATTCAGATAAAAATATTGAAGCATTTTTTATGCCATTTCTATCAGCAGTTTCTAATGTTTTTTGATTAAAAACTTTAATATTTATATTATCTCCATCTTTATCAATATTTATTCTCGAACGTCCCTTTAGTAGAGATACACCTATTGTAATCATAGGATCATCAGCCTGAAATGAGTCTTTGACTAATTGAAATACGCCTTGAGAAATTAGATTGTATATTAATACTTTCTTTTCATCCGATTCTTCTTTAAAAAGAGTTGCGATTTTATCAAAATTACCGTCAGTTACTTCTTCATTAGAAATTAAGAATTCCATTCTTGGTAAATCAGTCACCACCGTTTTTGTGATTTTATCTATTGCTGTTTCATTATGTTGCAATCTTTCTTTATCAGAACGTACTGCTTTATTTAATTCATTTAAAAGATTATTAGGTTCAATCTGGTAATTGATTTTTTTCTTGTTTAACGTATTAATAACATCTTCTTTAAAGATTGAATGATTGATTATGTTCCCTTTTATTTTATTTCTCATATCTGATGCTATAAATTCAATTAAGTCCTTTCTTAGCTCTTCGGAATCAATATAATCTTTATTTAAACCACCGAGTTCATCAAAAAAATGATCTTCTTCTTTATTTGAAATCAATAGAAATAAATATTCACAAATCGCGTTCGAATCAAAATTTTCGTTCTTACATACTTTTACAAGTGAAATATTATCTTGTATATTTTTTATTTTTTCAATCTCAGCAATATTTTCATTTGTTTTTAAACAATATTTAATGTGATTTTCTATAGATAAATAAGGAGAATTATTTTCTAGATTTATCGTGAAATATTTTTTATCTTCATTGTTTTTAACTAGATTTTTTATATCTTCAAATTTTTTTACTTTTTGGTATATATTTACGTCATTACTAATAAAAACATCTTTTATTAATGTTAATATTTTTTCTTTTTCTTCTATATTGCCAATATGAAAGAATTTTTTTATTTTTTCCCATATTGTTAATGCTGATGATACATCATCACAAGTTTTCATTTTTTCTATTTTTTGAGGTGTGACTTTCACTTCTCCAACATTAACCATCATAGTCATATATCACCTTTTTTATTAAAAATAATTATAATATTATTGGGTTGGCTTTAATATTTATATAAAAAAGAGAACATAATAAAATATTTCATCTATAAATCTAATCTTAATAGTAAGTTACTTTTTACTTTCATCTAAAATATGTGATCTTATCTCTATCATACGAATAACAAAACTCGCATTGCCAAGATATTTTATGTTTTTTAATTTATGACATGGTATATTTTTATAAAAAATGAATACTATCTATACTCTATACTGGAATATGTATGCAATCCTCAATAGTTCACTATGTTGACGTACACCTTGTCAATTCATTTTGTCTAAATAATTCTGGTGGTAACCCTGCTGGCGTTGTCCTCGATGCTCCTGATATGAGTGATGAGCAAAAAACTGCCATCGCTAAAAATATCGGATTTTCAGAAACAGCTTTTGTCTATACTGGAAATGATACTGATTTTAAGGTGGAATTTTTTACACCAGAAGGCGAAGTTGATTTTTGTGGTCATGCTACATTAGCTGTATTTTTTACGTTATCTTCTCTTAACCGTTTAAAGCAGGGAAGTTATACACAAAAAACAAAAGCAGGAGTGCTTAACGTAACAATTAATTCAGATAATATTGTGATGAGCCAAACTTTACCCACCTATCGACAGGCACCTAGTATCGAAGATATTGCTTTATCATTAGGAATAAAATCGAATGTTATTATTAAAACGGGTTTACCTATAGAAATTATTTCAACAGGGTTACCCGATATTATTGTTCCCGTTCAATCTGGCCAATTAGATAAATTACAACCTAATTTTGATGCTATATCTGTATTAAGTCGCGAATTTAATACTATCGGATTTCATGTCTTTGAATTAAGCAATGAGCCTTCTATTACTGCTCATTGTAGAAACTTCGCACCTTTATATGGTATCAATGAAGAATCAGCAACAGGTAGCGCAAGTGGTGCGTTAGGATGTTATTTAGTTAAACATGTTTTTCCAAATGAAACACATTTTGTATTAGAGCAAGGCAGAGAAATGAAGTCCTCATCGCGCATTGAAGTTATGATAGAAAAGCAACATCAAAAAATCCAATGTGTCAGGGTTGGAGGACAAGCTACCTTGATAGGAGTCAAAAAGATTAGCTTTTTACAAGAATAAAGATATTAATACAAAACCGATAGCCACTTTGCAGTAGCATATAAAGATATGACTGAATTAGTGATATGCCTCATTTAATATGTCCACATATTGTCCACACTTGGACGCTTTAGGGCACTTTTAAGGCTATTTTGATGATTTTATGTACAAAAAAAGGCATCTTAAAAAAGATGCCTTTCTCTATAACTTATTGATTATCTTTGATTTGCTTATTTTTCGCTCGTGCGGATAAGGTAATCAAAGGCGCTAAGTGAAGCGTTTTAAATAAGCTTAATATACTGATATAAAAGGATTTAGTCAGCGTCAATGTCCACATATTGACCACACTTCGGAAAGCCTCTTGAAAGAGAGGCTTTTCGCATGCCTTTAATTATCTAACCAAACACCACCTTAAGGCTATAATAACTGTTCTATTATTTCATCAACTTTGTCTTGATCAAATTCAATGAAATTTATCTGATTAGCAATATTCTCTAGCTGCTTTCTAGTTGGGTAGCGTAAAGCTCGTAAATCAGTAGCATTTACTTGAGTATGCCCATTCATTTGTCTGAAATATTCATCTATTAGAGTGCTATTTAAAAATACCCACAAACCTTTAGCTAAATTAATATCAAGTGAGTTTCCATTTTCATGAAAGTAATTTAATTTATTATCAAAACCTACTGTACTAACATTAGCAATATCTGAATGATAAATAGATGCAACTATCCTTCTTTTTTCTTCTTTAGCTGTTAGTCGGCGAGTAAGAACATATGTACCATTTGGTACTACTAAATTATCTGTAGATTTATTAATCAATAAAGCATTTGGTTTTTTCCCTTTAGTAATCGGCCAAATAATAGAACGATTTTGTAAATGTTGAGGAAATATCAACGGTACTGAGTTAGGTACATAACCTATGGACAAATTTTCTTTAGTTCGAAAATCTACAATCTTTCCTGTGCTCACTTGAATACCAAGATCTGTTAATGAACATGGTAATCCACCGGCTTTATTTGCTAACGTCCTTTCCTGAACACTTGTAATAATATGAATAAACTGATCTGGATTATTAGGCTGTACAATTTCATTAAAAGGAACTTCAAAAACTGTCGGATTTGGATCATCTGCACATGAGCTTGAATATATAGTAACTGTATCTCTTTGTGGTTCATCTTTCGTCAAATGATAAATTATATTCTCTTGTAATACATTATCAGATTTAAATGTTGATCTCCGACTATTAAAAACATGTATTTTATTTAATGAACATTCATTTAGTATTAATTTACGAAAATCCGTAAAATATGGCCCATTACAAAATGAACGTGGTGTAATTGCTACTAATTCTCCCCCAGTTTTAAGCTGTTTAATGGCCAAAGCTACAAAAGCAGAATATAAATTACCAGTATTAATACCTATTTTTTTTAGTAATATACGTTCTTTACCCTTAGCGGCTATTTTAAGATACGGCGGATTTAAAATTGCTTTATTATATTTAGGGGAATAATTTTCAACAAGTAACTCTTCAACTGATATCTTAATAAAATCATCTTGTATAACTTGATGTTGCCAATCGACACCAAACTCAATCGCTTTATTTTTACACAAATCAAGAACCTGTGTTAAATTATTGAGCATAACATCTGATATTTCATAACACGTAGAATGTATACTTTTTGCTCCTTTTAATACTGAGTTTTGAACAAAAGCTGCTGTTAATGAACCAACACCAGCACCAGCATCTAAAAGTTCATGATCTCCATCATATGATTCAAATAAATTTGCCATTAATTCAGACACCGCTGATGACGACATGAACTGCCCTAATTTTGAGCGAAGGCTTTCATCTAGAGTGCTATTAGCAGCCTCTCTTATTGAGTCTACTAATATATTAAGAGATATAGATAATTGTGTTGCAGCTTCAGTCATATAGTGTGCATTTATACAGTGATATTTAATATGATGAGTATCTCAAAAAAGCCCCACTTAATAAAGTAAAATGCCTGCATATAGTGTAGAGTTGACCAACTTTGTATCACAATTTACTGAATTTAAAGAAATGAAAGAACAAAAATTAAAAGAAGCTAAAGAGATACTAAAAGCGCTTGGTTTACCACCCCAACAGTATAATGATAGATCTGGTTGGGTTTTATTAGCTTTGGCTAATATTAAGCCTGAAGATAGCTGGAAAGAAGCCAAAGCCCCTTTATTACCGACAGTAAGCATCATGGAGTTTATCCGAATTGAATACGGTAAGGACTATAAACCAAATTCGCGTGAAACAATCAGACGTCAAACTTTACATCAGTTTGAACAAGCTAGAATTGTTGATAGAAATAGAGATCTTCCCTCTCGGGCCACAAACAGCAAAGACAATAATTATTCTTTAAATCAAGTAATTATTGATATTCTTCATAATTATCCCAATGGTAATTGGAAAGAGTTAATTCAACAGTTTTTAACCCATGTTCCGAGTCTTCAAGAGTTATATGAGCGAGCACTCGCTAAAGATAGAATCCCAATAAGATTATTAGATGGTACACAAATAACTCTTTCACCGGGAGAGCATAACCAACTTCATGCTGATATCGTTCATGAGTTTTGCCCTCGTTTCGTTGGTGATATGGGTAAAATTTTATATATTGGTGATACTGCAAGTAGTCGTAATGAAGGTGGAAAATTAATGGTTTTAGATAGCGAATATTTAAAAATATTAGGTGTGCCCCCCATGTCACACGACAAATTGCCAGATGTTGTTGTCTACGATGAGAAGCGTAAGTGGTTATTTTTAATAGAAGCGGTTACATCCCATGGCCCTGTTAGTCCTAAACGCTGGCTAGAACTTGAAACTGCCTTGTCATCATGTACAGTAGGTAAAGTGTATGTTACTGCTTTCCCAACACGTACAGAGTTCAGAAAAAATGCGGCAAACATTGCATGGGAAACTGAGGTTTGGATTGCTGATAATCCAGATCATATGATCCATTTCAATGGTGACCGTTTCTTAGGCCCACATGATACAAAATCAAATTAAGGTATTTTTGATATAATATCATAAAGAGTATTTTTTCATCCCGATGTAACTTTAGTAATTCATCCCATCGGGATTATAAAATTATCAATGTACAATAGTTTTAACATTATAGTAATAATATCTCGGTTCTACAGCTAATATTTCAATCACAATTCCAATGAACCCTGTATTCCATGTGGCTCTACTCGCTCAATCAATTGAGGCTTTGAAATAAACCGCGTTACGGTTTCATGACTGACGAACGTTGCGCCACAATTGATATTCTGGCACTGGTTATAACGTTCTTTGGTATCGGAAGATATTTGCTGACTACTACGAGTATGCGCGGCATGACCACAAACAGGACAAATCATCATAAATGGGTTACCTCTTTATGATGTGGAAATTACCTGTAATTATACACAGGCGCTATTCCTTATCCATCTCTATATCACTGCTTTTAACTTCTAATTCTAACGAGGTGGTAAACCCACTATTGTTCAGGGAATGACTCACCGTAACCAACGTCCAATTTGCATCATTAATCTCAGGCTTAAATCCGCTAACTTGTACCGGTAATTCAGGAAAGAGGTCCGCACGCCCTTTCGCCAGCGTAATACTAAAAGAAGCAACCCCTCGCTGTATTTTTTCCCAAGCAGCTTTCGCGGCACGTTCGGCATTAGTTTTACTCGCGTAAGTGTGAGACAACACCATCACGTTACCTTCTTCACCAACAAGATACTCCCCTTGTTTCTCTTCTTCTTTTTTCGGTTTATCGGTAGTGGGTTTTCTGCGTCGAATTTGTGATTGTGTTTTCTCTTGCGGTTTACGGGTATTTAAATAATTGGCCGTCACGCCAGTATAAGCGCCCCTATCTACTAATGAAAAACGGTGTCCATCCCCCACACTGCGGGTAATTTGTACTAAAGGTAACGCTTGACCGCTAGCGGTAGTATTACCCCCTTGCACCATAAACAGCAAATTGCCGTTTTTAACACAGGCGGTGGCACCGTTTAATTGCCCTAAGCGCGTTAAAAAACTACCGTCTGACTCATTGGTCTGATCGATATGTTCAATCTTTACCGTATCAAGACCAGGATCAACCACCGCCGTGACATGATTACGCCCTGCAATGGTTCTCACGATATCGCCTAATGTTTTTTGATGGTAAGACATTTCACGGCGCACATTCAGCGTTGCTCTAAAATCGGCACTACGGGCGCGCAATGTCATTTTATCCGGTACACCTGAATGCTCTATCTCATCGACTGTAAACGCGCCTTTATGAATAAGATTTTCACCTTGCCAACCAAGATGTAAGGTTAATACCTCACCCCGTTTTGGCATCATTAATGCGCTGTCAGAATCATCTAACTCAATATCAAGCCGGTCAGCTTCAAAGCCCCGGTTATCTGTTAATGAAAGAGAAATTAATCGCCCTTGAATTTTGGCGCTGATATCTTTGTCACCGGCAATTAACACAAAATCCGGTGTGCTACTTTTACCGGTGATCATTTCTGGCAACATTATGATAAAACCCCTTTCATCGCTTCACCGGCACCATTGGCCATCATGCCTAATTGGTCGTTTAAATCCCCCAACATCTGACTGATAGAGTCATCCACTCGTTTTAATGTCAGTGAGAAATCAATTTTTCTAGCGGCACCATCTTGGAAAAATTCGGTGTGAGTCCGTTGTAAATCGGTGATCACAAACATCCCGTGAATAGTGCCCGTACCATCAATAAACGACCACGCTTTACCACTATCCGCCATTAGCTCCAACGCTAACAATGACACTTTACCGCCAGTTAATGAGGGATAAAGCGCACCCGACAAGGTGATTACATCGGTATCAGGACCAATAAATTGTTGTGCCGGTCGGCGTGCGACACGTTGAGTAAAACCATGTCGCCACGTTTGTTGTTTTTGTAGCGATTGATAAGGTACGGTGCGTAACTCAAACACAAATACCCCAAGTGCTGCCATCATTACCACACCTCACTGTCTTGATAACGGCTATTTAATCGTGCTTGCTTGTCACGCTCACGGCGTTCGATTTCCATCATGACTATCTTTGCGATATCTTGCGCGGATTGATTTGGTTGAGGATGAATATTAATTTCATAATGTGCCGGCGCACTTTGATAACGCTGTTGCTGAATATTGACGTTAGCCGGTGCCGTACGATAGTTTTCAACGGGCAAACTGTACGGGTGTAACGGGGCATTTTGTGCCTGTAATGAAAAGGCACTGCCTAATGATAATGCAGCGGCCGCTAGCATGGCGGTATGTTTACGACTGGTAATATTGGCAGGACCTTCGACAATTTCAGGACCATTTTCACCGGCGATACCAAACTGACCACGGGGAATATAACCCCCTGAATCATACATGCCGGCAAAGTTGTTATTGTAAGAATCTAACGCCGACTGCACTTTAGGATCGTCACTTTTCATAAAATCAGGGGTCAGCGCTTCTTTCGCGGCGGTTGCCAATTCGCCAATACTATTTTTAAAGTCTGACCATTTATTTTTAATTCCCTGAATAATGGAATCAATCAGGTCGCTACCAAACTGTAAAAATTTAGCTGGTAACGCTTTGGTATCTTCGACAATCTCATCCCATTTAGTCGATATTGTTGTTTTAAGGAATTCCCACTTTTCCTTGGTGTACTTAACGATTTGATCCCAATTACTATAAATAAGTCCGGGTAAAGTTTGTGTCATGAAAAAGGCTTTAATCCCTTCCCATATACCAGAGATAATTGCTTTAACATACGCCCATGCATTTTTAGTATATCCAGTAATGTTATCCCAATACTGGATAATTAATCCTACTGGCGTCCAATTTAGAAAAATGTATTTAATCGCGTCCCATGCCTCAGAAATAAATTTTTTAATCTTATCCCATACTTTATAGGCATAGGGCGCTAAGGTATCCCAATTTTTATAAATCAGATAAAACGCGCCCGCAATAGCGGCAATAGCCAATAAAATAGGGTTAGCTAACATGGCTTTACCCAACCATAAAAAAGCACTACCTAATAATTTTATGGGCTTTAATAGTAATGTTAATGCGCTACCGCCTTTAATGCCTAAAACCGATAAACTGAGTTTCGCCATTGCTAACGGCCCTAACATGGCGGCAATGGATAACGAAATAATACCGAGGGTGGTAATAATGCCCGCTATCGCTAAACCGATCATAGTTAACGTTTTAGCCAATTCAGGATTTTCTTTCATCCATACGCCAACTTTAGTTATCACATTAGTGATACTTTGTGAAAATTCTCGCAGTGGGCTATCAATGCCGTCAAACATTTGAATGCCTAAATCTTCCCATGCAGATTGCAGGTTTTTCATATCCCCGCTTAAGTTATCTGTCATGGTGCCCGCGACTTTTTGGGCTTCGCCTTTGGCTTTCTTCAAATCAGCGATTAGGGTTTGCAACTCCCCTTTGCCAGCTTGTTCTGCCAGTACGGATAATGCAGAAAAAGCTTCTTCACCCGCAATATGTTTAAAGAATCCTGCCCGTTGCGCATTACCCATTTTTGCGGTTTTTTTATCTAATTCGGCTAACAGTTCAGGGAAATCGCGTAAATTCCCTTTAGCATCACGGGTTTTAATGCCGAGTTCTTCTAACGCTTTAGCGGCTTGTTTCGGAGGCTCTGCCAATCTACCTAAAATGGCCCGTAATGAGGTACCTGCCATCGAGCCTTGGATACCCGCATCACCCAATTTACCTGTTGCAGCTGCTGCGGTTTCTAAATCGACGCCTAACCCTGACGCAACCGGTGCGACATATTTCATGGTGTCGCCAAGCATGGTTAAACTGGTATTTGAACGAGTAAAGGCACCAACTAGTACATCACTCACTCGTCCCATTTGATCGGAATCGAGCTTAAAGCCGGTTAAGATATTAGAGCCAATATCTGCCGTGGTACCTAAATCAATATCACCGGCTAATGACATTGCCAATGTGCCCGGCATAGCATTTTTAATTTGCTCAGGTTTAAAGCCCGCCATCGCATAGAATGCTTGACCTTGCGCCACTTGATTAGCCGTAAATGCCGTGGTCGCGCCTAGCTCTCGCGCTTGCTCACGCAACATCTTAAATTCATCAGAATTTTTATCTAAGCGCGTTAATGCCTGCACCTTTGACATACCCACATTAAAATCATACCCCGGCATCATCGTTTGTTTCGCGGTATACAACATACCCGCACCCGTTGCCGTCATCGTGGCACCGGTGCCCGCCATTTTATTACGGGTATCAAGGGTCTTTTGATACTGCGATTTAGCCGCCGCCATGCGCCTTTCTTGTTCGGCACTTCGCTTTAACTGGTTTTCTTGCCGACGGAGCTGTTGCGTGGTGCGTTCAATATCACTATTAAGTCGCCGTTGTGCTTCCCCGAGTTGGTTTGTTGAAATGCCATTCGCTTGTAATGCCGAACGCTGTCGCTGTACCGACTGCTGTAATTGCTCATATTTCGTTTTGAGTTGCCCCGCTTCCCGTTGGGCTTTTTTAAACGCCTCTAACTGTTTTTTAGTAGGGTTTTCACTGCTGGCAATTTCTCTGGCGAGGGTGGCAACACGCTGTGTGGCGGATTGATATGCTTGCTGTGTGGAGGTTAACTGCTGTTTAATTTTGCGAAAGCCGTCAATTTGTGAGGCTTGCTGATTCAGTGTTTTTAACGAGTCACGCGACTGGCGCACAGCGGACGCCAATCGTTTATTACTTTCTTGCGCACTGCGAAACGGTGCGGTTAATTTATCAACCGCACTTAGTACAACTTGTAATTTTAAGTTACTCATCTTGTTGTCCGCTACGTTTCGCCGCTTGATAGCGCCACGACAATAATTCTGAAAGGCTCATTTTGTCAGTGTCTGCCGGTGACCAGTGAAAAATGACGGCAATATCTGCCGCCAGTTCATCGGTGGTTAATTCACTGGGGAATCGGGCATAACCGACTTCGGTAATAAAAAATTGACCACCTGCACACTCAGGTTTACCAAGTCGCCCGCAGTTAATGACAACACATCTTGTTTTGTTAATGTTGGCATCGTAATACGGGGTAATATCTGCATCATGCTATCAACATCCATATCCATTAAAGGCTGTAAACGCACACCGCGTAACGCCCCTGAATTGGGTTTAATCACGGTCACTTTGTCAATTTTCGTTTCACCGCGCATAATCGGTTGCTCTAATGTCACCGTGGCTTGGTCGCCATTCACAACAACCCATTCAATTTGTTCTTGGTTTTGTTCTTTGATTGACTCTTTCATGTTCTTTTTCCGCATTTAATTAAAGCCCCAGCGCGTCACGCTGTGCTTGCAATAAGTCTTTACCGTCCACTTTTTCCACCATATTGACGATATCAATCTCAATGATTTCTTGGCCGTCCATCACTAACTTGTAGTAAGTGGGTTTTACGGTGACTTTGGTTTGTGTGTTGTCGCCCGATTTCCAGTTACCGCCATCAATTTCGCTATAACGACCACGGAGAACCACTTCAACGGCTAATGTTTCCCCCGTATCATCACGCTGATAAGCGCCACATAAACGCAATTGAACCGCATCAATGGTTGAGGCACCCCATTGACGGTAAACGTCAATATCAGCACCGCCGAGAGTAAACTCACTGTCTAGTGCACCATCATCAAGACCCATATCAATCTGCACCGAACCATTCATACCGCCCCCGCGATAGGCTTCTAACTTGCGGGTGATTTTGGGTAATGTAAATTCTTCGGCAACACCGACATAATTATTACCGTTAATAAATACATTAAAATTCTTTAGCTTGCGTGGTAATGCCATGATTTACCCCTTGATTTTGTTACCGAAATCCATCAGGTATTTATCGGTAATACGCTGACGTAACATCAGATTTTCCATTGGTGGCACTGGCGTATAGTCATAATCCAGTGTGAGCTTGCCGTCTTTCAGTTCTTCTTTGCTATTTGATGTCGGGTCATACCAACATTCACCGCCTAACAAATACCCCTGACTGACCAGCGAACGTAATTTTGCATTGATGGTTTCAACGATATCCCGCGCTAAAGAGGGTGTTAACGGTTTATCAATCGCCCACATTTGCCCTTCTGCCATCGTGTCAGCGAGGACTTGCGCAGTTCGGGTGTAAGATTCAAACGTAAACAGTGGATCATCTGAACAGGTACGCGAACCCCAAAAACGAAAACCATCACGACGAATAAGCGTAGTGACGCCTTTTTCATTCAGTAAACCGGCATCGGTAGCGGGGTCTTGTAAATCCCAGTAGATATCTTTAGAAATGCTCGTGACACCGTTAACCGTGATGTTAGACAGGGTTTTATGCCAGCCAATATCATTGTCTAATTTGGCACGTAAACCTAGCGCACGCGCCGTGGCGTAAGCGGTTGATTCGCTGTTGGTGGTACTATCCCATGAGGTGAAATCAGGAAAAATCACCATCAATTCGCGTTGACCAAAGTTGTCACGATATTTAACTGCTTCGCTAATATTTTTACAGTCGTAAGCAGACACATAGCCAAAGGCACGGAGTTTTTGACAAATCACGGCAATTTCATTGGCAACCGCTAACGTATCATGACCGGGTACGCCAATAATACGAGGCTTAATACCGTGTTGGGCTTGTGATGCTAACAGGGCTTGTAAGCCTGTTTTTAGCCCCTCGTCGGTAGTGCCACCGATAATATTAGTGGTGGTTTCCGCTTCACTTTCGCCTTGCTCTACACGCACCACAATGGTGATGGGTTTAGCTTGGTCGGAAATGGCTTTTAAGGTACTGGCTAAGGTGCCGGTTTTCCCAGCTTTACCGATAGCCTGTGAAATATCCGTTAGTAAGACGGGTTTGTTTAAAGGAAAGGTTTTTTCGTCCGCATCATCAGCGGTGCAAACCACGCCGATAATAGCGGTACTAATAGTACGAATGGGGCGTGTACCCTCGTTAATTTCAACGATACGTACACCGTGATGATAATCTTGTGCCATGCTCACGGACTCCTATAACTGTGTCCGTGTAGCATGAAAAATTAGCGGGTAAATTGCACGAAAGCGGGATTGTTTGAGGAATGATACAAGGGTTATTCTGGTTTCTGTGGCCACTCGATATCGGGGGCTAATGAAACATCAATTCTAGAAATAGCCACCCTAAATTTCATTAAATTTACTCTACGCTCTACTTCTTTTGGCAAAATAGAACCTAGCTCATATGCATCATTTAAGGGTTGTAATTTGTTGTTAGCCCACTGTAATAAATTGTCTTTATCTTTTTTAGCTAAATCTATTAACTGGTTTTTATCTGGTTTTGGTTGTTCCAATAAAATGGGATAGCCTTCATTATTATGTGAGATATTTTTACCTTCTGATTGCCCCGCTAATAATTCTATATAGCGTTCTTGTGTAATTTCTTTTGCATCTTTAGGAATGTCCTTTCCGTGTATCTCTTGACTATAAAAACCTGAATACGACGCTGAGTAAAACATAATCTTCCCCTTTATCAAATCAATACCCAATGGCCATCCAATGATAACTATTATCATAAGATTGATGCACAAAGTTACATGTTGTTTTCGTCAGACTTTCTACTGATATTCCGTTATTAAACTGATCGCCATTACGTCTAGCAGCAACCGAGGTAACAGATACGCATATTGTTGGAAAGGCAAGCGGAAATGTAATCACTTTATTACCATCACGGGAAATATTTCCGGTATTTCCCCATTGAATAATCATCCCGGTGTCACCGCACTTCCACCAACCACTTGATGATTTATTTGCTGTACTCTTAGCGCCATAATTTCCTTTAGGTTGGTATCTGGCATCTGATGATGTGGTTGACCAAACGTTATCATTTCGTGCAAAAATAGCGTTAGACTCCCCTTTAGAGTAAGCTCCTACATCACTTGCGGAGGGTTTGTTTTGAGTGTTGTATTCCCTAGCCCAAGGCGACCAACCGCCGTTAGAATATTGAGCACGAGAATAAATACGACTTGAATCATACACATAATAAAGCTGAGTGATCCCCGCATTTTTCACAATGAGTAATGTACCCGCCGATGCTTCAGGATAATTTAAAGCAATAGAAGTGTTAGCATTAAATGACTGACAATAAACTCCGGGTGTTTTATAGTTATCTAAGTTTTGATTAGCATTAATGTAAATAGCTTGATCACCAAAAATATCTTGTGAAGTGATATTAATATCATCACTTAATGCTTTCCCATTAACTTTTCGGGTATTAGGTACAGAACTACCTTTAGCTTGATATCTACCATCTGATTCTATCTTGGTATATGAATCACCAACTAATGCATAATTGCCTGCTGGGGCATAATTACCTTTTGCTTGATATCGTCCATCGCTTTCAGTTTTGATGTAACTATCCCCTTTATTGGCATAGTTTCCCGCAGGTTGATAGTTACCTTTGGCTTGATATCGGCCATCACTTTCCTTTTTTGTGTAGGACGATCCAACCAATGCATAATCACCTTTTGGTTGAAAAAGCTCTGTCGTGCCAAATTGACTAATCACTTTTTCTTTTGATGCGCCTTTTTCATGCACCACATTGTCGATATTAAATTTCTTTTTGACTTCTTCTTTTGTGGCATAAGTTTCTTTAACCTCTTTTAATATTTCTTTAGAGGCGCTTTCAATGGCATCATTGACAAAATCACGAGTCGCCAATATCACCGAGGGGTCAACTTTTAACTCAACAGATTCAGTATGACTGATAGTTAATATCATTCTAATCGTTTGTGTTCGCCCGCTTCCCTCTTGCAATTGGGGCTTATAGGTTTCAGGGCAATTACCTACCGCAATTAAACTGCCTTCATCATCAAACAACCCAATTTCACGTATCCAGTAACCGCCTTCATTTTCAGGGATCACTTGTTCAGCAATAATCTGGCTGTCATTTTTCGGATCAACAAATAAGGTATTTAATCCCGCACGGCGTTTCTCACCCACGAGTTTAGTTTGTTGTGTGTCGGGTGTTGGTAACGTTCCGCCACCGTCACCCACCGCCATATGGGTGATTTTTAAGGTGGTACCTAATGCCGTGGCTTTTGCCAACTTATTGGCACCAATCACGGTTAATAAGGCAAAAAATTTAGCGCTCATGTGCGACCTCAACTTTATCAATAATGTGTACGCCGACCGCCGTTAATGGCGTACCAGACACAGTAATCTCTTCTACAAAATAGGGGTAAACGGTTAATTCATCACCGCTAAAGGTGGCGGCGGAAAGATAAAACTCACCCTGTGAATCAAGGTTGATGGATAACCCTAATAGATGCCGACTAACAGGGCGGGCATCGGCAATCAAACGCTCTAATTCGTCATAAATTTCTTGGGTAATACCGTTTTCCTGCACACCCACATCAAGGCGAAATGTGCCCGGTGGATCGTCGGTTTGCCACCACTCCGTGACTTTGATGATGTAACCGAGTGGCTCAACCACACGCTTAAGCGCGCCAATGGTGCCCTTGTGTCGGTGAATAAACATCGAATCTTGTACTACTTGACGTTTAACGGATTCAGACCAGTTTTCATCCCATCGATCCACTGACCAAGCCCATGCGAGATACGGCAATAAATCAACGGGGCATGTGCTGGCGTTCCATAATTGGCGCAATGGCACGGGCAAGGTTTGCAAGGATTGACAGGCAATGGCGGCCGCCTTTTCTAATGGACTACTGCCTGACGGTAATAGGCTATTCATCCGAGCCACCAATGGTTAATGTACTTTGGGTGCAATACGAGGCTTGAGTTTTATCAAGTACCACGTCTTTAGTGGGTTGTTTTAATTCCACACGTTGCACCCCTGCCACATGCAATGCGGCATAAATCGCCGACAAACGAATATCACGCCCTAAGCGGTGTTGTTCTGTGATGTATTGCGTCAGACGTCGATTAGCCTCTTTGCGTATCGGCTCTGACTCAGGCCCCGGAAAAAGAAATAATGTGGCGTCAATTTGATAAGGGATGATTTTGGCGGATTGTACTTTGATGCGGTCAGCAACCGGTCGCACATCTTCATCGTTTAACGCGTGCTCAACAATGCGCAGTAATTCTTCGGATGCGGTGCCGTCACCCTCACGAGATAATACCGAGATAGTGACATTTGCTGGCGTTGGACTGATCGCGGATACATCGGACACCCGACCGTCAGCGCTACGAGCATGAAATTCATAACTTCCCACTGGCCCCGCAACGCTTAACCCCTCAAAGGCGGCAGGAATGCGTAAACGCAAATCATCATCAGACTCTAAAAGCGCTGGTGTAGGCGGAATAGTTTTGGGATTGGCGGGGCGTAACACTAGACGCGATAAATTATAATTCGCGGCTAATTGGTCTAAATCCGCCCCTTTCGCATACGCCACCATGACCGCACGGGCAGACTCATTAATACGCTGGCGCAATAGCAACTCACGATAGACATTTTCTTCTAACAGCTTAGTTAGCGGTTCAGACTCTAATGATAACGTGTTAGCAACCGCATCACGTAAATGGACTGGCATCGCAGCAATCAACGCCGTTTTGCGTTCACGCAAGAGTTGCTCTGCATCTAACGACTCAATCACATCGGGTGGCGTTAATTGGCTTAAGTTAATCGTTGGCATGTTATGTCACCGGTAATGAGAAAGTAATCAGTTGTTGGTTATGGACGTAATAGCCGGTGATATCCACAATCACCTGTTCGTGTTGGCTATGAATATCAATGGCGGTCATCACAATACGTGGCTCCCAACGATAAACCGCGGTGTAACACGCCGACATTAATTGCAGTCGCATCTTGGCGTTAACAGGGCCGTCTATTAAATCGTCAAGCAAACTGCCATATTCACGGCGCATCAATCGGCTACCAATGGGGGTGTTAAAAATATCTCTCACCGACTGGCGAACGTGTTCAATATCGGTAATACGTTCACCGGTTTGTGCGTTCATACCGAGATAGTTCATTGCGGTTTCCCCGTATTACCATCACCGGTACGCACGCCACCGTGAGTATGGGCTGAAACCACCACGCCATTAGAAGACATTTGCCCGCCAGAATGGGTAATATTACCGGTCATTGTGCCGCCTTTTTGCACCGTCAGTGATCCGGTCGTTAAATTGTTGGTGCAAATAACGGCCGGTGTATCAAGGGTGATTTTGCTTGTCGCGACACACGTAATGTCGGGGGATGTGACTGTGACCGATTCGCTAGCTTCAATCTCGGCGGTTTTAATTCCTGTGACTATTAGCGCCCCTGTTGCTGGCTCATATTCAATCACTGCACCATCGTCATACTCATGGCGATGGGCTGTTAATGAGGTTGATGGCTCTGAAAAATCGTCACTAAATATCGCTGGCAACACAAACGAGGTGGTTAAATCACCACCGATAGACAGCAATAACACTTGTTCGCCGACACTGGGCGCCCACCATGAACACGATTTTCCTGCACGCGCAGTGAGCCATGGGCGCCAGTCGGTTTCATTGTCGCCCGTTTTAACTCGGCACCCTTTTTCCGCACTGACATCAATCACCACGCCAGTACGGATCAAGTTTTGTATTTTTCGGATAAGTTCTGCGATATTCATACCCGCAATGTGCAACGAGAAATAAAAAAATGCACGGGGTTGGGATTGTTTCAAAGACTGGACAATTAACGGGAAAGAAATTCCAATAATTGATTTTCGATATGTTTGATATCCGCCGGTGAAAAGCCTAATAGCTTTCTTTCAGGGTATTGAATTTCTAATGACTTGCCCCGCACACGTTCTTTTAAACCGTAATGATGTACGGCAGCAATGCCCGCAACTTGAGGGGCAAAAGAGAGAGAGACACCGTTATCATTAGCCGACATGCGCAAATAACGGGCAGTGGCTAAACGCTTAAACATGCGAGTCTGTTTGTTGGGCTTTGCGGTGCTGATTTTGTCTTTTTTCACTTCAATAAAACGTAAAATATCGCGCTTATAAAAACTGCGTTCGGCTTTCTTTTCTAAATCATATCCGGTGATCACCTCACCTTTTTTCGTTTTGCGTAATCGCCAATTTTTTAAACTGCGCGCTTGCCCTTTCCAGACAAATTTCATTCCCCGTAATACGGTAACCGTTGAGGCTTTTCGTTTGGTGAATGCTGTTCCATCGGGATTTTTTTGGGCGCGAATACGTTGTAAATTGCTTTTGCGTAAATCACGGGCAATTTCACGGGCTAATTTTTTACGTTCATTAGGTGACGCTTTTGCCAACATGGCGGCTAACGCTTGGGTTAACGGACTGAAATCATCAGCGTTCATGAGCCACACTCTCCCAACTCTCAAACGGATCAGCCGGCTCTTCAATGGCACCAACAACGAGTTTATCCGCTTGCATATTAACGAGGACTCGCTCGGTTAACTTTAAATCAATACTAATACTGGCGGTCTGGTGACTATCAATAAAGGCATCAAAGGTAAAATGACTTTGGCGTTTATCGGGATTAAGGAAAATATCAGGTT
Organism: Proteus myxofaciens ATCC 19692; assembly: GCF_001654855.1. Classification (GTDB taxonomy): domain Bacteria; phylum Pseudomonadota; class Gammaproteobacteria; order Enterobacterales; family Enterobacteriaceae; genus Proteus; species Proteus myxofaciens. The sequence goes on from NZ_LXEN01000005.1 coordinate 20,639, forward strand.
GATGCTGTTCAATCCAACCAATGATCACCGCCATTAACACATCTTGGTCACCGGGATAATCATCAATAATAATATTGAGGTTGTATTGATATTCATAAGATTGACTGCGGGCACCGGTTGCCACAATCGCCCCACCGTCAATAAAGGTGTAGAGCCTATCGGGGTTTTCACCTAAATAGGCGACCTTGTTAATTAAGGTATCGTGTAGATTGGCAGGCTTTTTCATAACTTAACTCATTGATGTATTGTAATAATCGATTTGTGTAATCAATTAAATATTCCGTTTGTGCCTTATTTTCTGCCATCATTTCGAGGAGACGTAAATAATCTTGTTGAGCCGTTTCGGTAAGTCGTGCGGGGGTTGCATCACCCATGCCGGCGGTGGCGGTGGTGTGATTATCGGGGTTGGGGCAATCGGCTTTGATGTACACCCGTTTAGTGTGATTACGCAACTCATCATTAAGCTGGCTAATATCATTTTTTGCATCAGTTAGCGCCTTTGTATGCTGTTTATCCAATTCTGATAAGCGGGTGAGTTCTTCCTGATAGTGTTCAATCACATTTTTATGATTGATAACGTTTTGCTTAAGGACAAGGTTGTCACCCTTAAGCTGGCTATTTTCAGTAAGCAAAGCGTCAAACTTAAATATCAGTAGCAATCCCATCACACCCGCCACAATACCTATTAGTACGTGCCATTTCATCGTGGGATCTCGATATGAGGATAATCAGTAAAACGGGTTTCAACGGGTAACTTGGGGTCATTTTTCCAGTTTTTGCCGAAACGCAATGTTACCCCTTCTTCATCCGCAGCTTGTTTGAATGCCATTAATACCGGTTCAAAAAAATGCGGTTGCCATTCCATTCCCGGCTTAATTGCAGAGGGTAAAATATCAATGGCATCGCCTGTTAAATGACGGCTGTCTAATGTTTTTGAAACGCCTTTTTTCACATTTTCTTTTTGCTTTTCAAGTGTGCGAACACCTTCAATCACTGCAAAGTCTGCCGTAGAGATTTCTAATGCACGATACGCAATTTTCACTAATAACGGGTTAACGCCACTAAGATTATGTTTACTGCGCTGACTAAAGATAAATTTATTCACCGGAAACTTTCCTTAAGAATCGTTTTTCTAACGCACTGACTAATGCAGCACCAGACCAGCCCGCCATACCCGCAAAGCTACCGGCTATCTCCATTTGCCAATGAAAATAACTCGCACCCAGCAGAACAAACATACCGGCAAACATGGAGACAATAATTTGCGCAATTAAAATACCAACGCGGAATGACTCCCCATTGAGTACCTTGTTGGCATAACTGGCGATACTGCCAAAAAGTGCCATTAAGCTAACTAATAACGCGGTTAGCCAATTAATATTATTTGGATCTTTATAGGGCATTTTCTTCATACCTTTCCCCCTTAAAGGGGTTAATCCCAAAGTTGTAAAATCGGTGTTGTGCTGTACTGTTGTGCGTTATCAGGTAATTCAATTGCTGTGCCGGTGGGTAAGATTGCACCCAATTCAACCAGCCCAGGATTAGCATCTAACACTTGCTCAATCATGCCGGATGACTGACTAAAGTAACGCCAGCAAATATCATCTACGGTATCACCTTGTTGGGTGTAAATCCGCATTAGATAAGCTCCACCGTATTATGGGTTTCCCCTTTGATACGTTGTAAAGCCCATTGACCATCACGCCACACTTCATCAATTGCCGGTGTCATGGTGTCGGCTTTTTTATTGCCTTGTGCAGTGGTATCAATATCGCGATAACGTTCAATCAAACTGGCCTTTGCAAAACAGAACACCGCACGCTGATATAAAATCAGTAGTTCACTTTCACCGTTAATTTGTTCAGCGGGCACGTCGTTTAATGTTTTCGCAGATTGTTTAATTCGCCACTGATACAGCTCGCGGTTTACTTCAATCATGGCGTTAAGCAATGTGCTTTTTAGTCGTTCCGGTGTCACTGTGCCATCAACGCGAGTTTGCAATTGAAAATCACGGGTACGAATATCAGGGAAAAAGCCATTATTTTTAATGGTTTCGTCTTTTTGTGGCACAGGGTTAGCAGAAACATAATCCATAAGAAACCCTTAAAATAGGTGGGCGGTGGACGAAAGAAAGCGAGTGGCTTTTTCCGTGCCGCCCTGACGTGGTGTCACAATACTTTTTCAGCGTCACGCTGGGCTTTGAGCACTTTATCGAGTTGTTTTAATTCGGTTTTAATCCCGACATTCATGTTTAACTCTAAGGCTCGGCTTAATACGCAGTAGCTTTCTTGTGGGCGATTATTATCGCGTAGCACTAACCCTAAGATTTTGTAGAGTTTTGCCCTGACTTCATCGGGCATATCTTCATCATCGGTCAGTAAGCGTGTACGCTCTAATGTTGCCAATGAAACCGGTGATTTCACGGCATACGCTCGCATTGCCGAATCAGCGATTTCTTCGGCAATCACGGTGCCCGTGGTGCGGTTGACACCGGGGATCACTAAGCGATTAGCTAATGCATAAACGGCAATATCTAATGCGCCCTCATAATCACCCGCATCAATTTTCCACAGCAAAATCGTCATTAAGACGTCATCTTGCACACCGCTACCACCGGACAATGCCCCATCAACCCATGGTTGATAATTGGCTAATATATTGCGTTTATAAGCTTCTTTGCGTTCGCGTGACTGAAAATGTTTTAGCTCTTTTTTATCTGTCGCAAGACGTAACAGCATCATGTGATAGCCTTTCGTGTTGCGACTAACATGTCCACCCAATTGAGTGGACTGTTGCGCATTGAGGCTCATGCGGTGTTTTTCCCACGGAGATAACGCCATTATTTTTCCTTTTTATTGTCAGTCGGTGTTTCTTCCGTCACAGCGTCATTTTCTGGTGCAATAACGTCTTTATTTTCTGGCGGTGTTTCTTTAGCCTCTTCAAAAACAATATTTTCAACGAGTGCCACACCGCGGAAATCTTCAACGACGAAATCTTCATTGACTGACTCGTAGTTTTCGATGCGATCACGTTTTGCATTATCCAGCACTTGGCGACGACGAGAATCCGCAAGGAAATAAATCGACAAGTTATCAAGGCGAGTAATAAAAAAGGCATTGTCTGGGAAGAACGGCGCACGTACAGCCGGTAAATCGCCGATACGTTTCTGACTGATAATGGTATCTGCTGCCAGTTTTTCACTGTTGTTTTGGTCTTTATTGACCAATGGAAAATATTTATCAGACAGTAATTTACGACCACAAATCACAACAAGCCCAGTATCGTCCTGATATTCTGGATCAATTGCCTTATCAATGGTGTCTTGGACTAACGCATCGAAATTTTGATACGCGCGCCCTTTACCAACATAAACCGGTTTGGCTGTTGTTGTACCATCTTGCGTAATACTGCCCATCACATGATCAGGCGCACGTTCACGGACTTTTTGTAACCAACCTGAATTTACATCTTGCAGTAATTGATATTTTTTACGATCAGAGTTATCAGCACGGTGCGTACCATTAAACCCAATCATAATGCGGTCTAATGCCTGACGGCGGATAATCGCGTCACGGATACGGGTTTGAAAATCGGTAAACTTCGCCCACATATCAATTTTGGCGTAATCAAGATGGGTGTCGTAATTGGTTTTCTGGCAAAGGTAGCTGTTTTTTGTCAGCTTAATCGGATCGCTTGTTTCGCGGTCTTTTGCTGTTGTATCGGTAGTGCCTGCAATAGTTGAGCCAATACCTAAACCAATGGCTTCACCGATTTGGTCATCAACCGGCACAATATTAACGTGCGTTAAAAACTCCGCCGATTGCTGGATCGTAGTTTCTAATTTTTGAGCAGCAGACGGTTCAATCGGTACTTTGGTATCGCTAAATTCTTGAGCGCTAACACCGTAAATTTTACCGAGTTGCGTCATATAAGCATTAAATTTAAAACGAGTTTCTTTTTTCATGGTCTGTTCGTTACCTTAGCAATCCGTCAGCACTTCGCCGTTATTTTCGCCACCTGTTGCCGGCGGACGATGTGAGAACGAGGCATCTGTATTTTCAAATTGGTTTTTTAATTCCGTGAGTTGTTGCGTGAGCGCTTTTACCGCTTCGCGTTGGTCTGCGCTTTTTAATTCGGTAATTTCTGCTGAAAGGTTTTGTACTTCTTGGGCACACAGTTCTACCGCCTGATGCACATCGGTAAATCGCGCATCATCATTGTGTTGCTTTTTAGAAAACATCTCTTTAATGACGCTAAAAAGTCCCGGCTTATCGCTTTCCGGTTTTTCGTCAGTAAATTCAAAATGCGTTTCTTCTGCGGCAGTAAAGACGTTATCTTTGCTTTGTTTACGTTCTGAAAGTGGGTTACTTTGTGCATTGGCACTAAACTGCAACATTTCAGTACCTAAACTCGCGGGGTTGTCAGTTACCGCTAGCCCGATAAGATAGGCTTCGCCGATATCTGAAAAACTGGGGTTAATTTCAACAGAGGTATATACTTTTTGACGTTTTTTATTGAGTTCAATTAATTCCGGAATAGGATTAATCACGCCATACAGTGCCAGTTTACCCGCCAGCGCCCCTTCTTTTATTTCCTCGGTATACACCGATTCCACATCGCCAAAGCGTGGCGCCCATGAAGCGTTATAGTGATCGATATTGATTCGCGCACCATAAAATTTGGGGTCGTAATTTTTTTCAATTTGGGTTAACCATTCGCGACTAACCTTACGCCCATCCGTTGTCGCCCCTTCAACACAAAGACGAACCGGTTTTGATTTCTTCGACATGCACTACTCCAGACTGCATCCGTTTATTCGTTGGTCTGTATGTTGTCGGTTAAAAGGGGCGTTAAACAATGAATAAGGTTTGTCTGAGATATGGCACAACGGGAATGAAGCGAATCGGTGTTCAGCGGTTAATAGACTAGCCGTAACTTAAGCAAGAAATCGTGATTATGCAATGACTCTTACAGAAACCTTTGATAACCGAAAAAAAGCGATGCACCTGTATTTTTCAGGTTATCGCATTGCCCGCATAGCGGAATCGCTAGGCGAAAAGGCGTCCACTATTCACAGTTGGAAACGTCGTGATAATTGGGATGAAATTAATCCGACCGAACGCGCAGAATTAACCGTTGAGGCGCGTTATTGCAATCTGATTTTAAAAGAGAGCAAAGAAGGGAAAGATTTTAAAGAAATCGACTTATTAGGGCGCCAACTTGAACGCATGGCGCGGATCAGAAAATATCAAAACGGCGGTAATGAGACAGACCTTAACCCTAAGATTGCTAACCGCAATAAAGGCGAACGCCGTCAAACAGAGAAAAATTTCTTTTCAGAAGAACAAATTGAAAAATTAGAAGATGAATTTCGCAATACGTTGTTTGAATATCAAAAAGTATGGTATCGCGCCGGTCATCACCGCATTCGTAATATTTTAAAATCCCGTCAAATCGGCGCAACATTCTACTTTGCCCGTGAAGCCTTTATTGATGCCCTGACTACTGGACGGAATCAAGTTTTCCTCTCCGCCAGTAAAGCGCAAGCCTATATGTTCCGTGAATACATTATCAAAATGGCATTAGAAGTTGATGTTGAATTAAGAGGCGACCCATTGATGTTAAGCAATGGGGCAACGCTCTATTTTCTTGGCACCAATGCCCGCACAGCACAAAGTTATCACGGTAATTTGTATCTGGATGAAACCTTTTGGATACCCAAGTTTCAAGAATTACGCAAAGTGACTTCGGGTATGGCCATCCAAAAACAATGGCGACAAACTTACTTTTCAACACCGTCAACCATGAGCCATGAAGCGTACCCGTTTTGGTCTGGCAAGCTGTATAACCGCGGACGCAAAAAAGAAGACAGAGTTGATATTGATATTTCACATGAAGCCTTAGTCAATGGGCGTTTATGTGAAGATGGGCAATGGCGACAAATCGTTAATATTGAAGATGCCCTGCGTGGCGGTTGTGATTTATTCGATTTAGAGCAACTCAAAAAAGAGTATAGCCCGGACGAATATAACAACCTTTTAATGTGCCACTTTATGGATGATATCGAATCCCTATTCAACTTTAACATGATGCAAGACTGCATGGTGGACAGTTGGGAAGTGTGGGATGACATTCAACCGTTAGCGCTACGTCCCTATGGTTATGATCCGGTTTGGGTAGGTTACGACCCCAGCAAAGGTGGTGAAAATGGCGATAGTGCCGGTTGTGTGGTTATCGCGCCGCCTAAAGTACCCGGCGGAAAATTCCGCATATTAGAACGCCATCAATGGCGTGGTATGGATTTTCGTGCACAAGCTGACGCTATTAAAAAAATTACTGAGCGTTTCTATGTGGAATATATGGGCATTGATACCACCGGCTTAGGGCATGGTGTTTATCAGAATGTTATCCAGTTTTTCCCTGCTGCGCGTGAGTTTATTTATAACCCGAATGTCAAAAATGCCTTAGTCATTAAAGCCTATGACGTGATTAGTCACGGACGCTTAGAGTTCGACGCGCAGTGCGTTGATATCGTTCAATCTTTTACTTCCATTCGCCGTACTACTACCGGAAGTGGTAACCGCCCTACCTATGAAGCCTCGCGCAGTGAAGAAAGCGGACACGCTGACCTAGCGTGGGCGACTATGCACGCCCTTTTCAACGAACCCTTAACCGGCACCACCGAGAACAGTAATAACATTGTGGAGATTTATTAATGAGCCGTAAAAATAAAAAAAGTTTTAAAGCACAACAAACGGCAACTGCCAATAACGGTATGGAAGCCTTTACCTTTGGTGATCCCGTTCCGGTATTAGATAAACGAGAAATTTTTGATTATCTGGAGTGTGCGCAAATTGATAATTGGTATGAGCCACCGATTAGCTTTGATGGGTTATCAAAACTGTTTCGTGCGGCGACTCATCATAGCAGTGCGATTTATGTGAAACGTAATATCTTAGTGAGTACGTTCCAGCCTAACCGTTTTCTCTCTAAGTTAGACTTTAGCCGGTTTGCGCTCGACTTCTTAACCTTTGGTAATGCCTACCTTGAACGGCGTAATAATATGGTGGGTAATTTATTAAAACTCACACCAACACTGGCAAAATATACCCGTCGTGGTGTTGCTGATGATAGTTATTGGTTTGTGCGCTATGGCTATGATTCACAACCTTATGAGTTTAAACCCGGCTGTGTGTTTCAGTTATACGAACCCGATTTAAATCAAGAGTTGTACGGCTTACCGGAATATCTGGCGTCCACCATGTCAGTGCTACTGAATGAAGCGGCTACCCTGTTCCGCCTTAAGTATTATCGCAATGGTAGCCATGCCGGATTTATTTTATACGTCAGTGACGCCTCACAAAACCAAAGCGACATTGATAAAATCCGTAAGGCAATGCAAAACTCAAAAGGCCCCGGTAATTTCCGTAATCTGTTTATCCACGCACCAAACGGCAAGAAAGACGGGGTACAAGTTATTCCACTAAGTGAGATTGCGGCAAAAGATGAATTTCTTAATATTAAGAATGTCAGCCGTGATGATATGTTAGCGGCACACCGCGTACCGCCTCAAATGATGGGGATCATTCCACAAAATACCGGTGGCTTTGGTGATGTCGAGAAAGCGGCAAAGGTTTTCTTTCGTAATGAGTTGGCGCCACTGCAAAGCAAGATATTACAGATTAATGATTGGCTAGGTGAGGAAGTGATTAAGTTTGATAAGTACACATTGGCTGATGAGTAACTTCACCGCACAAAGAACAATACCGCCTACACTGGCGGTATTTTTTTACCTGTAAGGTATAAGTATCGGTCTGACTAATAATAATAGTGACTCAATTCTATTATACCGTTTACCCCTTGATAAGGCGAATCCGCCTAATTTTCACCCTCTCAAACCCATATCAAATGCGCCTACAATCCATTTTAAGCACACGTAATTTATTTGATACCTAGATAACTTTATCTTGTTTTAATCGCTCTACGCGCTGGAAATTTGCGAGGAATAATGTTTTAAACCCCCTCAAAACGCAATCGTGACCCCGCCACGCCCGCGCACTAAATGTGTCAGTTTTTATGCAGATGCAAGTTCTCATCATAGCGCCTAGCAATGGCATTAGTGTATATAAAAAATGACGGCACAATAGACTCAATATCATGCAATTTTATGGGTAATAGTTTATTATACATAAAACCTATAAATCACAAATAAAATCAACTCCTGTAATATTAAAACCAGTATTAATAGGTATTTTTATTAAATACACCTTATAACCTATTAAATCAGAACAAGATAATTTGTTAAGTGCTGATGCGGCTCTTTCTTTAAAAAAAGTATTATCGTTATTCTCTATATTATAAAAATTATAGAAACAAAATAAATTAATGATTTTTTGTTCAGAGTTAGAAAATACTACGGTCCCATACTTATTGTTTTTTTTGTAATCAGCCTCCTTATTTATTATCATTTTAGATAAATCATCTTGCCCTTTCTTATCGAAGAAGTAAAAACCCTTTATCGCTTTATAACCAGTATTATATTTCAACATGTTATCTATTATGCCTTTAAGAAACAGATTAAAATAAAACCTTGGCTTTTCCAATCCTTTGATATAATAATCATCAAATTTAGTTGAATTAGGTTCAAACATTATCATATTAAATTCAGTGTTATCGATATTTTCTCTTATACCTCGAAGCCTATCCTCCATGTAATAGCCAAGCCAATCAAGTTCATCATGGATATATGTATTATTTCTCCCTGAATAACTTACTCTCCTATATATGTAATCAATTAAATCAATTGGATTATCTAAAATATCAGTTATTACATAAAGATCGAAAACATTAATAGCCCATGGTAACTCATTATTATTAAATAAATTAGTTTCAGATACAAAATGAGGATTACTTGTAAACTCATCAAATCTTTCTTGACTAATAGGCATTAGTACAACATGGTGAACCCCTGATAAATCGAGGTTGACTCTTTTTTTATTTTTATATCTAAGTTTTGGATCATGCTCTTCAGAAAATAGTGATCGTTTAGTCCTTATGCATTGTTCATAAGCTTCTTTTATAATTTGTTCAACATGTTTTTTTACTCTTTGAGTACTACCACCAACAGCTTGCTCTGAAACTTTATGAGCCTTAGCCTCAATAATGAATAAGATATCTCTATATTTTAATAAACCATCTACTTCACATTGTAGACCAGTGTCAACCGAATCATAATATATTTCCTGATAAACTTCTGAATCTACCATTACACTTTTTAAAAGATCGATTGCTTTTTTTTCCAAATTCGTAGCTCTATGTTTATTATATTTTTTACTTAATTCTTTATTATTTCTCAAAAAATCATCAGCTAACTGATAAAAAGATTTATATATCATATCCAAATGAACACAAAAATAGTCCCCATCCAATAATAACAATGGTTTTTTAGAGAAAATATTATACGTTTTCTCTTCTTCTAGAATAGAAAAATCTTTTAAGGTTAAATGATTAATTAGGTTATTTAAAGATTCTTGTGTTTCTCCTCTATAGTTTAAAATCTTATCTTTTTCTAAAAAAAATACCTCATTAATTTCCTTGGAAAATTCAACGTCAATGTAATAATCTATATATTTATAAGCAGATTTTTTATTATTTATTTTTATTCCAAATGTTTTTTGAAATTCTTTTTTATCTTCTTTATATAATTTAATCAAATCTTGTTTTTTTGATATGAATTTCTCAGCCTTATTATTAGTCGCATTTAAATATAGACTATTAATGATTGAAAATAACAATTCAGCGTCTTTATATGAACATCCCAAACCATTATTTAAACCTTCCTCAAATGTTTCAAAAAGTGATTTGAAATAATTCATCGCATGTGAATCATAATATTCACCTCGAATAAGATTTTTATTCATTGAGTATATTCTTTCTATATTTCCACTCATGCTTGATTTATCATCATCGAATAGTCGATCAATAGTATCTATACTATAGAGATTTTCTTTTATTATCTTTATATCAGAAAAATCAGGTTTTTTTCCATTAATACTGGTTAACTTAGGAATTAAGCTAATGATTTTTTCATAAATAATGGGAAGAGTTTTCCCATAAATAGATTCATAAAAAAAAATTGAGATTACAGATTTAACATCGACTTCCTCAAGAATTCCCATTAGTTTCTCAAAATCAATATTTGCTTGTTTTTTAGTCTCATCTACATCTATAAATTCATTCATTTCATACCTCACTTATTACACATTCAATTATTATATTTGAATATAATTATTCTTATGGGTAGTTCCAATGCTTATCATCTTCACTTATTGTTTACTCAGATATTAGTCATCAATAAATATATCTAATATAATATTTCAAAAAAAAATATCATCAAGTCAATTAGTAAGTTAACTATTTAGCTATCCCCTTCTCGGAAACCGGTTACATCGGTTACACCCTACAAAAACCACCTCTAACCCACTGATTACAAACAACTCCTTTGTAACTTTTTACGGGTTACAACGAGTTACAAAACAGGGATTAAAAAGTTAAATCCTTATAAAACAATAAGTTATATTTTTAATTTGTAACCTCTTTAAACGGTTACACGTAACTGCAAAGTAACCCATTTGTAACCTTTCTTAATCTTTATATTTCTTTATTTAATCAATAAGATATAAACCTATTTTAATTTTGTAACCATTGTAACCGCTTTCCGAACCCCTCCCACAAATTCTCTATCTATATAAAAGAGATTAAATAATGCTTATTTATTGCACAAACATTTATATCTTCTCTCTTTTATTGTTCTTAGTAATTATGATAATTACTTGATGGTTTTCTACAGATAAAAGAAAGGCTGCACATGGCAGCCAATTTAAATACAAATAAAACGCTAACTCTCACTGTTTTCCTGAAATACCCAACACTTAATTACTTCAGGCCTTTTAAGCGCACTCCCTATCGCCAGTGAGTTATTAAATTGACTGTTTACTACACTTCTCACAGTCTTAATACCTACAAACTTACGCATACGCCCTGCTTTTAGTAAGTTTTTAATATCCGTATTTAATAACATTGATTGTCTGTGCTCGCTGGCAACCTGCGCAATATGGTTAAAATTCACTGCATAAACGCCCTGTTCAATACTATGATTAACACCAAATGGCTCATTATCTTGTAGATAATCAAACATATCCCAAAATTCCATAACTGGCGGTTGATCCAACTGTATGGCTTGAACTCGTTGTTTAGCTAACTCAATAATAAAGTTACGTGTTTGTCGGATATGCATGTCTTTTACAGGCAATACCAATGCTAATGTTTCCAATAAAGCAATTAACTGTGCATGGTTCTTAGCGATCCGCTCATGGTTAATCGCCTTATCCGCAAATAACTGCGCCTGCAAATCATCTACACGTTCATTGTATTGTTTTAATATCGCCGTTTCTTTCATTAATACCTTAGGTAAAAATCCTGATAACTTTTCAATAGGATAACGTTCAAGAGCGATAGCGGCATAACGGGTTTCTACGCTCTGCTCAGCCTTATCAGTATAAAGATGAATAATCCTCTCTAAAATCGCTCGTGAGGCATTAATCTCTGCGTTTTGTGCAATCACAATACTGCCTTTAAATAATGGCTCGTAAGTCTCATTACCGCTATTCTTTACCCCTAATGAACGAGTCGCACGGCCGTTATACAAAGATTTCAGCTCTTCCCAATCAAACGCTTTCAATTTTGCGTTATCTTGTACGCGATCACTTTCAATTAAACACACAGGTAAATTACTAATTTGTGCAAAATTGCGCCCTCGAGCGGCAACACTCGATTTTGATGCATCAAATCCCTCATAATCAGCACGACCACATAAACGCCATAAAAATTCAATTAAGGTACTTTTACCCGAACCTGGTTCACCGCAAATCTCTAAAAAAGGATAGCTCTTATGTGTTTTTCGTATTTGTTCAGCAAAAAGAGAACCCACCCAAAACGCTAATACGACATAGCCCTTCACACCAAAAGCTTCCCAAAGAGAGCCTAACCAATTGGTATCAAATTCACTAAAATCCGTATTAATAGATAATGATGGGCTAAGACTTAACGTCTTAATATCAAGCTTATTCAAAGAAAAATAATCTTCCTCATTCAACGTAAAACACTTACCGTCTTGTATTGCCACATCATTAAAGACATACACACCGTATTCTTTGTTATATCCGACATAATTTTGAGTGATCACCTCTTTGATATCAGGCAATGCCTGCTTACAAATACGATCTAATTGCAAAGTTGTACCTGTATAAACGGCCCCTTTTGCCACATGTAATAAACGCTTTTTAAATTCACTAGCGCTAGTTAATTGTGAGGCGGTAAAAGTCGCTTTAACTTGTGGCTGTCGAGGAAAATCAACACGGATGTAATACCATGATTCATCGGTTTCTACCGATTTTTGGAAATATAATGGTGTAGGATAACAGTTGGCTATTTCAATTACGGTGCCAGATTCTTTAACGGCTTTTTGTCTAGTTTCATCTTCATCTAAATCAGGCTCTGCATCATGAATACGCTCAATCGTCTTCATCATTTTGTCGATGTCCAACTTAAACCAATACAAACGGTTATCATGCTGAAAATCAAACTCTGAACGCTCCGTCCAATTAAACATTAAACGTGCTTTTTCAAACGCAGTGGAAGCTAACAGCAATTTTCCATAATAACGATAACGAGCCATATCTCGTTCAGTTAACTTGCCTTTCATGTGCAAGTCATTCCAATCGTTCCCATTATCAACTTCTGCTGGTCTGGCGGCAGTGGCTTTCCAACCTTCCTCATGACTACGCGCAACAAACTTCCTCATAGCCCGTTCACCAGCTGCACCATTATCTAATGCCCAAACCAATAACGGTTTTTTATTATTGCCAAGTTCTGTTTTTAACTTAGCCAAAGCAATTTCAGGATAATTATGGCAAGTCATCAATGAAACTGCTGTCATACCATTTTGAATAAGACTTAGCGCATCAAAAATACCTTCAGTTAGCCAAATCTCTTTAGCTTGTGTTAAATCTTGTTGAGGTAATGACCACCAATGCCCCTTATAAGAGCCAAAAAAGTTAGCTTTACGATCAAATCTCGATGGTCTATCAATAATACGTTCCCAATATGCGCTCTCTGGTAACGCAAATTTAACTGTTGCAGCACCTAAACCATTAGCATGATAACTAGACTCTGAATAAAGCCCCTTTAATGGCTCAATATTCAACCCTCTAGCGTGCTGTAAATAGGCATCTGCTGCCGCATTGGGTGCTTGCTGTGTCTTAGGGTAATGGGTTGACCAATCGTCAAATATATCGGGATAAATTTCTTTTACGATCAATTCAGCACCACATTTATTCTCACGTCCACAACGCAACACAAACGGCATTTCAATTGAAGTAAATAACTCTTTTTTCTTACAGCTTGGGCAAATACCTTGGCGCAAATAACCATTTTGCTCTTTGAATTGAAAGTCGTGTATAAGACGAGGCAATAACGCCTGAATATGGTATGATTTCATGAGATAACCTTAGAGCACACAATAACTGCCTATCCCGCAGGTTGTGTGCTTTTTATTTACTTATAGAAAATGATTCTCATATGCTGTGATAATGTTTTTCTTTTAGCTCAAGCAATATTTGGCAATCAATACATAATGTGCAGCCTATAACTGCTTGGCGACGCGCTTGAGGTATTGGATGGTCACAATTCTCACATTCAAACGCCGATACACTCTTTATTGCCTTTCTCGTTGCTTGAATATTTTGTTCCAGCACTAGCTCTGCATATTCATTGGCACGATCAACTGCATCAGACATAATTAAGCTCCCCTGCTTCTAACTCTAATTTATCTGCCTCACCAATTAATAATTGATGAACTTGCGCATAATCTAATTTATCTATTAATACTTTGTCGGCTAATTGACGTTGGCGATCGGCAAAATGATTTATTAATGATTTACGTTCATCTTCTCTATTTGCTTTTATATTTTCAGCCACAGGCGTAAATATAGGTTCTGGAATATTTCTCATTTTAAAACCTCATTTTTAGGTAATAAAAATCCCTGACCGATAAAGGTCATTATTTAATATTTGATTATTTATTGGCTGTAATTACTTTCCTAAGATAATAATAACACCATGATATTTAAGCCACCTGATGCCATTCACAACTTAAATCGGTGTTCACAATTAATTCAAACAGCTGAGGATCATTATTTACTGCGGCTATTTTTTTGATTATAAAGGTGAAAAAATCACTGAAATCTGAGTATCTTATTGTTGGACAGAAATTCATTGCTTTTAGTATAATAACAACGGTTTTCCCATTATTATTAGCGGGATAAAAATGGGTTAATTCATCTAGCCTAAAAGTAAGATCTTCAACAGATGTATATTTATTTTTAATACGAATAAATATACTTTCACATTTATTATTGGTTATAACAGTTATATTATTTTTCATTTTTAGCTTTCCTTAACCCATCAATATATTTAACCGCCTCAGCCATTGCATCAAACTTGCCGAATGACTGATCACCTAACCAAACGTGATAACGAGTAACTGGATTCATTGCTTTTCGTGGTAACTTAATAATCGTAAAGCCACGATATATAAAACTATGCTCAGTTATTTGTCGTATCATGACTTCAACCCTAACCACACTAACCAACCATCACGGATCTCTTTTGGTAAAGATTCATAAGCCATCTTTAAACCGTTATTCCATGCAGGTAGATAAACATAGTTTTCTGCTCTACTTGAACCTGGTTTTCTCATTTGAATAATGGGCAATTTTCCTGCTTTGCGCATATCTGCAACTGCACTCGCCGGCTTACCGATTAATTCAGCAAATTTTTCCTCTGTCACACCATCTGACAGACTTACGATTTTCTCTCTCATCTGCTACCCTCTTATGTTAGGCGCTTTATAGCGCTTTGCGACTCTTTGCTTCACGGCAAGGAGGTATCACTATTCTTATAAAATAAGAGATCTCTTATATAATGTCAATCTACGATAATGAAAAACTAAAACTCATACGTGAGTCAGAAAGGTTAAATGTTAAACAAGCGGCTGATTTAGTAGGTATTAATTATGTCACTTATCATGGTTATGAAAGTGGAAAAGCTAAAATGTCTTTAGAATCTGCAATGAAATTCTTTAAACATCCACAATTCAGGAAATATCGAGACTGGTTTATGTTCGATGAGGTTAATCCTGATGCTGGGCAAATCGCACCGGCACTCGCACACAGTGGGCACGACAACACACAATCATCCCACTCAGACAAGAAAACTGGCTAACAATACATCAAGCATTTTGTGAATTTATTGATTCGCAAAGCATTTGTACCATTGGAGGGCTTTCTTATGACAATTAAGAAACTCGAAAATGGTCAATATGAAGTGGACATTAGACCGACTGGCCGTAACGGAAAACGGATCAGACGACGCTTTGGAAAAAAACAAGAAGCTATTTTATTTGAACGTTATTCACTCGCTAATCAGCAAAAAGATTGGATAGATGCATCTACTGATATTCGCCCTCTTAGCGAATTAATTAATATTTGGTGGGAAGTGTTCGGCAAAAATACACCTCATGGAAGAGTTACACATCTAAGGGTGAGACGCATTGCCGAATCTCTCAATAACCCTCCAGTTTGCCAGCTAACGGATAAGCAACTGATACTTTATCGTGAACTTAGGCTTTCCTCTGGTGTGAAGGCGTCAACCATAAATAGAGATATGTCGGCATTAAGTGGCATGTTTACCGCACTTAAAAAAACGGATTTCTTTTTAAGTAAACATCCCGTTCATGGAATATCACGGTTAAAGCAACAAGCGACTGAAATGTCATACCTTACAGATAAGGAAATCCAGCAATTATTAGCATTATTGGAAGATGATAACTTAAAAGTTGCCGTTCTCTGTTTAAGCACAGGTGCCCGTTGGGGTGAAGCGCTCAAACTAAAACGCGAACATGTGATCCAAAATAAGGTGAGATTTACTTACACCAAAACCAATAAGCCAAGAATTGTGCCAATCTCTCAAGCTGTTGCTGACATGATTTGTACAAAGAAATCAGGATTACTCTTTACTGAAACGTCTTATCACATGTTTCGTAGAGCGATTAAAAAAGTGAAACCTAGTATGGCATTAGGCCAAGCAACGCATGCATTACGTCATACATTCGCCACTCATTTTATGATGAACGGTGGAAGTATTATTACGTTACAACGCATTTTAGGACACACCAATTTGCAACAAACGTTGACCTATGCACACTTCGCTCCAGACTTCTTACAAGACGCCATTCAATATAACCCATTGAAAGGTAGTACAGAATTGCTGGTTTAGGTTGTCCACATATTGTCCACACTTGGACTCTTTAGGGCACTTTTCAGCCCTTTTTGATGATTTTATGTACAAAAAAAGGCATCTTAAAAAAGATGCCTTTCTCTATAACTCATTGATTATCTTTGATTTGCTTATTTTTCGCTCGTGCGGATAAGGTAATCAAAGGCGCTAAGTGAAGCTTTTGCACCCTCACCAGCTGCAATAATAATTTGTTTATAAGGAACGATTGTACAGTCACCAGCAGCAAATACACCTTTAACAGATGTTTCACCACGAGCATCTACAACAATTTCACCTATCTTATTACGCTCTATCGTACCTTCTAACCATTGAGTATTAGGCAACAAACCAATTTGAACAAAAATACCGGCTAATTCAATATCATGTATTAAATCATTAGTACGATCTTTGTATTTAAGCCCTGTTAATTTAGTCCCATCACCATAAACTTCTGTTGTTTGTGCATTAAGAATCACGTCTACATTGGCTAGGCTACGTAATTTTTTCTGTAAAACATTATCTGCTTTCATTTCTGGCGCAAATTCTAATACAGTAACATGCTCAACAAGTCCTGCTAAATCAATTGCAGCTTCAACACCTGAATTACCACCACCGATTACAGCAACTTTTTTGCCTTTAAACAGTGGCCCATCGCAGTGTGGGCAATAAGTCACACCTCGTGTGCGATACTCATTCTCACCAGGTACATTCATATTTCGCCAGCGAGCACCAGTGGCAATAATTAAACTACGTGTTTTTAATGTTGCACCAGATTGTGTCTCAATCTGATGTAATTCCCCTTCACTATTACCAGGGATCAAACGTTTTACGGTTTGGCTATCAATAACATCAACCTGATAATCATCAACATGTGCTTTTAATGCGCCTGCAAGTTTGGCACCTTCTGTTTTTGATACTGAAATGTAGTTTTCAATATCAACAGTATCAAGGACTTGACCACCAAAACGCTCACCAATTAGGCCTGTATTTAAGCCTTTACGTGCTGAATATACCGCTGCTGAAGCACCAGCAGGGCCACTTCCTACAATAAGTACATCAAAAACATCTTTTTGATTTAATAATTCTGCTGTACGTTTTTCTGCATTACTGTCTATTTTGTTAACGATTTCAGCAAGCGTTATACGACCTTGTCCAAATTCATTACCATTAAGGAATACAGCAGGAACGCCCATAATGTTACGTTCCTGAATTTCATTTTGGAACATGCCTCCATCGATAGCAGTATGCGTTATCTTTGGATTTAAAATCGCCATTAAGTTTAATGCCTGAACAACATCAGGGCAGTTGTGACAAGAGAGCGAATAATAGGTTTCGAAATGAAACTCACCGTCTAACTGACGAATTTGTTCAAGTAATTCTTGTGCTTCTTTTGAAGGATGACCACCCGTTTGCAACAAAGCTAACACTAATGAAGTAAATTCATGCCCTAAAGGTGAACCTGCAAAACGGACACCATTCTTTTTCCCTGGATTCGTTATAAGAAAAGAAGGTTTACGCACATCTTTGCTGTTATCCTCACGATAAGTGACTTTATCAGATAGAGGTTCAATTTCTTTTAATAAAGATTGGATCTCAGCAGAATGCTTGCTGTCATCTAATGATGCAACTAATTCTACTGGCTGTGTTAATCGTTCTAAATAAGCTTTTAACTGAGCTTTTAGGTTATCATCTAACATTTTGCGTCCCTCAATAAAATCGGGTGCCGAAACACCCGATAAATAACTCATCTTGTGGCTTAATTATTTTTAGATTTTGCCGACTAAATCTAATGAAGGTGCTAATGTTGCCTCACCTTCTTTCCATTTTGCAGGACAAACTTCACCTGGGTGGCTTGCTACATACTGTGCTGCTTTTACTTTACGTAATAGATCAGATGCATCACGACCGATACCTTCAGCTGTAACTTCAATTGCTTGGATGATACCTTGTGGATCGACAACGAAAGTACCACGATCTGCTAGACCTTCGTTTTCACGCATATTTTCAAAGTTACGTGTTAAAGCACCTGTTGGGTCACCAATCATGCCATATTTAATTTTGCCAATAGTATCAGAGCTGCTATGCCATGCTTTATGTGTAAAATGAGTATCAGTAGAAACAGAGAAAATTTCTACACCCATTTTTTGAAATTCTTCATAGTGATCAGCTAAGTCACCTAATTCTGTTGGGCAAACAAAGGTAAAGTCAGCTGGGTAAAAGAAGAAAATGCTCCATTTGCCTTCGACGTCCTTTTCAGTCACTTCTACGAATTGACCGTCTTTAAATGCCATGTTTTTGAATGGTTTGATTGGGGTATTAATTAAAGACATTTTGTATCCTCCTGTTTGGTATGAGCCTAATGTACCCATTCCATTTGAGTATGGCTAATACATTCCTACTATCGAATCAATAGGTTTTACCTAACGATTGATATTTAATTGATAGTCTTAGGTTAACAAAATGTAGCAGATAAAACAATTAAAGAGAAAGGATAGCTTTTTGATACATGTCAATTCTCTTTATTTTCCTATAAAGTAATCATAGAAAATTTATATAACAAATTGGTTTATATCTATAAATTAGCCTTTTTCAGAATAGTATAAGTACAGTTAAAAGCATCTTTTTGAATACGATAGATATCTTGATTATCAGTTATCGACTGAACAACAGCATCCCCAGCTTGAAAACGTTGCAATTCACCCCAAGGCGCTTGCATAACAAAGGGCGATGATAATTTAGGAATAATAAAGTAGTTCATCTCAACACCTTTAGGTATATAAGAATGATATTCTTTGGTAGTGCTAGAAACGTCTACTTTATTTACATCAGCTTGCTCATAACGTTGAATAAATTTGTCTTTTTTGACTAATATTTCTTCATTACCTGTTTCAGGACAGATATTTTGTACAACCCAATCACCTATATTTGCTGGTACTGATATTGTTTCAATACCTTCTCCTTTTATGGTTGTAGTAATAATTTCACCTTCTTTTGCCGGCCTCGCTAACACGGGTTTCGTTTTTCTAGCAATACCTGTTAAGCCAGACTGCTTTGCTTGTTCGAAATAAACGATACGATCTTTTTGTGGTAGTTCAGATAGTATCGGATCAGCAAACGTTATAACTGGAAATAACACCATTATTTTAAATAATAAATAAGTACTAGCTATCTTAACTATTTTTTTGTATATATAAAATCGCATTTAGTTATTCTCTATTTCAGGCTTATTGATATTGATATTGATAGGTGGTTATTTTTATTAAAGGAATTATGACAGGAAAAATAAGAATAGTATGCGATTAGAGAAAATCAGACGTAACTTAATTAAGAAGCTCGATGCTTCTCACAATTTTGATATTAACTATATAATAACCAACTGATATAGAAGAGATATTAAGACAAATAGAGACAATTTTTTAGAAGCGATAGAATAATGTTGCACTATTTATTGCATAAAAAATATGTAGAAACTTCAAGCTACAATTTTACTTAAACGATTTATTAATAGAATTAATAATTGTAACTTGAAGTTTTATCTTTCCTAATTAAAAGAAATATTTAAAACGGACACGTGCACCATAACGATCTTTATCGCTACTGTGTACATTAATCTCATCTTTTCCATCAATATGGGAGTAATAAGCACCTAAATAGGTTTTAAAGTTATCCATATCTAAGACATTAGGAAGCTCATAAGAAGCGAATACTGTATTAATATTATATTTTCCTGGGTTAAGCGCTAAGTATGCTTCATCTGTCCCACTCTCTTTTTGATAATACTTTTTAATATCATTGTGCGCATAAATATAGCCTAATTGGAATTTACGCCATAATATATTACCACCAATAGATAAGTCATTTTCTTCATTAGCATCAAGGTAAGCAGTACTTAGATTTGCGACAAAACCATTAATAGGATCATTTGCTAGTGTATCCCATTTCATCGTTAGGCCATACCCAGTACGACGTGATTGGTCATAGAATTGACCATCTTCTTCATAGCCATATGCGTTATTGATAACGTTAGCATCTACAGCAGCTGCAACAGTGAAATTATCTTTTTGCCAAGCCACTACAGGACGCATGTAAATCACATTTTTTCTATTATCTAGTTTACGTCCATGATATTCACCATCTTTAAAAACAGAGGTGCCATCTTCAACTAATGCATTAAGCTCAAAATACCAGTTGTTGTAGTGAGTGTTAACCATCATGCTACCACCATCACTACTACGGCCTCTCCCTTCTTTCATCATGTAAATATAGCCAAAACCATCACCATATAAATCGTTAGCCGTATTTCCTGAATATTCAACAAAAGTATCTTGATTTAATGGGAACATATCATAGGCTTCATATCGACCAATTTTGTATTCCCATTTATCTTTTTGACCAAAATAGAACACAGCATCATCAACGTTCATACTGCCTGTCATATCGGCCATAGGCTGAACGCTAAATCCAGCATAGTTGCCATTTCTTAATTCTCTTTCGCCATCAATGCCAATTAAAATACGACCATTAAGGTCCCATCTTTCTTTATCACCGAAGTCATTATTATTTCCAGCCATTGAATGCATAGAGGTAAGTTGTCCTTTTTTACTCGCAGCATCAATATTATATTCAATATCACCATATAATTTTAGATTTCCCCAATCTGTATTTGTTGAGAAAAACCCTGCACCATCTTTATCATTAGATGTAATTGCTGATTGTTTTTGTATTTCGCTAAGTTGATTTTGTGCAAGTGTCGCTTTTGCCTGAGCATCATCAGACTGCTTTTCTAATAATGCGATACGTTGCTCCATTTTTGCTGTTGTACCACCCTCTATGATTTGGCTTTTCTTTGTACCTTGATTTTGAGTAGCAACTAATTGCTCTAAACGCTCTGCTTTTTGCTCTGCTACCGCAGCCCTAGCTTCAGCAGCTGCGGCACGTTGTTCTAATGCGTTTAACCTTGCCTCAATTGCACTCATATCCATTTGTGCATTAGCACTTAATGGTACTGCTAATATTAACCCTATCGATAAAGATAATGCCTTTACTTTCATTCGAATATTCCTAAGTTAGCAAAAATTGATCTCGTTGTTCTAAAAATAAATAACAATCAATCTGAGTAATCGATTGCTTTTATTAGCAATAAAAATTACTATTTTCTTTTAACTTCATAGAGTTAATCTTTATTATTGCTATCAAAACCTATCTTAATGATGTTAAAATAATGTTTAATCTATTTAAAAATAAACGCTACTAAATAAGATATTTACTAAGTCGTTAACTTATTTTATATATAGTTAAACTAAACCTATTTAAGATTATTGTTATTTCTTTTTGTGAATTTCCCTACTTATTTTTACGTAATATTCTTTATAAATATTAATTTAATAACTGTGCACTGTAAGATAATCATTTATATGGAACGTTTCCATAGGCAATTTTATTTTTTTTGATATTCGTGCAATAAATTTTTGAAATAGTATAAATAATAATCTCAACTCGCTTTATTGCAGATTTTAGACATGGAAATTCCATAAAAGGAAGAATTTTAATTGGTTAGTGATAATACGTATTAAATATAGTGAAAGCGGTTTCTATAATTAGAAACCATTTTTAGGATGGCTAAGATAATTAATGCTACAGAGTATATTTTGACAGAGGCTATATACTAACCTCTGTCTTTTAATCATATTCTACCCGGCTTACGTAAGGCTCTTCGAAAATAAGACACTGGCATTTTGGGACAAACTTGCTCTTTTTCCGCCGGATTATTTTCTAAATCTTCTTTTTCTATATCATTGTTTTTTCGATTGTTTATTAATCTATTTTCTATTTTATTCATCGTCATTTTCCTCAGAGATCAACGCTTCATTAATAGCTTCTATCTGTTCAACCGCTTCATTTAAAATAGATGCAATACGCCCTGCTTTTTCTACTGAGAGCTCTTTTAAAACGAGTTTATGCCGTAATACTGCTTTTAGTTTACCCACTGCGGATTCAATTTCTTCAGAAACACCACCTGCGTTTTGAGAGAGCTCTCTCGCGTATGCAAGTTTACTTTGGATATTTTTTTCAATTTCCTGATGCTCTGCTAAAAATTGTGTACCTTCAGGTGTAATACTGTAATTTTTACGGCCTTTTTCAGCAATATTAGCAACAGCTAAATCTTGCTCTTCAAGTAGTGTTAGCGTGGGATAAATGACACCTGGGCTTGGTACATATAAGCCAGATGACGCTTCATCTATTTCCCGAATAATTTCATAACCATGGCTTGGTTTCGTCGCTATCATACTTAGTAATAGTACACGTAAATCACCATGATCAAACATACGTTTTAATTGGTGACCTTGAGATTTACCTCGGTTAGCACAACCTCGACCACGATGTCCTCGCCCTTCATGATGACAACCGCGAGAATCATTATGTCTACTATGTTCGCCATGACGTCCTTTTCTCTCACTGTGATTCCTATCATGTTCACTATGATGACAACAATGCTCGCCATGGTGTTCTGAGTGAGAACCGTCTTCATCACTTCTTCTGCCTTTGTTATCACAACGTCCTTTGCCATGTCCATGACCGCCATGGTCGGCGCGCTGTTGATAGAGTGCATGCAAAGATCGAATAATCATAAATACTCCTTCATTGCTTTAGATATATCGAATTTATAATGTAAATATAATCCGATATATCTAATTGATCAAGGTTTAGATATATCTATTTTTGTATTTAAAGCCAATATTTAAAGCCAGATAGTCATTAATTATTTGATTTATCTATAAATTCTAAAATGACTTTATCTAATTATAAATAATTCTCATTATCTAATTTGGTTTTTTGTGTGATTAACTTTGTTTGAGGTGACTTTTTGATTTATATGCTGTTAGTGGCAAATATCAACGATGCTATTTATATATTAATAATAAACAATAATGTGACGTTGTCACGTTTATTTAATCGGGAGGTTAAATGAAGATAGAGAAAAAGGATAATGATTGATCAGCCACTTCCTTTTTCTCACAGTTAGATGCTAACGATTATCAAGCGCAGACAATACAACTGTTTTAATATATTGATATCCAGCTTCAATTTTATCAATATCATATTTTTCGGCATCTTTTAATGTGAGTTGTAATATGCTTAGATGCTTGACTATTTTCCACTCATTTTCAGCTAACTCACAACTACGGCAAAATTGAACAGGCACATTTTCACAATTACGAACACAAAGAGTCAGTATATTTAAATCTTGTTTGTGATAGCTTTTTATGACTAAATTTTCATATATTTCTTGATTAAGATTATTTTGTATTTTTAAGCTATGGTTCCCTTCTATCACAACTGCAAAATTTAATTTATTAAAATCCGAAGCTGGTAAAACCTGGATACGATAATAAATTCCGTTCTTCTCAAATGGTGCAGATTGTTCAAATAAATTAGCGAGTTTAACTCTTGTTTCCCATTGTGACTGAGCGAGCTTTCCATAGCCTGAAAAATTAAAAGGATAAAGTTGATGTACACTCCACATTGATGCAACAGCAGGCGCAGATTGTATACCATCTATTTTTTGCATAGCATCTCTGTCTTCAGGACAAATTTGAGGTGGATTCTGTAAAAAATAGCTAATCCTTGTATCTTTAATACATAACACACCGGTAGGATATGGAGAAAATCCAGCTTGAAAAGGCTCAAAAGACACTGAATCAGCATGAGCTAAATGCACAAAGCTATCATAAACATCTGGCTGTAGCTCAAGTAATGGTGCTTCTTTTTTTAGCTTTTCGTTAAGCTCTTTATAAGGAATAATTTGATAATTATCATCAAGAAACAAGCTTTTCATATAACCTAGCTGTGAAGCATCGATATGAATGTAAAAAGAATAATTATAGTTTTCTTCGCATTCTTTTCTTAATTCAAAAAGTGGCTTTAATTTGTCAATAGTGCCATAGATAGGTGAACCTAATAAACCAATAACTCCTAATATAGGTTCTCCTTGATCAATTAGACGGAGAATTATCTCGCGTGTTTTTGTAATATCAGTTTTAAAGGTTTTATCGATAGGTAAGGCTATTAGATTATCGTAACCTAATCCAACGATATCCATTGCCTTTTTCCAGAATTCAAAACGTGAAATAGGTACTAATAATTTACCTAAGTGCATCGTTCTCGTCATTCCTGTACCACGGCAAGTTAAATAACTGACATCATCGAAAATATCACGCTTATGTAATTGCTCACTAATATCGAGAAGTGTTGCAACTGGCATATTAAATAATTCATACGCTTTTTTATCTGCAATTAAATCACGAGATTTAGGATGACGAGCAACCGCCATAGGTAATGTTTTTAGGTTTCTTAGTGCCCATAATATTTCATAGCAGGCAAATATATGGCTTGTTGTAATATGACCAAAAGCATCTTTAGACGTAAATCCAATTAATTGACATAAATCACTGATTATTTGTTCTTCTTGTTGTTTTTGTAATGGAGATTGGTTGTCAAAAACATTATCAGAACTATAAGCTAATGCTGAGAGATAACCTAATTTAGCTAATTTCATTACATGTGAATTATAATGATTAAAAAAAGGCTCTATTTCAGATTGATGATAACAACTTTGTTGCTTGAGCGAATTTAAAATAGTCTCATAAACATCATCTATAGATTGCTTATCAGTTGGTTTATTTGTTAATTTCACCTCTATATTATCTTTACTTTCTATTTGGTTCTTTTCTTTAGAAAAAAAATGCTCACTATTCATTAATATTTTTGCCATCTCCCGATGATAACATGTATGAGTATTAGCGTTTCGAGTAGAATATACTCGTTCTGCATGACCCTCACAGGTTTCTTTATGATTTGCCATCATCGCACCTATATATAAAATTTTGTTATTATTCCCTATCGGAATTAGATTTGTTTTTTGTGAATTTTCTATCGTTTTTCAAATGATATACTATATGATGAGTCAGAATCTTCTTTATTTTATTGATATTCGTTAATATTTTTCAATTTTTACTTTAGTGAATGATACTTTCATTATAAATAATGTAATTTTATTCTCTAATGACATTAAAATATTGTTAATTCTGATTTAAGTTACAACTTACCTATTATGAGTTATTTTTCACAAGTATTAGAAACTAAATCTGATAAAAGAAAAATAATTAGCGTTTTGTATCGTGAAAAATCAAACGTAAAACAAAGGCTATTTATTTTATTTTTTAATAGCAATGATGTTTTATTTGACAAGCATTAATTTATAAAAAAATTAAAAACACATAAAAAATTGATTATGTGCTTTTAAGATTATTCGTGCTTTATAATTAATACATTAAATAAAATTTATAAAAATAGAAAATTGTACTTTTCTTTTATTGTTATTTATTAATGAGTAACTTCAAGTATCACTTTACCAATTAAATCACCTGATTCCATTAATTGATGGGCTTTACCAACTTCATTTAATGGAAAAACGGCATTAATGATAGGGTTAATTTTTCCATCCGCAATAATTGGCCATACCTTCTGTTCCAATTCTCGCGCTATTTCCGCTTTTTCTTCGATATTACGTGAACGCATTGTTGATCCAGTGTGAATTAAACGTTTAATCATTAATGGCATCATATTTAAGTTCTTAGGTGTACCTTTCATCATACCGACTTGAATTATTCGTCCAAATTTAGCAGCAACTTGGTAATTTTTTTCAACGTAGTCACCACCAATAATATCTAAAATAACATCAATACCTTGCCCTTCTGTTAATACCGGTATTTCTTTTGCGAAATCTTTTTGTTTATAGTTAATAACAAAGTCTGCTCCTAATTTTAGTGCTACTATTTCTTTTTCTTCAGATCCTACCGTTGTATATACAGTAGCACCTATTGAATGAGCTAACATAATAGCGACAGAGCCAATTCCTGATGTTCCACCATGAATAAGTACTGATTCACCTTTTTTTAATTTCCCTAATTGAAAAAGATTAGCCCATACAGTAAAGAAATTTTCTGGTAATGCAGCAGCTTCAATATCACTTAATCTCAAAGATGGTAAAGCTATATCTTCATGAGCTAAGCAATATTGCGCATATCCACCACCAGCAACTAATGCACAAACTCGATCGCCTATATTCCATTTAGTGCATCCAGCCCCTAATTTTACGACTTCACCTGCGACCTCTAAACCAGGAATAGGAGAAGCGTCAGAAGGTGGTGGATAACTGCCTAATCGCTGAAAAATATCAGGGCGATTAACGCCAGATGCATTCACTTTAATGAGTACATAGTGAGCTGGAACTTCAGGAAGTGGTACTTTCTGAGATTGTAATTTATCAATACCACCAGGTTCTGTAATCACAATTTCAGTCATTGTTGCTGGTAATAATGTAGATGTATTCATCATATTTTCCTCTAATCGGATAATCATTATATATAATGATTATAACCAACCTTGCTTTTTATGCTGTAGGCAAATCGGGCACAATGTAACTTGTGGCTCCCATGAGAAAAAAGATAAATGGCATTTTTTACAATGTGATTGATGATAATGATAAAGCTGTGGCTCGTTATTTTTTGCTGTTTGTTCAGTAACTTTTATAGATTTTGGAAAACAAACGACTTCACAATTCATACACCCCGTACAGCGTTTTTCATCAATAATAAAGCGATTATTTTCAAGTTCAATCGCCCCTTCATCACAAACATTTGCGCATGCTGAGCAAAGAATACAACTTTCCTTATCTAATTTAATTTGAAACCAGCTATCTTCAGGATAAAGTTGTTTTCTAGCATTTAATCCTATTTTGACGTGATTTTTATTTAGTGGTTTTTCATCTAATTTTTGACGAAAAAGCATAAAACGACGCCCTGTATCTATATCAGCAGGCTCTGTGATAATTAATTGCCAAATTGGTTCTTCTAGTAATTTAAGTTGTAAATTTAAACTCGCTAGAATAGGAAGCCATTTATCAACTAATGGTTCAGCAATTTGCATTGCTCGAATATGGAATTGACGGTGCCAAACTAACAACTCTTCTTTGCTTGCTAAAGGCTCATCATGATCAACAATTAAACGATCATCTTGATAAGTTCTTTCATGAGGTGTGATATTTTCTATCGCATTAACAGGGCAGGTAAATAAACAATTGCCACATTGGAAACAACGTTCATTATCAATAGTCACATTAAGTGGTGCAAAATTTACTGCATCAACAGGACACACTTTAGCACAACTATCACAGAGACTTTGTTTAAGGCGCTTTCTGACACATCGATTGTTAATAACAGGTTCAGGTGGAAGTTCCACCTTAATAAAACGCCTCATACATTACTACTCCACTACAATAAAGAAGACAAATCGATTAAGAATTTCTGCAACAAATATCATAATGCAACTGATTAGAGACCCATACGAGAACGTACTAGAATCTAATGCTAATACTGCATTGCGGTATCGACATAAACTGTCCTCGAATAATGCTATGGACAATCCTCACGCAAAAACGCTTAATCTAAGAGTAACATTATACGCAATCAGTAAAGAATACAGGAATGTTATCGCATCATTTATTGATATAAACCCCACCCACTTTTTAAAATAAAATAGCTGAGTTGCTATACATTTGTTAGTACAGTAAAACCACCACTATTACCTCTTAGTTTACAGTTGAGTTGTCTTGCGCATTTCGTGCTAAAATAAAAAATTGATTGATTCATATCAATACAACTTAATAGTCCACAAAAGGTTCTATATTGATAGATTTCTTATATGAGCCCAGCCATGCAATAAGCTTGGATTATGCAAATAAGCATTAAGTTGTATCAAAAATACACTTGATTAATTTGATAAAGTCTTTTTTGAAAGAATAAGAATAACTGCATAAAAAAACATAATTTTTAAGATAAATAACTAAAAAACAAATTAATATGAAGGGTGTTATTCTTTACAGATGAGCTCGCTTTTTATGTTTACCAAGGATATTTTAGTGATTGCTCTATGACTAGACTAAAAAATCGAATAGTATACCCGCAAGTATAGGGTTATCGAAATGTGTTTTTAAATATACTTAAAGCTAAACATTGTCTTTATCAAAATAAATGGTTTAACACATTTAGAAATATTTTCTTGCGCACCTTTATTCCCCTTACTAATTACAGCAGTATGTGTTAAAATTGACGCATATCAATATTTTCATTTGTAATGAGCAAGCTTATGATCCCAGAAAAACGCGTCGTTCGCCGAATCCAATCTGGCGGTTGTGCAATCCATTGTCAAGATTGTAGTATTAGCCAGCTCTGCATCCCGTTTACTTTAAACGAGCACGAGCTTGATCAACTCGATAATATTATCGAGCGTAAAAAGCCTATTCAAAAAGGCCAAACTCTGTTTAAAGCCGGTGACGAGCTAAAATCACTTTATGCCATTCGTTCAGGTACAATTAAAAGTTATACCATTACCGAAGAAGGCGACGAACAAATTACTGGTTTTCATTTAGCCGGTGATTTGGTTGGGTTTGATGCCATTATTAACACAGAACACCCAAGTTTTGCACAAGCTTTAGAAACATCTATGGTTTGTGAAATACCATTTGAAACCTTAGACGATTTATCAGGTAAAATGCCTAATTTACGTCAACAAATGATGCGTCTGATGAGTGGCGAAATCAAAGGTGACCAAGAGATGATTTTACTGTTATCTAAAAAGAATGCAGAAGAACGCCTTGCCGCTTTTATTTATAATCTTTCTCGTCGTTTCGCACAGCGTGGTTTCTCACCTCGTGAATTTCGTTTAACGATGACTCGTGGTGATATCGGTAACTATTTAGGGCTTACTGTAGAAACCATTAGCCGTTTATTAGGTCGCTTCCAAAAAAGTGGTATGTTAAGTGTTAAAGGTAAATATATCACAATAGAAGATGGCACATTATTAAGTGAATTAGCAGGTAAATTGCCCTCTTCTACTGAAGCTTAATTTAAATACTCAGCCCACATTATTTATAACGGGATGCAAAAAATTGTGTCCCGTTTTCTATTTTATACTATTGCATTTGTACTTCTTAGGTTATCTTTAAAGTTGTAGATGGATACATCCAGCCCAAAAGAGGATATCGCAATGGAAAAATACCAGAACCTTCTCGTTGTCATTGATCCTAACCAAGATGACCAACCAGCACTACGTCGTGCTGTTTATATCGTTCAGCGTAATGGTGGGCGGATAAAAGCTTTTCTACCTGTTTACGATCTCTCATATGACATGACAACCCTTTTATCCCCCGATGAACGAGATGCCATGCGTAAAGGTGTTATTAATCAAAAAACTGCTTGGATAAAGCAACAAGCTCGTTATTATCTTGAAGCTGGTATTGATATTGATATCAAAGTGATTTGGCATAGTCGCCCTTATGAAGCGATTATTGAGGAAGTGATTGCAGCTAAACATGATGTGCTGTTAAAAATGGCTCATCAAAATGATAAATTAGGCTCCTTGATTTTTACGCCTCTTGATTGGCAATTATTAAGAAAATGTCCTTGCCCTGTATGGATGGTAAAAAATAAGGTATGGCCTGAATATGGCACTATCGTTGTTGCCACTAATTTAACGAATGAAGAATCTTACCATGATGCACTCAATTTGAAATTAATTGAGTTAACAACGGATCTAGCTCATCGTATTCAAAAAGATCCTGATGTACACCTGCTTAGTGCTTATCCTGTTGCTCCTATTAATATTGCCATTGAACTCCCTGATTTTGATCCAAACCTCTATAACAATGCATTACGTGGACAACATCTAATCGCAATGAAAGAATTACGTCAGCAATTTGCAATTCCTGAAGAAAAAACACATGTTAAAGAAGGATTACCAGAACAAGTTATCCCTCAAATGTGTGAGGAACTTAATGCGGGTATAGTGGTATTAGGTATTTTAGGAAGAACCGGATTATCTGCGGCCTTTTTAGGTAATACAGCAGAACAGCTGATCGACCA
The DNA here is from genome assembly GCF_001654855.1 of Proteus myxofaciens ATCC 19692. Taxonomy (GTDB): domain Bacteria; phylum Pseudomonadota; class Gammaproteobacteria; order Enterobacterales; family Enterobacteriaceae; genus Proteus; species Proteus myxofaciens. The sequence continues at coordinate 51,016 of NZ_LXEN01000005.1, forward strand.
TATAAAATGTGACTTATTAGCAATTAAACCTGATGGATTTACATGTCCTATCACTGTTGATACTGATAACGCGTAATTTGATTTTAATTTATTATATATAAAACACCCCAAAGACAATATTGAACTTTGGGGTGTTTTTTTATATCTTAAAAATTACAGTGCTTTTAATATAGCATCTACGCTTGCTTTAGCATCACCAAAAAGCATTTGTGTATTTTCTTTAAAGAACAGTGGGTTTTGTACGCCTGCATATCCCGTATTCATTGAGCGTTTAAAGACAATAACATTTTGCGCTTTCCAGACTTCTAATACTGGCATTCCTGCTATCGGGCTATTAGGATCATCTTGAGCTGCTGGATTAACTGTATCGTTTGCACCAATAACGAGTACTGTATCAGTATCTGAGAAATCATCATTAATTTCATCCATCTCCAATACCACGTCATAAGGTACTTTTGCTTCTGCTAACAAGACATTCATATGTCCTGGTAAACGACCAGCAACCGGATGAATACCGAAACGGACTTTGATACCACGTTGGCGAAGTTTTTCTGTAATATCATGTACAGGATATTGCGCTTGAGCAACCGCCATACCATAACCTGGAGTGATAATAACTGATGTTGAGTTTTTCAGCATGTCAGCCACTTCTTCAGCTGTTGTTTCACGATATTCACCCTCTTCACCTTCTTCACTAGATGCCGAGCCATCAGTACCAAATCCGCCAGCAATAACACTAATAAAAGAGCGATTCATTGCCTTACACATAATGTAAGAAAGGATTGCACCAGAAGAACCCACAAGTGCCCCTGTCACGATTAATAAATCATTACTTAGCATGAAACCTGCGGCTGCGGCTGCCCATCCTGAATAAGAGTTCAGCATAGAAACAACAACTGGCATATCAGCCCCACCTATAGAAGCGACTAAATGCCAACCAAAGACTAATGCTATTATTGTCATCACAATGATAAGGAATACTTGCAAACCAACACTGTCAGTTTTAACAAACCAAATCATTAGTAAAAATGAAACAACGAGCGCTGCTAAGTTTAACTTATGACGATTAGGTAACATCATTGGTTTAGATGACATTTTCCCACTTAATTTGCCATAAGCAACAATCGAACCTGTAAAGGTTACCGCACCAATAAATATACCTAAAAAGACTTCTGTGAGATGGATATTCGCCATTACAGGATCCATCGCACTACTGTGATCAAGATAGCTATTAAAACCGACTAAAACCGCTGCTAAACCTACAAAACTATGTAAGATAGCAACAAGTTCTGGCATTTGTGTCATTTCGACTTTCTTAGCCAAACGTGTACCAATAACAGCACCAATCACCATAGCAACGATGATCCAGCCTACATTACCGGCATAAGGACCAAAAATTGTCGCGAATAACGCGATAGCCATACCTGCGATACCAAAATAATTACCTTGTTTCGAGGTTTCATGCTTTGATAGCCCTGCAAGGCTAAAAATAAATAATATTGCGGCGACAATATATGCCGCTGTAACTACGCCGCTGGACATAATTGTCTCCCTTATCCTTTACGGAACATTTTCAACATACGTTGAGTAACAGTAAACCCACCAAAAATATTAATACTTGCAATTAAAATGGCGATAAATGAGAAAATGCTCACCCAACCACCAGAGCCTATTTGCAATAAAGCCCCAACAACAATGATACCGGAGATAGCATTAGTGACTGACATTAATGGTGTATGTAATGAATGGCTAACATTCCAAACAACGTAATAGCCTACAACACATGACAGCGCAAAAACGGTAAAGTGTGATAAAAATTCTTTTGGTGCCACATTAGCAAGCCAAGCAAATAAGAGAAAAGCAACAACTAATAAACCATATTTTTTCCAAGGAGACATCAGCTTAGTAACAGGTTTCTCCTGTGTTTTAGTTGTAGGGGCGGCCTTCGGTTGCGCTGATACTTGAATTGGTGGTGCAGGCCATGTAACTTCACCATCACGTATAACAGTAACACCACGAATAACAACATCATCAAAATCAATATTGATATTGCCGTCTTTTTCTTTACAAAGTAATTTCAATAAGTTAACTAAGTTAGTACCATAAAGCTGTGAAGATTGAGCCGGTAAGCGTGCGGCTAAATCTGTATAACCAATGATTTTTACACCATGTTCTGTGGTAAAAATTTCATTTGCAACAGTGTATTCACAATTACCGCCATTTTGAGCAGCAAGATCGACAATCACGCTTCCTGGTTTCATTGAATCAACCATTTCTTTGGTGATAAGCTTGGGTGCTGGTTTACCAGGAATTAATGCGGTTGTAATGATGATATCAACATCTTTTGCTTGCTCTGCAAAAAGCGTCATTTCAGCATCGATAAAGGCTTTAGACATCACTTTTGCGTAGCCATCACCACTACCAGATTCTTCTTTAAAATCAATCTCAAGAAATTCAGCGCCCATACTTTGCACTTGTTCTTTGACTTCTGGTCGAGTATCAAATGCTCGAACAATAGCGCCTAAGCTACCAGCAGCACCAATAGCAGCAAGCCCTGCTACACCTGCACCAATCACCATTACTTTTGCTGGTGGTACCTTTCCTGCTGCAGTAATTTGACCTGTAAAGAAACGACCAAATTCATGAGCAGCTTCAACAACTGCACGATAGCCTGCGATATTCGCCATTGAGCTTAACGCATCGAGAGATTGTGCACGAGAAATACGTGGCACACTATCCATGGCCATAACGTTAATGTTTTTTTCAGCTAATTTCGCGAGTAATGCCTCATTTTGAGCAGGCCAGATAAAACTGACTAGCGTGCAGCCTTCTTTTAAGAGTACAATTTCTTCATCAACCGGTGCATTCACTTTTAAAATAATGTCTGATTGCCAAATATTTTTATCGTTAGCAATCTCAGCACCTGCTTTCTCATAAGCGCTATCTTCAAAGCTGGATGCTATACCAGCTCCGCTTTCAATTGCGACTGTAAAACCTAACTTTATAAGTTGAGCAACTGTAGCGGGTGTTGCTGCAACTCTTGTTTCGTTAGAAAGTCGCTCTTTGGGTATTCCAATTCGCATAATTAGTCCTTCTTATCCATACGAAAATTGTTAAAATTTTCTCGTCAGTGTCATAAATTTGAAAAAAGCGTGTAAAAAGTTATCGTTTTCATGCTATTAATCGGAGTTCTAATAAACTACTGAAAATAAAACCAATAATCTAGTTCAGAGTAAAGCTAAAATTGAACTTAATTGGATCATTTTAGTCGAAATGGCATATTAATGAATTATTCACTATATTCAGGTAAATATCTGGTACCATATACTGGTCATATGTTCCACTGGTTAATCACTAAATAAAATAATGCGACAAATGCTATTATTACATGTAATAATTACGCCCTATGTGATAAACCACGATGTTCAGCACATGACCAATATTAATTGCGCAAGGCGGAAGGATTTTGTATGAAGCTGAAAACCTCAGTCATCGCAGCAGCGATGTTATCTTTAACTAATATCACTGTTGCGCAGGCTGCTCAGGAACTGACTCCAGAACAAGCGGCAGAGCTAAAACCATTTGAAAGAATTACAGTTATCGGTCGCTTTAATGCGATTTATGAAGCAGCTGATGCGGTATCCCGCCGTGCTGACAAAATCGGTGCTGATAGTTTTTATATTCAAGGTTTAGATGATATTAGCGATAGTGGCAACATGAGCGTAACAGCTGATGTATACCGAAAAGATGCACCTAAAGCAGAAGAACCAGAATATCGTGTTTTCCATGGATTAAAAGAACTACCAAAGCCTGAAGCTATCCTATTACAGCCTTTTGATACTGTTTCCATTCGTGGCTACTATCCAACGACGCCTGATATTAATGAAGCAATTGCAAAAGAAGCTGCTAAAAAAGGGGCTGCCTCTTTCTTTATTGTCCGTAATGTCGCGACAAATGATGGTGGCAACCAAGAAGTGACAGCCTACATTTACAAAAAAGATGCACCTAAAAGAGCAATTCAGGCTCCAGAAGCCGTTGTTCCTTATGATTCAGATGCAGGTCGAGCTCTTATTGCTGAAGGCGGTAAAGCTGCTGATAAAGTTGAAAAACCCGGGTTGGCTTCAAACACTGACTTTGATAGAAGTGTAGGTCAGTTTACTGATACACAATCATCAGGAGCAAGTGGACGTTACACTGTAACCTTACCAGATGGACAAGAAATTCAAGAAGTCAATAAAGCAGCTGCGGCATTAATGGAACCGTTTGATACCATTACATTCAGTGGTTATTTTACCAACTCACCAGAAGTTTCTTACCAGGTTGCTAAACGTGCTGCTGCAAAAGGTGCTAAGTACTATCATATCACCCGTGAATGGCAAAGTGATGGCGGCAACGTAACAATTACAGCTGAACTCTTTAAATAATACTCTTCTTTTATTAAAAGACTTTGCTAAGGCAAAGTCTTTTTCTTATTCTTTTCTATCTAGCTCCTTTCAACACAATGACTCACAGCATGCATAGATTTTATGATTTTATGCATAGACAACCATATTAACTCTACGTAAAATCTCGCTGATTTTTAGTGTTTTTGTCTTTGTCTTAAATTTAGATATTTATAATTATTCTGTTTATTAAACCAAAAACAAGAAATTACGCTATTTGTTTACCATTTTAATCACATAGGAAGTTATCCTTGAATAAAAAACTTGGTTTAATGTCACTCACCGCGTTAGTTTTAAGCTCTATGGTTGGTGCAGGTGTATTCAGTCTTCCTCAAAATATGGCTGAAGTTGCAAGCCCTGCAGCGCTTATTATTGGTTGGATTATTACCGGAATTGGCATTCTCTTTTTAGCAATATCACTCTTGTTGCTTTCTCGTTTACGTCCTGATTTAGATAGTGGCATATTTACTTATGCCAAAGAAGGATTTGGTGAATTTGTTGGATTCTGCTCAGCATGGGGTTATTGGGTTTGTGCTGTTGTTGCTAATGTTTCTTATCTTGTCATCGTCTTTGCCGCATTAAGCTTTTTTACAGACACACCTGAAAACATTATCTTTGGTGATGGAAACACTGCGCATGCTTTAATTGGTGAATCTATTCTACTTTGGGTTGTTCATTTTTTAGTATTACGTGGAGTACAAACGGCAGCGAGCATTAATTTAATGGCGACACTCGCGAAACTTATTCCATTAGGCTTATTTATTGTCGTCGCCCTACTTGCATTTAAAAAGGACATTTTCACACTTGATTTCACAGGAATTGAAATGGGCGTTCCAGTGTGGGATCAAGTTAAAAATACCATGCTAATTACACTTTGGGTGTTTATTGGTATTGAAGGTGCTGTGGTGGTTTCTGCAAGAGCAAAAAATCGTCGAGATGTTGGCTTAGCGACAATTTTAGCTGTTGTTACAGCTTTGATTATTTATATTCTTGTTACACTGTTATCGCAAGGCTTAGTCAGCCAATCAGATTTAGCAGCGATGAGAAATCCATCGATGGCACCTTTATTAGTGCAATTGATTGGTAGTTTTGGTGAAATTATCATCGCCGCTGGCTTAATTTTATCAGTATGTGGAGCTTATTTAAGTTGGACCATTATGGCGGCTGAAGTCCCTTTTATTGCATCTTTACATCGCTCTTTTCCTAAACAATTGAGTAAACAAAATAAAAATGATGCGCCATCATCTTCTTTATGGTTTACCAATTTTGCAGTGCAATTATCGTTAATTTTAATTTGGTTAACAGGAAGTAGCTATAATACATTATTGACCATTGCTTCTGAGATGATCTTAGTACCCTACTTTCTGGTGGGCGCATTTTTAATTAAAGTTGCATTAGCACGTAAAAGTAAAGCTTTATTACTAATTGCTATTCCTGCAAGTGTTTATGGATTATGGCTACTTTATGCATCTGGGATTGTTAATTTATTATTATCAGTTGTACTTTATGCACCAGGGGCTTTACTTTTCCTATATGCGCGTAGTCAGTATAAAAACAAACCCCCATTACATACTAGTGAAAAAATAATGCTTTCACTTGTGCTATTTGGGGCAATTCCTGCTTTAGGTTATCTCGCCATTAACTAGTTTTTAACACATGCTCAAAAGTGCTATTAAGCCCTGTTTTACGGGGCTTTTTTATAACTATAGTCCTGCCATTTTTATTTTTCTGTTAAGCTATTTAGAATAGAAGCTCCTTAGTTAAGGTATTTAACAAAACACTTATTGTATGTTGTAACTAATGTAAGTTAATAGAAATAACAGCATCTATAAAAAATAAAAACCTTATTAAAGTTTTCTTTTTTTATAATTCTAGTTTAGGAATCTATATTTACTCTCGTTAGCCTATAGTAAAAATCATTCAATGGAGAATAAATAGAATATAGCTCTTTATATTTTATATTACTTGGTGTTTTGCATCTTCTTTATGTTTTTTAGGAAATAATCTATTATCCAGTTCGCTAAAAATACATTTTTAACTATCAATATAATAAAGGAATTCTTAAATGAGAATAAATAGCTTCAAAATTATCACACCATTATTATTAGTACTATCAACATCTAATGTAATGGCTAATAATTCATCAGGTACAATTAACTTTAACGGAGAAATCCTTTCAACATCATGTACTTTACTAACACAAAACATCAATGTTGAACTTCCTAAAATAAATAAAACTGATTTACCAAAATTGAATATGCTACCTAAAAACGTTACTAGTAAAAATAGCAAACCATTTGAAATTATATTGCAAGACTGTGGTGATAATAATAAAACTGTAGATGTTACTTTAAAATCTAATAAAGTCATGGATCGTCATAGCCATATAATGCTCAACTTAAATACTAGCCCTTCTGCTGCAAAGGATGTAGGGATCACCATTAATGTTAATGAATTGGAAAATAAAGAATCTATAAAACTAGATGGTTCAAAACCACTTACTAAAAAAATAACGGATAAAAAAGCTATATATAAATTTACTGCAAACTATGTTTCAACAGGAAATAATCCAACTTCTGGAATTGTTACTACACAAGCTACGTTTGATATCGTTTATAAATAATTAATAAAAAACACAGGATTATTAAATGAAAAATTATATTTCCTTTATAATAATTCTGTGTTTCACTTCTATAACCAATGCTAATGTTATTTATAGTGGAACACGTTTTATTTATAATGAATCAAATAATAAAATAATAATAAATATTAGCAATAAGAATGAAAAAGATGATTTTTTAATACAAAATTGGATAACGAAAGGTAATGAAAACAAGAGTCCCTTTATTATTACACCTCCATTATTTAAATTAAAATCATCACAAGATGCCATATTAAAGATAACTCAGATAAAGCCAGTATTAGAAAATGATCGCGAAAGTATATTTTACTTAAATAGTAAATCAATCCCATTAGTAAAATCTGAAAATAATAATCTTCATATTTCTTTTAAATCTATTTTTAAACTATTTTATCGACCTAATGGATTGACTGAATCTCATGATGATGCAGCAAAAAAAATATCCTTTTCGTTTAATAATAAAAGAGAATTAATTATTAAAAATGATTCAGCTTATTACTTCACTATCTTAGATATTTATACAAAAGAAATTAAAAAAGATATTTCTATCATGATATCACCTTTTAGTGAAATAAATATAGGAACAGTTACATTCAACTCTACTAGATTAAATTGGAGCTATATCAATGACTATGGAAATAAAGTTGATGTTAATGCCATAGATAATGACTAATATTATGAAAAAAATATCATTATTAACAATATCTCTTGTTTTTTCTTCTTATATAAAAGCTGATGAATATTATCTGCAAGCTCTTGAAAACTTCAAAGGCGACATTGATATCTCATCATTAATTAATGAAAATTTTCTTGAGGGAAATTATAAAATCTCATTTTATATAAATGATATAAAAAAGCTTGATTGTGATTTATACTTTAAAAATACAGAAAAAAAAATTCATCCAGAAATAACATTACATCAATTAAAAAATTTGGGTATAATAACTGAATATTATGATGAGTTAAAAAATAAAAAAAATACAGATGTTATTGACCATAATATATTAGCCGATATATTTAAAATGAAAATCAATTTAAATAACCAAGAACTTTTTCTAAAAGTTCCAACTATTGCTTTAAATAATGGTTTAGATACTCTTAGAGAAAATTGGGATGATGGTATCAATGCCAGTTTTATAAATTATGATTATTATGGAAATTATTTTAAAAATAGGCAAGGCACTTCATCTGGCGAACATTTTCATAACCTAGTCCTTTATAATGGTATAAATATAAATTTATGGCGATTTAGACAAACTTTAAACTATAATAATAGAGAGCGCAAACTCTCTATTGAACAGCAGTATATCTACAGGTCATTAAAAGAATTAAATTCAACGTTAACATTAGGTGATTTTTATACTTATGTTCCAAATTTAAATACTTATAGATTGATAGGAATACAATTGAATAATGATACATCTATGCTCCCCCCTTCTTTTACTGGTTATGCACCTATAATTAAAGATGTTGCTAGCACTTATGCCGACATTATTATTGAAAAAAATGGTATGGAAATATATCGAATATCTGTGCCACCAGGGCCTTTTATACTTGATAAAATTCCAGCCATTGGATTTGATGGTGAGCTTACTCTTATTATTAAAGAAGAAAATAATAACATACGTAAAATTAAGATTTGGAGTTTTTTATCACCCAATTTATTAAGAGAAAAGCAATGGAATTATTATTTTTCAGCAGGGTTAATTAATGATCACTATCATCAAAATAAAAAAAAATTGATACAAATAAGTTTATCTTATGGCGTTAATAATAGATTAACAATCTATAGCGGATTAGAAAAAAAAAGGAAAACGTTAGATGGTTTTTTAGGAACTACCATAGGATTAAATGCACTAGGAGTGATTTCATTAGAATTTAATTGGAAACAAAATGATAAATATATTTTATATAATGTCAAATATGCAACAACTTTACCCTATACTAATACTAATTTATCTTTAAACTCATCCTTTTATAATTTAAAAAACAAACCCTATGAAAATAATAAAAAATATGAATCCGGATTTATCTTATCACAGAACTTAACTAATAGTGTATCTATACGAAGTGGGTATAACATAACTTCATATTATCTGAATAAAGAAAAATATTTCTTCATTAGCGGTGCTTCAGATTATAAGAATCTTTCATATTCTATTGAGTTTCATGATAAACAAAATATTTATTATAATCATGATAGAAAAATATATATTTCTTTAAATTATCCTCTTGACCAACGGTCTTCTCATTGGATGATGATACGTAGCATCTATAAGGATAAAGAAAAATCCGGATTCA
>NZ_LXEN01000006.1 GCF_001654855.1 Proteus myxofaciens ATCC 19692
TTGTTTTTGTTTATCAGTTAATTTACCTAACCATTGTTGCCATTGCTGTGTCACATTCTCTATACGACTCATTTGTGCACGATCGCGATTTGGATCAATAGCGAGTTTTTCCATTCGTTTTTCAATTGCACTTAAATAGCGAGGAATATCAGCCAGACGTTTCCAGCCATGAGATGTAACAAAACCAGGAAAAACTAAGGCGCTAAGTTGCGCTTTAATATCGGATAATGCAAATGCCACACTAATATCTACTCGCCCTTTTAGGCGTTTGTTGATAGCAAAAACTTGCGTTAATATCGCTTCAACTTGCTTAGCGATTTCTACTACAGCGTCATTTAACTCAGCTCTGACATATTCTTGCAGTTTTTGATATTGTTCTTCTTGCCATATTATTCCACCATAAGAGGCAATCAGTTTATCAATGCCACAAGCAATACAATCGTCAATTAATTCTAAAACTTTACCATAAGGGTTAAAGTAAAGACCTAATTTTGCTTTGTTAGGTAATTTTTCATGGAGATATTTTATTGGCGATGGAATATTTAATAGTAATAATCGTCTTATCCCCTGCCACATTGAGGCTTGCTGTTCAGACTCAGTTTCAAATAATTTAATTCCCACACTATTTTTTTCATCAACAAGAGCAGGATAAGCTTTTACTGAATATCCTCCTCTTTTCTGCTCATAGCGCTGTGGTAAATCGCCAAAACTCCAAATATGCAAATCTTGTTGTTCTATTCCATCATCAGCAACAGCAGATAACGTTTCTTGCACTTTTTCCTTTAAGTTCTCTTTTAATTTATTGAGATCTTTACTTTCTGCTAGTGTTTTATTTTTGTCACCAACAACACGGAAAGTCATTTTAAGATGGTCTGCAACTTGCTCTAGCTGCCAGCTCTCTCTTTCAATTGTTACCCCTGTCATTCGACGTAGTTCTTTTTCAAGTTTATCGAGTAATTCACCTTCAGGTTTAGTTACTCTCTCTAAAAATGCACTTGCATAATTTGGTGCAGGAACAAAATTACGGCGTATAGGTTTTGGTAATGATTTAATTAAAGCCACAATTAGCTCATGACGAATACCTGGTATTTGCCAATCAAAACCTTCATTTTTTACCTGATTTAAAATAGCTAATGGAATATGAACGGTTACACCATCAGCCGCAGTACCTGGTTCAAATTGATAGCTTAAACGTAGCTTTAAATTATCTTGTTGCCAAGAGTTAGGATAATCTAATGCACTCACTCTTTTTGCATCATCCTTAATTAGCATGTTTTTTTCAAAGCTTAATAAATCAGGTGATGTACGTTGAGTGTCTTTCCACCATTTATCAAAATGACGCGAAGAGATAATATCTTGTGGAAGGTGTGTATCATAGAATGCAAATAAAGTTTCATCATCCACCAATATATCGCGACGACGGGATTTATGTTCTAACTCTTCAACTTCAGTACGTAATTTTAAATTTTCACGGAAAAATGCATGACGAGTTTGCCAATCACCTTCAACAAGAGCATGCCGAATAAAAAGCTCACGACATAATAAAGGATCAATACTGCCATAATTAATTAAGCGAGAAGCCACAATAGGTAACCCATATAACGTCACTTTTTCACTCGCCATAACAGCACCTTGTGCTTTAGACCAATGCGGTTCACTATAATGATGCTTGACTAAATGGCCAGCAATAGGCTCTATCCATTCTGGTTCAATACGTGCTGCTACTCTTCCCCATAAACGAGATGTTTCTACTAATTCGGCAACCATTGTCCATTTCGGTGGTTTTTTAAATAATGCAGAACCAGGATAAATAGAAAATCGTGCATTTCTTGCACCTGTGAATTCTTGTTTATCAGTATCTTTTTGGCCAATATGTGAAAGTAATCCACTTAATAAAGAAACATGGACACTACGAAAATCAGCAGGTTCACTATTGATTGCAAAACCAAGTTCTTTAATCACTTGCCGTAATTGAGTGTAAACATCTTGCCATTCTCTTAGGCGCATAAAATTTAAAAACTCTTGGCGACACATTTTTCTAAATTGAGAATGACTCAATTCTTTTTGCTGTGTCTTTAAATAATCCCATAAATTTAAGAATGAAAGAAAATCTGAATCTTTATCTTGAAATCTTTTATGTTTTTCATCGGAAGCCTGTTGCTTATCAATAGGCCTTTCACGTGGGTCTTGAATAGACAGCGCGGCAGTAATAACCATTAATTCTCTTACTGCACTATATTTACGAGCTTCAAGAACCATTCTTGCTAAACGAGGGTCAATAGGAAGTTGTGCAAGTTGTTTACCCATAGGGGTTAAACGATAGGCACCTTTATTATCTGTGCCCTCATGTAATGCCCCTAATTCGTCTAATAAACGAACACCGTCTTGTATATTACGCTTATCAGGTGGTTGCACAAATGGAAAGCCACTAATATCACCTAAGCCTATTGATGTCATTTGAAGAATAACAGAAGCAAGGTTGGTTCTTAATATTTCAGGATCGGTAAATTCAGGGCGAGAAATATAATCATCTTCTGAATAAAGACGAATACAAATACCATCAGAAACACGTCCACAACGCCCTTTTCGTTGATTAGCTGATGCCTGAGAAATAGGCTCAATCGGTAAACGTTGTACTTTGGTTCTATAGCTATATCGACTAATACGAGCATATCCCGTATCAATAACATACTTAATACCAGGTACAGTTAAAGATGTTTCCGCAACGTTAGTTGCAAGAATTATTCTTCTGCCACTATGGGATTGGAAGATTCGATTTTGTTCACTATTAGAAAGTCTGGCAAATAAAGGTAATACTTCGGTATGACGAAGTTCTAATTTGTTAAGTGCTTCAGCAGTATCTCTTATTTCTCGTTCTCCGCTCATAAAAATAAGAATATCACCGGCACTTTCACGACCTAATTCGTCAATAGCATCTACAATACCATCAGTCATATCCTTATCAGTATCAACCTCATCACCACCAATAGGTCGATATCTTACCTCTACAGGGTAAGTTCTACCTGAAACTTCAATAATTGGCGCTTGATTAAAGTGTTTAGAAAAGCGTTCAGGATCGATAGTCGCAGAGGTAATGATCACTTTAAGATCAGGACGTTTAGGTAGAAGTTGTTTTAAATAGCCTAAGATAAAATCGATATTTAAACTACGTTCATGGGCTTCATCAATAATAATTGTATCGTATTGCAGGAGTAATTTATCTTGTTGTAATTCTGCTAATAAAATACCATCGGTCATTAATTTAACGAGTGTGTTATCGCCAACATGATCACTAAAACGGACTTTATAACCTACAGTTTCACCTAACGTACTTTTTAATTCATGGGCAATACGCTCAGCAACAGAACGTGCTGCTAAACGGCGTGGTTGTGTATGCCCTATATATCCTTTAATTCCTCGACCTAACTCAAGGCAGATCTTAGGAATTTGAGTCGTTTTACCCGATCCCGTTTCACCGGCAATAATAACAACTTGGTTATCTCTTATTGCATTATAAATTGCTTCTTTTTTCTGACTAACAGGCAAATTTTCAGGATAAATAATTTCAGGGCAATTAATTCGACGGTTCGCTATCACTTGCTGTGCTGTAGTAATATCTTGCTTAATAGCCGTTAATACCGCTTGTTTAGACTGCTCATTACTTATTTTTGCTACGCCTCTCAATCGCTTACGTAATCGTTGCTGATCTCGCAATGATAATTGCTCTATTTCTGAGTAGAGCATTGCAGATGATAATGCCACCTTTTACTGTCCTTTTTGATGTTATTTTAATCAAATCTATTGTGTTTATGATATCACAACAAGGTATTGGCACATAAAGGCTTGGTTAATTTTCTTAGTATATAAATTTTTAATATACAATTTATTTTAACTGAAGAAGTCATTCTGATGATAAATATTCAAACTAATCACATAAACCATCACAAGCAAAAATTGCTACAATTATTAATAAAAAGTAATTATAAAATATAATCTATAATTAAAATTATTTTTTGATATAGTGATTTTAAGCTCGATTTTATAAAAATCACCATTTATTTTTTTTGCTAATTAAGTTAAAAAGATAAATATTCTGTCAATCTTCTTTGAGTTGAATTTTAAGATTATTTTTTTTATTACAAAAGATTAATATGTTTATTATTCAACTAATAAATAGCCTTTTTACAGAAATAAAATTTGTAAAAAAAGATATAAATTAATATTATCCTCTTGCTCTTAATCATGAGTTATTTTATATCATATATCTTTATTAATTTTTAAAATGGATTTTAAAATGAAAAAATCATTATTTTCACTACTAATTCTTTCTACTATGTCTTTATCAAATCAAGCTATTGCTCTAAGTGAACTGGTTCATGATCATCTTATTTTAAATGAGAAAACTATTTCTATTCAGGGTAAAGTATTAAAAAAAGACCCAACCTGTACACTTGAAAATATTGCACCAATTTCATTAGATGATGTTTACGATGAGGATATTTCTCAAGCTAATGCAAAAGAGTTTAGTATTAAATTTTCTAACTGTACTAATTCTGACGTATATAATGAAATATCTATTGTTCTTAATGAAGAAGCTACTCCTGATTTAAAAAATATCAACAAAAATGATGATGCAAGTAATGTGTCAATTCAATTATTTGATGAAGAGAATTATCCAATTCTATTAAATAAAAAAAGTAATCTTACCATGAAGAAAGAAGTTGTTAATGGTAATGCTGAATTTATATTGAAAGCAAATTATAAAAAACCAGAAAATGAAGCAATCAAACCAGGTCAAATTGTATCTAATCTGACATTTAAAGCTTATATTAATGATGATATTTCACTCTATGAGTGATCGCTAATTTTCATTTAAAATAATAAAAAGCCGATAACTCGGCTTTTTATTCCTAAATAAAACAAATCACCAAATAAATTATTAAAAATTAATATGTTTAAAAATATCATAGTTTATATAATATCAATCCTTTTTATATCTTCATCTTATGCATCTATTCAAGTGAGTCAGGATAAGTTTTTTTATAAAGAAAATGACAAGGAAGTCTTATTCCATATTAAAAACAAGGATGAGCATAAAAAATATATTGTTCAGAGTTGGGTGTCAAACTATAACAAAGAAGACAATAGTGAAGCACCTTTTATTATTGTCCCTAGCTTAATCAAACTTTCGCCAAATGAAAAATTCACATTGAAAATTGTAAAAACAGAGGATGTAAAAGAAATAAACAAAGAGTCTGTGTATAGAGTAAATATAAAACTAGTTCCTATCGTAGATGATAAAATAATTAATAAAAATATTCTTCTTATCTCTTTAAACTCTATATATAATCTTTTTTATACACCTTTAAATATACTAAAAAATGACGATGATAAAAATATTGAAGTTGATTTTTTTACTGATGGTAAGAGTATCATTAAAGTAAAAAACCCAATGCCTTATTTTATTACTATAGAAGATATAACTATAGATAACATTAATATTCTAGATAAAGCAACAACAATACCACCGTACAAAAACCATATAATAAATAACAAAAAAACAACAAACATTAAAAATAAAAAAGTATATTGGAAAAGAAAAAATGAATATGGTGAAATCATAACAGGAACACCAAAGGATTTAATTAATGAATAAAATAAAAATAATATTTAAAGCATCTTTAGCACTGACATTGAACATATACCCTTTTTTTGTTTTTGCTGAAATTAATATACATCCTGTATATCAAAAAGCATTATCAAATATTGACAATAAGACCATTGAGGATTTATTAGGTAATAAAAACCCCAATGGTTATTACTCTACACATATTTATATTAACAATCAAAAAAAAGATACAGCTATTTTCTATTATGAAAATAAAAATAACAAACTAACACCAAAATTCAATCTTAATGATTTAATTCACTTAAATATCAACCCTTCTTTCTATGATATCCCTCTAGATTTAAATTCTGATTTTTTATTAAGTGATTATTTAATTGATTTTAATTATAGTTTTTTCACACAATCATTATATTTAACTATTCCACAAAAGGCATTTAGCGATAAAAAAAATATATTACCTAGCCAATTGCTCTGGGATGATGGTATACCTGCCCTATTTAGCACATATTCATATTTTGGAAAGTATAAAAAAAATAGCCAAATTGAGCAGAAGGTTAATTTAAATTCAGGTGTAAATTTAGGGGCATGGAGGGTACGTAGTCATAGTCATTACGCCCACACAAATAAATATAATCAGTTTAAATTACATTCATTATACGCTTATCGCCAGCTACATGGAATTTCAGCGACTTTTTATGGAGGTAGATTCACCCCTGTGAGTAGAATGCTATCAACGGATAAACTCATTGCTATACAAGTTATATCGAGTGATTTGTTATCAGGTAATGATATCTATAGAGCAAGTCCTACCATAGAAGATATTGCAGAGACTCAAGCTGAAATTAAAGTAAAACAACAAGGAAGGATAATTTATGAAACTATTGTCCCACCAGGCCCTTTTATTTTAAAAGATTTATCAACCATAGGAAGCAATGAATTAGAATTAGAAATAAAAGAGGCTGATGGACGTATTAGAAAAAGTATACATTATTTTACTTCAATGCCAAATCAATTAAAAAAGGGAAAATATCAATACAATTTCATTTCAGGTTATTCTGATAATAAATATCATCATAATGACACTCAAAATATTAAGCCTATTTTTTTCCTTGGAGAATTTTCTTACGGTATAAATCAAAAAATAACCGCTTATAGTGCAATAAGAAAAAATTTAAACACTGATACTTATTTTTCAGGATTTACTTTGGATCTAGGTCGTTTTGGTGGGTTAGCAACTGATATTAGCTATTTTAAAACAAGAAATCTACTTAAGTATCAATTCCGTTACTCCAAAAGATGGGCTGATACTAAAACATCTTTAAACTTATCTTCTGCATATTATCAATCTACAAAAGATAAATATAGCGCTCATGAAGGTAAAAAAAATTATAATATTAGAAATTATTACTCTTTTTCTATATTTCAGCCAATTAAATATTTAGGTTTATTTTCTATCAACTATCATCATAAAGACTTTTTAAATGGGAAAAATAGATTTACGATAGGTACTTCACTTTCATCCTCTATAAAAAAAATAAACTATAGTGTTAAATATCAATATAAGAAAGAAAACTTTTATAATGGTAATCATTTTTCTTTAAATTTTTACATTCCATTAACAAGAAAAAACAACACTTATCATTGGATAAATAATCAATTTTCTTACCATTCAAACAATAAGGATTATATAAACAATACAACACTAGGCGGGAATATTTTAGATAACAATAAATTAGGATATTCTATTAATTATCAACGTAATTTTGGAGGAAATAATGATTATTATACTACTTCAATAAATACACAATATCGAGGAAAGTATCAATCTTATTATCTCAATGGAACTCAGTTACCTAATGATAACTATCATCTAAGAGTAGGAGTCAATGGTTCCTTAGTTTTACATCAAGATGGTATCACCTTCGCTCCTCAGTTAGGAAATACTTTTGC
>NZ_LXEN01000007.1 GCF_001654855.1 Proteus myxofaciens ATCC 19692
ATTAGCTGATGAAAATTATATTCAGACTATTTCAATATCATTTGAAGGTTGCTCAAAAAACAATCTTAATATTAAAATAAGTATCGACCCTTTAAATATTGATTTTAGTAATGGTTATTTAATAAATAATGCCATTAATTCTCTAGCAAGTGATAATGTTACATTTCAACTTCTTGATGAAGAAAATGAAAATCCTATTAACTTAATGACTAAAAATACTTTTAATAAAGTTGTTAAAAATAATAAAGCTGAATTTTATTTTTCATTAAACTATGTTAAAAAAGATAATCATCCCCCTTCTCCTGGGAAAATAGACACTAAAATTACGTTTAATATAGAAATTAACAATGAAATCATTGCAATGGAAGATTAATATAAATAAAACAACCAAAGCGATAATAAATATTTTTCAAAATTATATTCAATAATAATTCAATTAACCTTTATTATCGCAATGTCTTATATATTATTTTTTAATCCACTGACCGTTAATTCCCTTCACATATTCACCCGCATTTGCTCTTGAAACGAGTTTTTCACCCGCCATTTTAGCTACAGCAGCAGGAGTTACCTGATTTGTTTTGGCTATTTCAGCATATTTTGCTCTTCTTGCTTGGTTGACTTCATTCACAAGTGCTTGAGCTTGTTTATTATTAGGCTGTACCAGTTCAATATAACCACTAAAGGTTTCTCCTACTAAACCTTGAGATCTAGCTTCATCGAGCGTTAAAGCCATAACATTTGAGCTACCTAAAGCTAATATTAGCGCAAAACTTAATAGATATTTTTTAGGGTTCATTTTATTATCCTTTAAAAAATGGCGCTGTTATTTTTAAGTAAGTCTTCAACTTGACGATCGATCTTAACATTAATTTCATGCTCAATTTTAACATTCATATTAATATTAATAGGTTTATCTGGCGTCGCTACTTCTAAGCGAATACAGCCTACTAAGTTAAAGATACCAATAATTAATGCAGCAGATAATATTGTTTTTTTCATTGTGACTCACTCCCTAAATCAGATAAGCTTTTTTCTAGCCACTCTTCTAGTTGAGAACCAAAACGCAAACTTCGCCATAATTGAAAAATATTCTCTTCATGGCGATAATTAAGATTAACTTGACGGCGCTTATCTTCTAAAGGATTTGCCCCTTGAATTTCAGCTTCTAAGGTTAATTCACCTAAGTTACTTAAATTAACCTTTGTCCAAGAACGACTAATTTCTAAATAACGTAACCATGCTATAGCAACACCTGCTGACATATTATTATCATCAATCGAGTCCACAAAATCTTTATCTAATCTTAGTGTTAAATTTGATGAATTAGCTAACCAACCATTTCTTATAATCCATTGATTATTGTTAATAAAAAATGGAAACTCACCACTTACTTTACCCGATGCGGCTAATTGAGTGACTTTTAATAACGTAAAAAGGCGACTTAACTCAATATTATTTAACGAAATAATCGCAGCATCTTGCTGTGGTATCGTTAAATTTTTCATTGCAATAGTGCCATCTAGCATAGCCACTTTTACATTCGATAATACCAATGGTTTGTGTTTGGTCGCTGGATAAAACCCTTGCAGATCAGCTGTAATATCCGTTATTTCGAATAAATTATTAATGCGTTTAATTCGTAATTGAACGGGCTGTTTTACACCTAATTGCCATTCCTCGCCTTTTAGACGCCACGGTAGAATAAAATCTAATCCTTCTAAAATACCATCCTTAAGCCACATACCTCCATGTTTGACAACAAGATGTCCACCAGCAATTAAACCTTGTTCTGGCGCTATTGAAAAATCAGCTTGTGTATAAAATTCACCTTTATCTAGTGTAATTCCTAAAGATTCTGGCAACAAGGATTGAAAGGCATTAATAGGTTGTGAAGGCCAACGCATTTGCCCTCTCAATCTTGCACCATCCCAGCGAGTATTAATTGCAATTGGTCCTATATTAGGTTTTGCACTTAATTCTCCTTTCATATTAAAGCTAAAGGGTGAAGTGCCTTTAATGTCAGCAATAAAATCTGTTCTGTCTAAAAAACCGTCACCAGGAAAATCAATACGCTGACTCGTTAATTTTAACTTTCCATCAAATATACTGTTTTCATCATTTCTGATCCAACGAAAAGGCGCAACTAACGTTAATCTTGGCGCGGTCATGGTGGTATTTTGATATTTTAAAACATCGAATCCCGTATTTAATGTATTAAAACTGACCGTTTTATCAATCCACGCCCCTGTTCCTGCAATATCCCAGCGAGCTTGTAGCGGTAATAAATTACCATCTCCCCAATAGCGCCAGTACCATTGGCCTTTATCTGGTAAAAAATCTGTGGATTTGCCTTCAAAATGAACTCGATAATCACCCCAAATACTATCATTAGCTAAAACAATGGCATTTAGGCGTCCATTAAATCCTTGAGAAGATAATGTTGTACCCGCTAAAGGTAAACGCGCATCTTTTATCGTTAATGTTTCTGTTAGTGGGCCTTTAAAACGAAGTAATGATCCCTGCTGAAATTCAATTTTAGGATCAGTTAACATACCTGTAATAATAATGGGTAATTGCGCATCCGCTTGCATTAGACTTTTATTAACAACACCGGTCATTTGAATAGGAATATGTGCATCAACCCAATTTATCGGTGTTTCCGGTACTGAAATAACTAAATTACCTTTCCCTGCTCGCCCTTGAGTCATAACATTAAGTCGGGCAGTTAAAAGGGAACCCGATATTCCTTTTTGCCACTGCGAAACACGAATATTGACACCACCTGTTAACGGTTGCTCTAAGCCAAACCATTCCCAGCGACCATTATTTATAGTGATGTTTTCAGCGGTTAATTCCCAAGGTAAGTTTGCTAGAGCATGACCACCACCTTGTTCAGCAAGTGATATTGTTCCTGATTGCCCTTGCCATTCAATAATAAGAACTAAAGGATAAGAATATTGTGATGTTTTTAGGGTGGCGTTGATAGAACCATTTTCAGGTAATGAAGAAAAATTGAGCGGCAATGCTATTTCAGCGGCCAACTCAATATTATTATTTTCGGGTAATTCAATATTAAACTGTTTAATATCTAGCCATTGGTTATCACGAAGAAAAGCAACAATATGAATATTATCACCTTGGTAGGTAAATAAACGCCCGTTATCTTGAGTTTTTAAATGAAAAGTACCTTGGTATTGTGCATTCGCTTGTAATCCAATATGCGCAATATCAACTGATAAATTTGGGATAGAAGCTAATACAGACTGAACATCAAGAGGAACTTCAACCGTATCTTCTTTTTCTTTAGGGGGTAATTGAGAAAAACATTGCTCATTAATCAGCAATTGTTGACTACTAAATTGAAAATGATCAGTTTGTGCTTTTTTGTAAGAAAAAATAAAATTATCTAACGTCGCTAAATTACAGGTTTTAGTTTGTAATGAAATATTATCAACTGATAATCCTAACTTGTGCAATTTAGGCTGTGATAAAGAAAGGAAAATACCTTCTGGTAGATATAATTTGGCTATAATAGGAACCCAACGCGGAATAGTCACCCACAGTGCAGTTCCTAAAATACCAACACCAAATAATACAGCGCCTGTCCATTTAATAGTTTTCTTTAACGACACGTCATTTTCCTTTTTAACAAAGAGGATCATCCCTTACTCAGCTAAAATTGTTATAATATAATAATATTATTTTCCTGCATTTTGAGGTTGGATAATTCTTGTTTTTCCATTCTCTTCATAAACTAGATAAAAATTTAATCGCCATTAGGGAAAAACTGATGAAAATCGTCTCTTATAGTACTAAACATTATGATCGTAAACATATGGATTTAGTTAACCAGCATAATGGATATCACTACGATATTGAATATTTTGATTTTAATTTAACTGAACAAACAGCAAAAAATGCCGTTGGTGCTGATGCAGTATGTATTTTTGTTAATGACGATGCTAACCGCGAAGTTTTACAAGAACTAGCAAGCCTCAATATTCACATTCTTGCTTTACGCTGTGCGGGTTTTAATAATGTTGACCTTGAGGCGGCTAAAGAATTGGGTATTACTGTTATACGAGTGCCAGCATATTCTCCAGAATCTATTGCTGAGCATACTGTGGGCATGATGCTTTGTTTGAATCGTCGCATTCATCGAGCTTATCAGCGTACTCGTGATGCTAACTTCTCATTAGAAGGACTTACTGGATTCAATATGCATAATCGCACTGCGGGCATTATTGGCACTGGTAAAATAGGTTTAGCTACATTACGCATATTAAAAGGTTTTGGTATGAAATTGCTGGCTTCTGATCCTTATCCAAGCCAAGCAGTATTAGATTTAGGTGCTGAGTATGTAGATCTAGCTACTTTATACGAAAAATCTGACGTTATTTCTTTGCATTGTCCATTAACCGCAGATAACCATTATTTATTAAATGAATCCGCTTTTTCGCAAATGAAAGATGGTGTGATGATAATTAATACGAGTCGTGGCGGTTTAATTGATTCTGGCGCTGCGATTAATGCACTTAAACAAGGGAAAATAGGTGCATTAGGTATGGATGTTTATGAGAATGAACGCGATCTTTTCTTTGAAGATAAATCTAATGACGTAATTCAAGATGATATTTTCCGTCGCCTATCTTCTTGTCATAATGTTTTATTCACAGGCCATCAAGCTTTTTTAACCGAAGAAGCCTTAACCAGTATCAGCGAAACCACATTGCATAATATTAAAGAAGTCGCAGCGGGTATTGATTGTGTTAATCAAGTAAAGGAGTAATTATTTCGCTAAAAAAATTATCCCCTTTCCATAAGGTAAAGGGGATTTATTTTTATGTTATTGCTATATTTTGTCTACTGTTGTTTCTATTTCAGCTTTAATAACATTGTTACAGCTTAATATGCTCTTTTCTTCATCGATTTTAAATTGTGATACCAATTGAGCGAGTTGATGCGCTTCATCATCCATATTTGCAGTAATCACGGCGGATTCTTCAACTAATGCGGCATTTTGCTGTGTCACTGTATCCATTTCACTTACCGCCATGGCAATTTGATTAATCCCCATACTTTGTTCATTAGATGCCAACGCTATTTATTGCATAAAATCATTAACCTGAGTAATTGTTGTCACTATCTCAGTCATAGAACGACCTGCTTGAGCGACTTGTTCAGAGCCTACATGCACTTTATTAACAGAATGTGTAATCAATTCATTAATTTCTTTTGCGGCTTGTGCACTGCGACTAGCTAAATTACGCACCTCAGATGCCACCACAGTAAAACCACGCCCTTGTTCACCGGCTCTTGCTGCTTCTACCGCCGCATTAAGAGAAAGAATATTCGTTTGGCTAGCAATACTATTAATAATATCGTTAATGTCTGAGATTTTTCTCGCACTTTCAGAAATAGACGACATTGTTTCTACAACACTCGTCATAACTGATTCACCATGTTGTGCTGAGCTCGTTGCAGTTAATGCAAGTTGACTTGCTTGTCGTGAATTATCTGCATTTTTTTCTACTGTTGTTTTAATTTGTTCCATGCTAGCAACTGTTTGTTGTAAAGCACTTGCTTGTTCTTCAGTACGAGAAGATAAATCGGTATTTCCTGTTGCTATTTCACTCGCACTTACACTTATCGTGTTAACAGCATTTTTAACAGACGCAATCATATGACTTAATGAATTTTTCATTTTATTCATTTCATTAAATAGTTGACCAAATTCATTAGTCCCTTGGTGATCAACCCTCATACTTAAGTCGCCTTGACTCATTTTTGAAAAGATATTAATTAACATCTTAATATTGCCAAGAAAACTATGAGAGAACCAACGTAATATCATGATGAAAAGAATGATGACGATAACCACTGCCATTATCGACATCATTAAAATACGTTCTTGAGCGTTTTTTGCAATATCGATATAGCCACTTTCAATAGAATTACCTACAGCATAATATTTCATCGTAATATTATTTAGTTCATCCATTTTAGCGCTTGCTGAATGTGTTGTGAGTTCTCCTCTACGTAATCGAGCAAGTGCGTCTGTAAATAAATCTAATAATTCATCAAACCGTTTTGTCATCTCAGCTGCTAATTCACGTCCTTCCATTGTTAGCTTTTCAGCATCAGCCCATTTATGTATTTCTTCACGTGTTACTTCAATATATTCGGCAGTTTGATGAAAATAACGTGGTGATGGTTTTTCATTTACGCGTAATTGACCATCAAGTCCATTAATATTGGCTCGAATCACTGCCATTTGATAACGCGCTTTCCCCATTAGCAACATTTGTTCACTTAAATTATTTGAAGAAACAAAGTTAGTATAGGATCGAGATGATGCGGCATAACTTAAATAAATAATAGCCATTATAAGTGTGAACAAAATAGTAAGCATGACTTTGACAATCTTTTCGATACTGACATTTTTAAACATAGTTATGTTCCATCAAAATATACAAATAAAATTTGCATATCCGTAAGATATCAGAACGTACTTTTAGCTCAATTAAAGAGTACATTCCCTGGTTTAAATAAAAATAAGATTAAAATTTATTCATTAGTATAATAAAACAGACAAAGTACGGCCTGCGCTTATAATGTCGGTTAGATTTAATAAAAACTTTATAGTGAAAATAAATATATTTTTATTTAGCTAATAAAACTATTGTTTTTTTATTCAAAACGCATTATCACTATGAAATTCTGTTTTTTACTTAGTTTAAGTAATAATTTATTAATTATATTTTATAGTTGCTCTTTTCTTGTTCTAACCAAGGTTTATTTAAAACCAATGATAAGTTTTATTTTATTAATTTATTTAACGATATCTACTTTTAAATAAGAAATTAAATAGAGCTAATTTCTTAATAAATCAAGATGATTTCTAAAAACCATCTTGATTACTTATTTAAACATGATATTAAGGTGGATTATTTAGAAAATGATATAACTTCCTTGGTCAATAGCCTGTTGGTTAGTTCAATAAGCCTTATCACATCGAGAGGGGTATTTTTTTGTTTTAGTTCATCCAATGAAAGCCATTGAAAAGAATTATTTGTTAATTGGCTATTTGGTAGTGGGATACACAGGTAAATCATATCAATATGATAATGAAATCCTTGTTTTTTATCGTGGATAGGTTCTTTTAAAATAGCGAGAGGCTTAACTAGCTCAATAACATCACTATTGATTAAATTAAGACTTAATTCAGTTTGATAATTTAAACATTTGCACTGCAAACCAGTTTCTTCTTCAATTTCTCTTAATACAGCATTTTGTGGTTCTTCATTTTGTTCAATATGCCCTCCTGGTGGTAACCAGCAATCTATTTTAGGGTGTAGATGTAGCAAAAACTTGCCTTCTTGATTAAAGACAATTCCTGTGGCAGTAAAATGTGTTGTTATATTTTCTTGTGTCATTACACACTTATCCTCTAATTATTCACTGTATTTCGCTACTAGCTTTATTCTTATTGTTTTTTATTCCTTTTAGAAAATCAGAAAAAATCATTTTAAATTCTTCTTGTGCTTCATCAGGAAATGACGTTTCATTTTTAATAATGTTAATCGCAATATGCGTAACAAACCCATAAATGAGATCAACCACAATAATAGGTGAATAAGCCGTTATTTCTTTATTGTCAAAAAGCGTTTTTACACATTGCTGAAATCTTGGAATAAGAATTTGTGCATCAATTTTATCCCATTCTTTCCAACCTAAAATTGATATTACCTCTTGTAAAGGTAACAGCATATTTTTATGTTGGTAAATATGATCAATACTGAGTGAAAAAATAGCTTCTAACTCAACCCATTTATTTTCATTCTCTGGGATAGCCTCTATTTTTTTTACAATATCCTTAACTTGTAAAATATAACACTCTTTTAGTAATGCCTTTTTATTACTAAAGTGGTGATAAAATGCCCCTTTAGTGACTCTCGCATACCGTGATATTTCATCGATAGAAACATCATAATAACATTGATTAACAAATAGATACTGTGCAGCTTCAAGTAGTGCACACCGCGTCATCTCTGAATTCTCTTGTTGCCGTGATTTTATTTTCATGATAAAACTCATAGAAACATACCGTGAGTATGTAATAATATATGGGTATCAGTTTTATGTAAACTGAACAAAATATTTTCAGGAAATTATCATGTCATCTCAGTACAATGGGCTAATCCCTTCCAACTCTCTATCCTCATTTAATATAGAAATTATCAAAGAACTTCTTCTCTGGATTGAGGTAAATCTGGAAAAATCATTGTTACTTGATGATGTTGCCATTAAATCGGGTTATACCAAATGGCATTTACAACGTGTATTTAAACAAGCTACAGGTCTTACTTTAGCGTCTTACATCAGAGGAAGACGCTTAACCAAAGCAGCAACTGAATTACGCTTAACTAAACTTCCTGTTTTGGTTATCGCTTTACGCTATCAATTTGATTCTCAGCAATCTTTTACTCGTCGTTTTAAAGCAGTATTCGGTGTAACACCAACGGAATATCGTAAAATAGATGGCGTTTGTGGTTATCAGTTTCAGCCCCCTATTAACTTTGATGTTACAGATCTTCCTATTCCTAAAATTATTGATTTGCCGCCAAGTTCACTCTATGTAATGCAATATCAATATTTTTGTTCTATTGAAGATATTGGTAAATTACATGAGAATATTCGCCATCAATTTTGGAATGATTTTTTACTGTATACCGATAAAAACTTTAAAGAGAGTTCAGTATTAATTTCTTACCAACCCAATATTTTACGTAAAGATAAAATACAAATTGACTATGAAATCGGGCTAAATAGTTTAGAGCATTTAACGCGAACAAGTGGTTTGAGTAAAAAAACAATTGGTAATGGTCGTTACGTTCGTTTTCAATTTAAAGGTACATTAGAAGAATATAAGCAGTTTGCTATAAAGATTTATTTTTATACTTTACCGGCTTTAGGTTTATGCCGTCGCTCTGGTGCTGATATCGAGAATTATATTAGTATAGAGTCCGATATTGATTTAATGAAACCACCGAAAACACTAGAGATTGATTACTACGTTCCTATTCATTAATCGAGTAGCCTGCAACTTCAGGCTATTTTTTGTTGATAAAAACATCAATGATAAAAATTAAATGAGATGAAAATTTCCAATGACTGATTTAGAGCAGGATTTTTATATCCTAATTTCGGTATAATCAATGTAATTCATACTGCTCAGTTTAGGATAAGAATGGAAAACAATAACTCACTCTTACGTCTTGATAAAGTTGGTTATAAAATAGAGAGTAAAATAATACTAAGTAATATTACTTTATCTTTGCAACCTGGAGAATTTAAACTTATCACTGGCCCTTCTGGTTGTGGTAAAAGTACATTGCTTAAAATCATTTCCTCTTTATTATCGCCAACAAGTGGTACTCTATTTTTTGAAAATAAAGACTATTTAACCCTTTCACCCGAAACATATCGTCAGGAAGTTTCATATTGCACTCAGACTCCAATGTTGTTTGGCGAAACAGTCTATGACAATTTAAAATTTCCTTATTCCCTACGAAAATTACCTGTTGATAATAAAAAATTATCCGAGAACTTAGACTATTTTTCTTTACCAAAATCTATAATGGAAAAAGGAATAAATGAACTTTCTGGTGGTGAGAAACAGCGTATTTCATTGATTAGAAATTTACAGTTTATGCCAAAAATTTTGTTACTTGATGAAATTACAAGTGCATTAGATGAAGAAAATAAAATCAAAGTAAATGATATTATTCATACTTATGTAAAAGAGAAAAAGCTTGGTGTTTTATGGGTTACTCATGATCAAGGTGAAATCAAACATGCTGATGATGTTATTGATTTACCTGGGAATAACGCCAACTAAATCAAGTGAACACTAAATAGCATATCAATGCTAGCAAGTCGTCATTTTTATAACACGCTTTCTGTGAGTACACATAATATTATGAACGAACATACAATAAGCAATCAGTCTCTTATTTTTTCTCTTTTATTAGTCTTGGTTGCTATTTTTATTAGCCGAAAAGAAAAACTTTCTTTAGAAAAAGATATTATTTGGAGTACAGCCAGAGCCATTGTTCAACTTCTAATTGTTGGCTATGTACTTACTTATATTTTTAATGTTGACCACTTTATTCTCACCTTTTTAATGGTGTTGTTTATCTGTTATAACGCGGCTTATAACGCAAAAAAACGCAGTAAATATGTAAAAGATATTTTTTTAATTTCATTTACTGCAATAACAACAGGTGCTTTACTAACATTAGTGATTTTATTATTAACAAGTTCTATTGCCTTTACACCCATTCAAATTATACCAATTACGGGAATGATTGCAGGTAATGCGATGATTGCAACCGGTCTTTGTTATAATAATTTAGGCCAACGTTTTCAAAATCAGCAACAACAAATTCAAGAGATGTTAAGTTTAGGTGCAACGCCCAAATTAGCCTCAATGAGTATTATTCGTGAAAGTATTAAATCATCATTAATACCTACTGTGGATGCAGCAAAGACCGTTGGTATTGTAAGTTTACCCGGTATGATGTCAGGTCTTATTTTTGCAGGTGTCGATCCTTTACAAGCGGTTAAATACCAGATTATGGTAACGTTTATGTTGATGGCTACCGCAAGTATATCAACAATCATTGCTTGCTATTTAACGTACAAAAAATTCTTTAATCAACGACATCAATTAATTACCTTCGAAACACATTAATTCTTAGTTATGAATGCCCTTAATTTTTAGGGCATTCAGTTCTTTTTCTTTTATCTTTATTTTTACCCTTTTTCGCTCTTGCCTTTTCCTTGCATTTTTTCTGAGAGGGGTGGGTTTATTTTTAATAGCTTTAATGCGTGTTCCTCGCCCCATTCTTTTAATATATCAAGAAGAGGACCTAGCGATTTACCTTCTTCTGTCATGCTATATTCCACTTTAGGTGGAACTTCAGCATATACTTTTCGATTAATAAGCCCCACACTTTCTAATTCACGTAGTTGCCTAGTCAGCACTCGCGATGTAATAACGCCTAATCGTCTTCTCAACTCATTAAAACGCAATGTTTCACCTTGAAGGTGGTAAAGGATCATACCCTTACCTTTACCGCTAATCAGCTCAAGCGCGGCTTCAACAGGACAAGCCTCTGCATCATACGTTTCATACCTTGTCACCTTTACAGTATCCATAATGTCCCTATGTAACAAAAAAGACCTAATTTCATAAATTGTTTATATGGTTTATCTTACACACTTAAGTATTAAGAAAAAATGATTTATTTATTGGAGAATTATAATGAAAGCATTAACTCTGAAAGCACCTGGTGGTCTTGAAAATATTCTTGTGTCTGATATCGCTGATCCAGGGAAGCCCGGTAAAGGCGAAATTAGGGTCGCGATTAAAGCGGGATCGCTCAATTTTCATGATTTAGCCGTTGCGACTGGTCAATTTCCAACTCAAGATGGTCGTCTTCTTTTATCAGATGGTGCGGGTATTGTGGAAGAAATTGGTGAAGGTGTTGAAGATTTCAAAGTTGGCGATCATGTTGTCTCTACATTTTTCCCTGTTTGGTCTGCTGGTAAACCGACACCTGCTGTTGGTGGTTTTACCTATACACCAGGTGATGGCATTGATGGTATGGCTTGTGAATATGTTGTTCGTCAAGAAAATGCCTTTACCCATGCGCCTAAAGGATGGAGCCATAAAGAGTCAGCAACTATCACGACATCCGCATTAACAGCTTGGCGAGCACTTGTTACTGATGGTCAACTAAAAGCAGGTGAAACCGTGCTAGTTCAAGGAACTGGTGGTGTATCTATTGCAGCACTTCAAATTGCTAAAGCCATGGGTGCAAAAGTGATTGCAACCTCATCTTCTGATGAAAAATTGAATTTCGTTCGCACATTAGGTGCTGATGAAATAATCAACTATAAGACAACACCAAATTGGGGAGATAAAGTTCTTGAGCTGACACAAGGTTTTGGTGTTGATCATGTTGTCGAAGTAGGAGGCCCTGCAACATTAAATGAATCATTAAAATCTATTAAAGTTGGTGGCCATATCGCACAAATTGGTATTCTTTCAGGCGATCAAGCATCAGTATCTATACTTACCCTTCTTGCAAAACAAGTGCAAATTAAAGGCTTAATCGTTGCAAGTCGTCAAGATCAAATCGATTTTGTTAAAGCATTAGAAGTCATGAATAAAAAACCCATTATCGATAGTACCTTTAAATATGCAGAACTAGGTGAAGCTTTTGCTTATCAACAAAGTGGCGCCCATTTAGGTAAAATTTGTGTTGAATGGTGATTTCTATCATCACTAGAAAATAAATTGAGTTTTACCTTAAAATAATCTAATTAAACTGTCCAATAAATGGGCAGTTTAATTTTTTTGCCTAAAATATATTTTATGTATTTATTTATTTCCCTAGTTCATATATAGAAGAGAAATTTAGCTTTTACAATTTTATCTTTAAATAAAATAAGCAAAAAACAGAATGAAAAACCCAATAAAAAAGCCCAATATTGGGCTTTCTTTCATTAAATATAATTAACCACGGCCTTTAGGGCGATTAAGAATATGTTCTTCCCAATCTTCAACTTCATCTTCATGCACTGCAATATGTCTAACTGAAATTCTATTTTGGTGCATTTTAATTTTATTACCCGCTACCAGCGGATGCCAGGCGGCCAATGGTTTACCTTCTGCTAAGAGACGGTAAGCGCAAGTCATCGGTAACCATTCAAATGTTGGCAAATTATAGCGGGTTAATTTAATGCAATCAGGCTCAAACAAAAAACGATTTTCATAATTACTGCATAAGCAGGTTTTAATATTAAGTTGATTACAAGCAACGTTAGTAAAATAGATTTCGTCAGTATCATCATCCATTAACTTATGAAGGCAACATTGTCCACAGCCGTCACACAATGATTCCCACTCTTCATCACTCATTTCATCTAATGTTTTTGTCTGCCAAAAAGCCTGTGTCATCTTTACGCTATTACCTTATTGCTCATCAAAAATAAAATTAAATAACCCTCGTTGTCAGTTGTTTTTCATTCAAGCTTAATACCAACATATCACCTGATATTAATGGGCCAACACCTTCAGGTGTTCCTGTTAATACAACATCACCAGGGCGTAAGGTAAAAAAGCGAGACATATAACTGATCAGAGGCAAAATAGGGGTAAGCATATCACGACTGTTACCCTGCTGACGAATTTCACCATTAACTTGTAACATTAAGTCAGCATTTTGTGGGTCACCAAATGAATTTACGGGAATAAAACCTGATAATGGCGCTGAACCATCAAATGCTTTACTTTTTTCCCATGGTTGCCCTGCTTTTTTTAGCTGGGTTTGTAAATCACGCAATGTAAGATCAAGTGCAACCCCAAAACCAGCAATAGCACGATCAACTCTGTCTTCATTCGCCTGTTTTAGCGGTTGCCCAATGAGAATAGCTAATTCAATCTCATGATGAACGGCACCAAACTCTTTCGGAATAGCAATAGGTTGACGAATATCACACATTGCTGATTCTGGTTTAATAAAAATAACCGGCTCCTGTGAGCGTGCAGAACCCATTTCTTTAATGTGATCTGCATAGTTGCTACCAACACAAATTACTTTATTAACCGGAAAATCAAGCAAAGAACCTTCCCAATCTCTATGTTGATACATAATATTTTCCTTATAAGTCAAATTGCTATGTGCTATTTTATAAAATGAGTGTGATGCTTGGCTTGTATTATTTTAGTTGATTAGCAACACCATCAGCCATTGTTACAATGCTAAGAGCAAAAAAGTAAGAACTGTTCCAATGCATGATAGTACGGAAGTTTTGTGTTACCAAATAGCTTCTATGCATATCGTCATCAGGAATAATTAACCACACTGGTGTATCATCACTTAATTGACTTACGGCTGGTAACTTAACGCCTAAGGCTTTCCACTGTGCTACTGTTTTTTGTTGCTCTGGTTTAATACCTTCTAATTGCGTATTAAACTGAGTAGGCAAGGTAACTTGTTCACCCCAGGTTAATCCTTTTTGCCATCCTTCAGTTGCCAAATAATTAGCAGCCGAAGCAAAAGCATCCTCTCGACTATTCCAAATATCAATTTTACCGTCACCATTACCATCTGTAGCGTACGTTAAGAATGAAGATGGCATAAACTGCGTCTGCCCCATTGCGCCTGCCCATGAGCCTTTGAGGCGTTGCCCCTCTGGAATATGTCCATTTTCAAGAATTTCGAGAGCAGCCATTAATTGACGACTAAACAGTTCTTCACGACGGCCATCGAAAGCTAATGTGGCTAATGCTGAAACAACGTCTTCTTTACCTTGTACTCGTCCAAAACCGCTTTCAAGTCCCCATAACGCAATAATATAGCTTGTGGGTACACCATATTGTTGACTAATAGACTCAAGCACTTCTCGATGTGCTTGATATAACTTAGCCCCTTCGTTAATGCGCCCTTTTGTTACTACTCGTGGTAGATAGACATCTAACGTAATTTTTTTCTCAGGTTGATTATTATCAGACTTAACAACTCGTTCTATAAAGTGAATTTCAGAAAAAGCAAAATCAATCGTTTCTGGTTTATAGCCTAGTTGTGCAGCTTGACGTTTTAATGCATCGATATAAGCAGGAAATTGATCAGTCGTACGTTTATCTTTAGGAAATTGTTGTGCTAAAGCATCAATATCAACTCTTTTCCAACGAGGTGTGGCATCCATTTTCGCAGTGACAGTTTCTTTAATCGCCATAGATTGTTCTGGCTGGTTTTGATGACTACCAGCACAAGCCGATAGTATAAAACTTGAAATTATCACAGCAATAGACGAATATTTGAACATTAACGCTCCTTTTATCTCGATGATTTATTCAGTTTTTTCTGATTTTTTTAATTCATCTAAATATGCATTTAGCATACTTTCCACTGGCGGTGGAACTTGTAGATAAAATCCTTGTTCATTCAAGGCCTGTTTCACTTTTTCAATGTCAGCATTCGCCAAACGCTCTCTCTGAGCGAGGGAGAGCGACATTGCAAATTGTGGTTCACCAAAACTTTGTAATAATTCCTCTGGAATTCGAGAGAAATCATCCTTTTTTTCGATGTATAAATAAGTTTGATCACGTTTAATACTACGGTAAATTGCACAAATCATTTTCATTAAACTCTAATAATTAAAATAAGCGACTTGCCTGAATATTTTAGTAAATATAACATGCTTATATACTTTCGTAATATCGTCTCTGGTTTTTTGTGCCAGATTATAAAAAATTTACTGAGTCAGATAGATGTCAAACACGCCCATTGAGTTAAAAGGCAGTAATTTTACCCTTTCGGTACTCCATTTAAATGATGGTGCACCTAAGGTCATTCGTCAGGCTATTTCAGAGAAAATTGCACAAGCGCCTCAATTTCTGAAAAATGCGCCTGTTGTTATCAATGTATCTGCAATTGCAGATCAAGATATTGATTTTAAAAAACTGAGGCGAATTGTAGAAGATGCTGGCTTACGTGTAGTGGGGATTAGCGGTAGTTCAGATGCTAAGCAAAAAGAAGCGATAATTGCCGCACAATTACCTATACTCAATGAAGGTAAAATAACCAAGCCAGCTACTTCGGCAAATAGTGCTCAGTCAGATAACGATACAACGAATAATGAAGCACCCGCAGTGGTGCGTCAAAATACTAAAATCATCCATACTCCTGTGCGTTCTGGTCAACGTATTTATGCGCAAAATAGCGATTTAATCGTGACAAGTAATGTGAGTGCAGGCGCTGAATTGATTGCAGATGGTAATGTACACGTTTACGGTATTTTACGTGGGCGAGTTCTTGCTGGTGCATCAGGTGATGTAGAAAGTCATATTTTTTGTACGCATTTATCTGCTGAACTTGTTTCAATTGCTGGCCAATATTGGCTAAGCGATCAAATTCCTACAGACTTTGTTGGTAAATCAGTCCAATTGAGTCTGCAAGAGAATGAATTAACAATCGAGAACTTAATTTAGAGCATCGACAAGGAATCACTCCATGGCACGCATTATTGTTGTTACGTCTGGTAAAGGTGGAGTTGGTAAAACAACTTCCAGCGCGGCCATTTCTACCGGCCTCGCTCAAAAAGGTAATAAAACGGTTGTTATCGACTTCGATATTGGGTTGCGTAATTTAGACCTTATCATGGGTTGTGAACGCAGAGTTGTTTATGATTTTGTGAATGTAATTCAAGGTGATGCATCTTTAAATCAAGCATTAATTAAAGATAAGCGTACAGAGAATCTTTATATCCTCCCTGCTTCTCAAACAAGAGACAAAGATGCATTGACACGCGATGGCGTTGAGCAAGTCTTAGATGAACTTGAAGAGATGGGTTTTGATTATATTATTTGTGATTCACCAGCAGGTATTGAGAGTGGTGCATTAATGGCTCTTTACTTTGCTGATGAAGCAATTATCACAACTAACCCTGAAGTTTCTTCTGTTCGTGACTCAGACCGTATTTTAGGTATTCTTGCCTCTAAGTCTCGTCGTGCAGAGCGTGGTGAATCACCCATTAAAGAACATCTATTGCTAACACGTTATAATCCTGGTCGTGTGAGCCGTGGTGATATGTTAAGTATGGAAGACGTACTTGAAATTTTATGTATCCCACTTTTAGGCGTTATTCCTGAAGATCAATCTGTTTTACGTTCATCTAACCAAGGTGAGCCTGTTATTTTAGATAGCGAATCAGATGCAGGTTGCGCTTATTTAGATACCGTTAATCGCCTATTAGGCGAAGAGCATCCATTCCGTTTTATTGAAGAAGAGAAAAAAGGCTTTCTGAAACGCCTTTTTGGGGGATAAAAGATGGCTTTATTAGACTTTTTCCTATCGCGCAAAAAATCGACAGCTAATATTGCTAAAGAACGTCTGCAAATTATTGTCGCTGAGCGTCGTCGTGGTGATACAGAACCCGCTTATTTACCTGATATGAAAAGAGATATCTTAGGTGTCATCTGTAAATATGTACAAATAGATCCTGAGATGCTTTCTGTTCAATTTGAACAAAAAGGCGATGATATCTCTGTATTAGAGCTGAATGTCACATTGCCAGAAAACGAAGAACCGACGAAATTATAATTTTATTGGTGCGATTATTAACAGAGCCAGCCATGAACTATAACTAATTTGATTGGCTCTGTAGTAATTATATACAAAATGAATAACCTTAAACGAGTAAATAGCAGTACTTAACATTGCCATCTATGTCGTTTGTTATAAATCTAGGTACAAATTATCGAATTTTATTGATTATTTTCTACTTGTTTTTATTCGCTAAAAATAGCTAGCAATAAATCATAATACCAAACCTATAAAGTAGGTCTTTTTTTTGTACAAAAAATTCATGAAATGAGGCTAAATGTTTTTATTTAGCCCCATTATTTGTGCAATACGATGATTAAGGATATTGCGCTAATATCTCTGTCAGGCGTGGTTCTAATATCGTTTTACGCCAGCGTGAAAATAGTTCAGGCTCACCTGTTTTAATTTTCCAATGAATACTAAGCAATTGGTTAATTTGACGTCTGGAGGCTAGTAATTCTGGATGATAGCGTTTATCTTCACTCACCTCTTTAATCACTGCTTTTATCTCTTTAAACGCCTTTTTATAGTTAGGCTTTTCGATTAAGTTACTTAATGGTTGAGGGCAGTCCTCTTCTTTTAACGCTTTAGCTTTTACAACAAAGTCTAATAAACGGCGACCATGGCAACGAATTTCTTGCCCTGAAAGTGATAATTCATTTAATTGACTTAATGATGTTGGCATATTACGAGCCACTGCCCATAGATGTTCTTCTCGTACAACGAAGTTCAATGCAAGATCTCGTGATTTAGCTTGGTCTAATCGCCATTGCGCTAACATTTGTAGACATGCTAGCTGTTGCCCTTTTAATTGCCATGCATTACTTATATCGCGATATGCAAGCTCAGGATCAGGCACCTCTTGACGACGATGCGCAATCATTTCACATTCATCAATAATCGCATCCATATACCCTGCTTCAATGGCTTCTTTTGTCAGTTTTTCGGCTAAAGGTAGCAAATAAAACACATCAGCACTTGCATATTGGCACTGTTTTTCTGTTAACGGTCTTGCTAACCAATCTGTTCTTGATTCACTTTTATCAAGTGAAACATTTTCATACGTTTCAACTAATGTCGCAAAACCACAAGAAATAGGATATCCCAAGAAAGCTGCCACAACTTGTGTATCAATAAGTGGCGTTGGTACACAACCGAATTGATGTGAAAATACTTCTAAATCTTCACTCCCTGCGTGAAGGTATTTCGTAATATTTTTATCGGTGATCAATTCAACAAATGGAGACCAATCTGTAATTGTAAGCGGATCAATAAGAGAGATTTGTTTACCATCATACATCTGAATAAGTCCCAAATGTGGGTAGTAAGTACGTATGCGAACAAATTCTGTATCTAACGCAATATAAGAAGACGCGGAGGCAGTTTTACATGCTGTGACTAATTCAGTATCTGTCGTAATCAATTGATAATTCAAAACAGGTTTCTCTTATTTTTATGTCTAATGACTTTTTGTAATGACAAAAACGCCGGTATAAACCGGCGAATTCGAAAAGGTTATTCAGTGTTGTATCAAGATCTCGTTGAGGTTTTCAACTCTTTTTCTTCATTTCTTAGTTCTCTGCGTAATATTTTACCAACATTCGATTTTGGTAACTCATCACGAAACTCTATAATTTTCGGTACTTTATAACCAGTTAGATAGCGACGGCAATGTGTTTTTAACTCATCTTCTGTTAAAGAAGGGTCTTTTTTAACAACAAATATTTTAACTGTTTCACCAGAATTTTTACTCGGTACACCAATCGCGGCAGACTCCAACACTTTAGGATGTGCAGTAACCACCTCCTCGACTTCATTTGGATAAACATTAAAGCCAGATACCAAAATCATATCTTTTTTGCGATCGATAATACGGATAAAGCCTTCATCGTCCATTTTGGCAATATCACCTGTTGCAACCCAACCATCGTGTAATACTTCAGCTGTGGCGTCAGGCCGTTCCCAGTAACCTTTCATAACTTGAGGACCACGAACCCACATTTCGCCACCCGTTGCGTAGTCAACTTCATTACCGTCATCATCCATAAACTTAATTTCAGTTGAAGGAACAGGTAATCCAATACTACCGCTGTATTTTTTCAGGTTATAAGGGTTACCCGTTACCAATGGAGAACATTCCGTTAAACCATAGCCTTCTAAAAGGTGTTTACCTGTCAACTCTTCCCATTCTTTCGCAACGCTACTTTGTACTGGCATGCCACCACCAACAGAAAGATTGAGTTTTGAGAAATCTAATTGACGAAATTCTGCATTTTGTAGCCATGCGTTAAATAAAGTATTTACACCAGTAATTGCCGTGACAGGGTAACGTGCTAGCTCTTTTACGGTTCCTTTAACATCTCGTGGATTCGTGATTAATAAGTTCCTACCGCCAATCTCAATAAAAAGTAGGCAGTTAACCGTAAGCGCAAAAACATGGTAAAGAGGCAGTGCTGTTACAACAAGTTCTTTGCCTATATTTAATGCTGGCACATAAGCCGCTTTAGCTTGCTCAAGATTTGCAAGCATATTGCGATGAGTTAGCATAGCACCTTTAGCAATACCTGTTGTTCCTCCTGTGTATTGCAAGAAAGCTAAATCATTTCCTGTTATATCGGGTTTAATGTATTGCATACGATAGCCAAAGTGCATCGCACGACGAAATGAAATAGCATCAGGTAAGTGATATTTTGGTACTAGCCGTTTAATATATTTCACAACAAAATCAACTAACGTTGCTTTTGGTCGAGATAATTGATCACCCATTCGAGTTAAAATTACGTGTTTAACATTGGTATTAAATACAATTTTTTCGAGTGTATGAGCGAAGTTTGAAACAATAACAATAGCACTAGCACCACTATCATTAAGTTGATGTTCAAGTTCTCTTGGCGTATATAGTGGATTTACATTCACAACAACCATACCTGCTCGCAATATACCAAAAAGAGCTATCGGATATTGCAATAAATTAGGCATCATTAAAGCAACACGATCACCTCTTTTTAAACCTAATCCATTTTGTAAATAAGCAGCAAAAGCACGACTACGCTCTTCAAGTTTTCGATAAGTCATGACCTCGCCCATATTGATAAAGGCGGGTTGATCTGCGTAATTTGCGACAGCGTTTTCAAGCATCTCAGCTAATGATGCAAAACGATCCGGGTTTATTTCTTCCGGAACATCTGCCGGGTAACGTTTTAGCCAGACTTTTTCCAATGTAGTACTCCTGATTAATCGCACTTCTTAGTTAATATTATGTTTTATTTTTAACAAAGTATTAACTCACCCTACCAGCACACACAATTTTCTGTTGTCAAGATGCGAAGTATGTCACTAAATATTTTATTTTTTTACGTTGATAAAAAAGAAGGCGGTCAAAGCCGCCTTCTTTTTTATTTGACTCTAATTACTATATTAGATAATCACCCAACATATTATTGATGACGATTATACACCGATTCTTTTGAAGAGAATTAAAATATTATCTCGCCAGCAACATTAAAATTTAGTATTTATTCTAAAACAGGTACAATTTGTCCTGCACCATAAGGGTATCCAGCATAACCATAGTGATAACCCCAGAAAGGTGAATCACCATAATAACCATAACCCCATGACATAACAGGTGCTGGCATAATCACTTGTTGTGATAATGTCCAACGTTTCATTCCAGTAACATCGAGTTCTAAGAATGGGTAAGTTGCTTCTCCAACTTTACCGTTTTCAACACCTTTAATTGTACCAACCACGGTTACGTAGTGGTTTTTATAATCAGAAGGATCTAAGAAATGCATAACATTTGCGTAAAGTCGTCCAACTGATGGCTGCTGTAATTCTGGTGCTGCATCATATTTAGAAAGAGGCATCACCGCAATTTCTAAGCGCGTTGATGTTGGTAAATTTTTAACATCGATAACACGTCCACCAAATCGCCCTTCTTGGCCTTGATAAAGCTCAGGTGCTGTTAAAACGATATTCATGTTAGTAACAGGTGTAGCTGAAGTGCCTTGAATTGACTCAGGGATAGAAACACAACCGGCTAGAAATAGCGCGCCAGATAAAAAGAGTGCTTTACTCACTAAACGATATTTTAATTGTTTTTTCATAAACCACCTCATCGCAAGCCATTATAGACGTTACTTTATAACTCTAAGTATAGCGTTAATATTTATATCAGAACAATTATCAGATGACAGCGTATTATTCTCTACCTGGCAATTTTTTCCACGTAACTTCATTACGTAAATAAACAGGCTCTGCGTCTTCAACTTTGCTTGTGTTGCCTTCATTCCAAGCCGTGATTGCTAGTGGTAACATATCTTGAGCAGCGGGTAGTGTGATTGATGTTTTAATCAATGTTAAAGGCAGCATCTCTTGTAATTCAGGATAAGCTTGCCAGCCGGTTCCTGCTATTGCCCACTCACCAGTAAGCGTCTTAATGCTTTCGATAAATTGTTCCGGCTTCATAACGGCTTCAGTATCTTCACCAAGCCAATTACCATTTTCATCACGTTGATATTGTGCACAATAGATTTCGCCCATACGCGCATCAATCGCAACAAGAACTTTTTTTATATCTGTTGTTCTGTAAACACCTTCAGCCATTGTCGCTAAAGACGAGATACCAATCATTGGTAATTCAGCACCTAATGCTAGCCCTTGAGCAATACCAACACCAATACGTACACCGGTAAAACTGCCAGGACCACGACCAAAAACCAGTGCATCAAGCGATTGCAAGGTTAAATTAGCCTCATCTAAGGCACTTTTTATCATCGGTAATATTTTTTGTGTATGTTCACGAGGTGATATTTCAAAACGTGAAGCAACAACGCCTTCATTCCAAACCGCAACTGAACAAGATTCTGTTGCAGTATCAATTGCTAACATTCGCAGTGACACGCCATAACTCCGGCAAATTCGATTATTTAGAGAGAAAGAATAATATCATAATAGTGCTAAACACCATAAACAGTCATCGTAATAATAATGAGGCCTATAAATCTGATATTTTCTGTGTTTCATTTTGTTTTGCGCGCTGACTCAAAAAATCAATTGTTTTTTCAAGTGAACGAGTACGTGGTGATGGCGGTAAACTGCTCAAAAATACTTCACCGTATGCCCTAGAAACAAGTCTATCGTCACACACAATAATAGCACCATAATCATGTACATCTCGTATTAACCGCCCTACACCTTGCTTTAGACTGATAAC
Organism: Proteus myxofaciens ATCC 19692; assembly: GCF_001654855.1. Lineage (GTDB taxonomy): Bacteria > Pseudomonadota > Gammaproteobacteria > Enterobacterales > Enterobacteriaceae > Proteus > Proteus myxofaciens. The sequence continues at coordinate 22,402 of NZ_LXEN01000007.1, forward strand.
GGCATCAGGAATTTGTACATCCCGAAAAGCATCACCACCGCGTAATTGACAATCTTCTATACGCGCTCTTAGCAGTGGATCATCAGGTGCTGTAAAGGGTAATTTATCAATTATCACGCAAGATAATGTATCTCCTCTAACATCTACGCCTTCCCAAAAGCTTTGTGTAGCAACGAGTAATGCGTTTCCTGAAGACACAAATTTTTGCAGTAATTGCGTTTTGCCCATTTCGCCTTGTACTAAAACAGGAAGTGGCAATGTTACTTTAAATTCTTCAGCAAGGCCTCTCATCATTGAATGTGAAGTACAAAGGAAAAAACAGCGCCCTTGGTTCTTTAAAATAATAGGAGCAAGCATCGTTGCTAAACGTTTTGCAGTATAAGACTGATTAAGTGGCGGTAAATAGCGTGGTACACACAATATCGTTTGATGTTGATAATCAAAGGGGCTATTTAAAATAAGAGTTGTGGCATTTTCTAGCCCTAATCTATCTGTGTAGTAAGACATTTTTTCATCAACAGAGAGTGTCGCCGAGGTGAAAATCCAACTACTTTTATGCTCTTTGATAAGTTCACGAAATTTATCAGCAACAGAAAGTGGCGTAATTGCTAAAAGAAAATGACGACCATAACTTTCAAACCAATAACTGTAACCCGCAATTGTGGTATCAATAAGGCGTTTAAGACGACTTCGATACATTGTTGCACGTTCAAAAGCACTATCAAGTAATTGACTACGTCCTAAAGAAAGTTTCATAACGTCATAACTAAGTTCAAGTGCATCATCAAGTAGCGTTAAAAAGCGTTTTGTTTCTTTATTTTGTAATAACTCACGCAAATTGCCTCGATAACCGGTATCACCCAAAATTAAGCGAAAGTCCATGACCATTTGAGAAAGCCTATCTGCACTCTTTTGTAACTGCGCTTGATCACGTACTTCAGTGCGATAAGCCACTATCATATCTCTTGCTAAATCAAGTAATTGACGACTAGTCAGTTGTTGACCAAAATAGTGACTAGCAATATCAGGAATTTGATGTGCTTCATCAAAAATCATAATTTCAGCTTCTGGAATAAGCTCACCAAAACCTGTATCTTTCACTACCGTATCTGCCATAAAAAGATGATGATTAACAACGACGACATCAGCATCCATCGCTTTTTTACGCGCAATAAGGACATAACATTCTTTATAACGAGGGCAATCACTACCAAGACAATTATCGTTTGTGCTAGTCACTAAAGGCCATACACGACTATCCTCAGCAACGGAATGACAACGACTAATATCACCATCCTCAGTTTGTGTTGACCATTGGCGCACATGCATAACATCCGATAGTATTTCGGCTTCGAGAGCCCCCCCACTTAACATTTGCTGATCAAGCCTTTCCAGGCATAAATAGTTAGAGCGACCTTTCAATAAAGCGGTCACACCATCATAGTGTATTGCTTCTGTAATAGTGGGAAGATCACGGCTATAGAGTTGATCTTGTAACGCCTTAGAGCCTGTTGAAATAATCGTTTTCTTTCGTGAGCGCAGAGCAGGAACAAGATAAGCGTATGTTTTCCCTGTACCAGTGCCCGCTTCTGCAATAAGGACACTTTGCTCATTAATTGCTTGCGTAACTGATTTCGCCATTTGTCGTTGCGCTTCACGAGGATGAAATCCGGGAATAGTTCGGGTTAGAATCCCGTTTTCTGAAAAATCGTCTGACACAGGCATACTCTTTTTATAAAATAAGACGTAAATTATGCCAGTGGATAACGAAAAGCGCCACCCACACAAAGAAGACAAGAGGAATTTGCATGACAATTAAGCGAATCGACCCAGAAGATCGTTGGTCAGAAGCCGTTATTCATAATGATACCGTGTATTATACCAGTGTTCCTGAAAATTTATCAGGTGATATCATCGCACAAACAGCGGATGCATTGGCCGCGATTGATGTTCTGCTACAACGCGTTGGTTCTGATAAAACACGTATTCTTGATGCGACTCTTTTCTTAGCTGATAAGACTGATTTCATGGGTATGAACGAAGCTTGGGATGCATGGGTTGCCAAAGGGATTGCGCCTGTACGTTGTACTGTTCAAGCACAATTGATGAACCCAGATTATAAAGTAGAAATTAAAATTATAGCTGCTTTATAAGAGACTCAATTTAAAAAGGCTGAACTCCCATGAATTCAGCCTTCTTATTTTTTTGCTGTGATATTACTTTTTGTTTTTTATTGGTGACTCATTAAATTAATTAGATTTAAGCGAATTTAATCATTAACATACCGATTAGTAACAATATAATACCGCCCCATCCTTTATAATTAAGTCGCTGATTAAATAAAATCCAACCTGCGGCAATAGTTGCAATAATTCCGAATGCTCCCCAAAGTGCATAAGCCACTGAAAGCTCGATACCTTTTACTGCCATTGCCAAAGCGCTAAATGCACTTAATACACAAACAAGAGATAATATTCCTAGCCAAAACCGGCGAAAACCGTTAGACATTTTTAAGAAAATATTTGCAACGATTTCCAGTACTACAGCAAGCACAAGAAAAGCACCGTGCCACCATTCAAATTGCGCTAACATATTAAGCCTCCTTGGTATTTACAGGACTTGGCTTATTTGCTTCTTTTACAGCATTAGCGACATTTTTGGCTTTACCAGCAATGTTTTTTACTGAATCAGTCGTTTTCTTAACAACTGCTGATTTTTTAGTACCAGATTTAATTAGCGTGATACCAGCAATTAACATAACTAGACCACCTAATTTTAATGGTGAAAGTGACTCACCGAACCATACAACACTAAATGTTGTAATTAAAACAATACCAATGCCTTCCCAAAGTGCATATGCAACACCTAAGGCTACTTTTTTAACCGCTATGGCTAAAAAGATATAAGAGGCTGCGATCATAAGCCACATCACTATCATACCGGTGTACCCACCGCTGACGCTGGCATACTTCATTGATAAAGTGCCAATAACTTCACAAACAATCGCTAAAGCTAAAAATATCCAATAAATCATTTTTCATCTCTCATACACATTTGAAATACGCCGAAACGTTTCTTGCGCAGAAGATAGAGAACATGGAGATAGTCTTTCTGGCGGCAATAAAGCCGAACGTTAAGGCAACGTCATTTCCTGATTGCGTCAGGAATTAAGAAGAGAGATTTCTATAATGCGCCACACCAGTAGTGTTCGCTGGATAAAATAGCAGAAAGGAATAACTTATAGGTAGTACGTTTAACTTTGACGCTTTTGGCGCTAGTCATGATTATTTATTCTTTCATCGCACAGCCCATCCGCACGATATACTCCGAACCCTCATATAAGATGGTTAAATATAACAATATATTTCTATCATGCCGAATTACTTAAAGCAATCTATTTTCATAAAATTTTTTCGGTAATTAGTTGGTTTTATTTAACTTTTATTTTTCCTTGTGATTATTTTTGCATAGATAATCATTAGTTTTTGGAGATTACAGCTATTTTATTCACTAAAATAGCTGTAATTATGCTTAAAACTAAAAATCCAACTTATGAACTGCACCCCAAAAGTTGGACACCAACTTTGGGGTGTTTTTCTATGGCTAAATATTCTCTTGAATTTAAACTTAATGTTGTTAATTTCTATCTTAAAGGTAATGGGTTAAGAACAACCTCTCAATATTTTTCTATCGATAGTTCTTTAATTCGTCGCTGGTGTTCTGCTTATCGTCTACATGGCATTGAGGGAATTAAACCAAGAAAATCTAAAAATATTTATTCTCTCGAATTGAAAAAACATATTTTGCTTCACATGGAGAAGCATTTACTTTCTGCGAGAGAAACGGCTGCCCTTTTTAATATTCCAGCCTTTACAACCATACTGGAATGGAAAAATATTATGGATATTCATGGCATTAAAGCTCTAGCTCCCAAGAAAAAAGGAAGACCTACATTGACTAAAAAGAAAAAAGAGTTACTTAAGGATGACAAAGATAAATCAGTTAAAGAACTTTTAAAGGAACTCGAGTATTTACGTGCTGAGAATGCTTGCTTAAAAAAGTTACAAGAATTGCAGGAAATAAAACGACGGTAAAACAACGTGTTGCCGTCGTTAATCAACTAAAAATGACTTACCCTATTTTGGTTTTATTACGTGCGCTTTCTTTATCAAAAAGTACGTTTTATTATCATCAAAAAAATAGTAATAATTTAAAAGATAAATTATTAAAAGATAAAATAAAGGCCATTTATCATCAACATAAAGGCCGATATGGTTATCGAAGGATCACTGCTGTACTACGAAATGAAGTCGTTATTAACCATAAAAAGTACAACGGTTAATGCAGGCTCAAGGGCTAAAATCAATTGTAAGACCTAAAAAATATCGTTCTTATAAGGGTCAATTAGGTCGAATTGCTGATAATCATCTCAAAAGAGATTTTAATGCCAGTAAGCCCAATGAAAAATGGGTTACTGATGTCACCGAATTTAAGGTAAAAGGTGAAAAGCTTTATCTTTCGCCTATTCTTGACTTATTTAATCAAGAAATTGTTTCCTATCAAATAGCTAGACGTTCTCATTACAACATGATTGAACAGATGCTTACCCAAGCCTTTTCAAAATTGACTCAGGGAGGCGAGCTTATACTGCACTCAGATCAAGGATGGCAATACCAAATGAGCCGTTATCACAATAGCCTTAAGAAACAAGGCATTATTCAAAGTATGTCACGAAAAGGAAATTGTTTAGATAATGCAGTAATAGAGAATTTTTTTGATATATTAAAAACAGAATGTTTTTATACTAAACAATTTAGAGATGTAGAGGAATTAGAAGAAGAACTTCATGAATATATCAAGTATTACAATACTGAAAGGATCAAGATAAAATTAAAAGGACTGAGTCCAGTTCAATACCGAACTCAGTCTTTACCTAACTAATTTAAACTGTCCAATAAACTGGGGTCAGTTCATTACGCTGGATTTTTAGTTACATAACAAGACTAATAAAGAAATATTAATTACTCTATTTCATTCCAAGAACGGCCATCTCGAGTGATCATGGCCACTGATGACACTGGTCCCCAAGTGCCTGCTTGATATGGCTTAGGCAACTCATTATCGCATTCCCATGCATTAATAATTGAGTCGACCCATTTCCATGCTTCTTCAACTTCATCTCGACGCACAAATAACGCTTGAATACCTCTCATTGCTTCTAATAATAAGCGCTCATAAGCATCAGCTAAATGTGTCTGATTAAAGGTTTCTGAGAAGCTTAAATCAAGCTTAGTTGTTTGTAAGCGGTGTTTATGATCAAGACCTGGCGCTTTGTTCAATACTTCAATATCGATACCTTCATCAGGTTGTAAACGGATCGTTAATTTATTTTGTGGTAATTCTTGATACGTTTCACTAAAGATATTCAAAGCCGGTTTTTTAAAATAAACGACAACTTCAGAGCATTTACTTGGTAGACGTTTACCCGTTCTTAAATAGAAAGGTACACCAGCCCAACGCCAGTTATCAATATCAACGCGGATAGCGACAAATGTTTCCGTGTTGCTTGCTTTGTTTGCGCCCTCTTCTTCAAGGTAACCTGGCACTTTTTGCCCTTGAACAAAACCACTAGTGTATTGTCCACGAACTGTTTTTTCACGAACATTTGTATGATCAATACGGCGTAATGAGCGTAAGACTTTTACTTTCTCTTGGCGAATACTATCAGCCGTGAGATCAGCTGGTGGAGACATCGCAATCATGGTCAGAATTTGTAATAGATGATTTTGTACCATATCACGCATTTGACCCGCTTGATCAAAATAGCCCCAGCGGCCTTCTATACCAACTTCTTCTGCTACTGTGATTTGCACAGAATCGATTGTCTTATTGTCCCAGTTATTCACAAACAAAGAGTTTGCAAAACGTAGCGCTAATAAGTTTAAAACCGTTTCTTTACCTAAATAGTGGTCAATACGATAAATTTGGTTTTCTTTAAAATATTTCGCCACACTATCATTAATAGTGACAGAAGAAGCTAAATCTGTTCCTAATGGCTTTTCCATTACAACACGATTTGGCTCTTTATTGAGTTTTGCATGACCAAGACCTTTACACATTGCACTAAATGTACTTGGTGGCATTGCAAAATAGTAAATCGCAGGTATTTTATCTTGTTTGAGATGTTTTGATAACTCAATGAAATGGTCTGTTTCATTGACGTCTAGATTACAAAAATCTAAGCGATCACTTAAACGTTGCCAAACTTCAGGATTGATATCTTCTTTTAAGAAAGTTTCTAGTGCTTCATGGGCGACTTTTTTATAAGCGTCTTTATCCCAATCTGCACGACCTACACCAATAATACGTGAATCAGTGTGAATATATCCTGCTTTTTCCAATTGATAAAGTGATGGAATTAGCTTACGACGGGCAAGATCCCCTTTCGTACCGAAGATAACCAGATCACAGGCCTGTGCAGTCGATATCGCTGCCATAGTACGTCTCCTCATGATGAGATTTTGTAATTTTGTTACAGAAATTATGTATTAATGTACTCTTTTGAATGTAGCCAGTAAATACGCTTACACTTTTTTGTTCATAACTTAGCACACATAGGATATCCCTTCATTTTATATCTTGTTTTTTATACATTTTTGTAAATTTATAACCATTTTGTTACTCGTTTTCAGTAATGAAATTAGACACACGTCATACTTTAATGAAAAAAGAGGAAATTCTAGATTGTTATCACTGCAAGCCTTGCTCTAGCCGTAGTATATTTTCATATAACTGTTATAGATTTCTCCTTTTATTGAAATTGGCAAAGCCTAGGATCTGTATATTTAATGAATATATTGGAAAGAGTTCAGTCTAGTCTGGACATCTTGAGTAAATCGGAAAAAAAAGTGGCTCAGGTCGTTTTAACTGCGCCTCAAACTGTTATTCATTCTAGTATTGCCTTGATTGCAAAAACGGCAGATGTCAGCGAACCTACTGTTAATCGTTTTTGTCGACGAATGGCAACCAAAGGCTTTCCTGATTTTAAGTTACAGTTAGCGCAAAGTATTGTAAACGGGACACCTTATGTAAATCGTAATATTGATGATTCTGATACCGTTTCAGCTTATACCAATAAAATTTTTGAATCAGCAATGGCTGGGTTAGAGAATGTAAAAAATAATATTGATATTGCGGCACTCAATCGCGCTGTTGATATTCTTACCCAAGCCAGAAAGATTTCATTCTTTGGATTAGGTGCATCTGCTGCTGTGGCCCATGATGCTATGAATAAATTTTCACGCTTTAATATTCCTATCACTTATTTTGATGATGTAGTGATGCAACGGATGAGTTGTATTAATAGTACAGATGGTGATGTTGTTGTTTTTATATCGCATACAGGTCGCACAAAAAACTTAGTCGAAATTGCTAAGATAGCGCGTGAAAATGATGCTGCTGTAATAGCGATTACCACATCAGATTCTCCTTTAGCCAATGAAGCTACCCTACCTATTCTGCTTGATGTGCCGGAAGATACTGATATTTATATGCCTATGGTATCTCGCCTTGCACAATTAACGGTCATTGACGTTCTCGCAACAGGATTTATTTTACGCAGGGGTCCTAAATTCAGAGATAACTTGAAGCGAGTCAAAGAAGCTTTGCGTAATTCGCGGTTTGATAAGCCACCATTTTAATTATTCTGTTAGAAATGTCACATTTACTATCGTGTCGCTGACTAGATAACTTTTTGAAAAATGGTAGCATAACTGCGAGCTAACTCTCGTATATGATGAAAACAAACGAGTATGTTACAATAAGCTTGAAGCGTTTCACTTAACATATTGGATAAAACTCTTTATCTCTTCTTTGTCCAATAGCCAACACCTTTCGTTCAAGGTCAACGGAGTACTACATGTCCAGACGGCTCAGAAGAACAAAAATTGTTACTACCTTAGGTCCAGCAACAGATCGTGATAATAACTTAGAAAAAATCATTACCGCAGGTGCGAATGTTGTTCGATTAAATTTCTCTCATGGTTGTGCAGAAGATCATATTGCACGAGCTAATCGTACTCGCGAAATAGCGGCAAGATTAGGTCGCCATGTTGCTATTCTCGGTGATCTGCAAGGTCCTAAAATTCGTGTTTCTACCTTTAAAGATGGAAAAGTATTTCTAAATGTAGGTGATAAATTCCTTCTTGATGCAAATTTAGAAAGCGGTGAAGGCAATCAAACACAAGTAGGTATTGATTATAAAGGTTTACCTGCTGATGTTGTTCCTGGTGATATTTTATTACTTGACGATGGCCGTGTTCAGCTAAAAGTTGAAAAAGTAGACGGCTTAAAAGTTTTTACAACGGTTACAGTTGGAGGTCCTCTTTCTAATAATAAAGGGATCAACAAACTTGGCGGTGGTCTTTCTGCTGATGCACTTACTGAAAAAGACAAACAAGATATTCTAACTGCTGCCAAAATTGGGGTAGATTTCCTTGCTGTTTCTTTCCCAAGAACAGGTGAGGATCTCAATTATGCACGTCGTTTAGCTCGTGATGCTGGCTGTGAATGTCAGATCGTTTCTAAAGTAGAACGAGCAGAAGCTGTTGCTAATGATGAAATTATTGATGAAATCATTCTTGCGTCTGATGTTGTTATGGTTGCACGTGGTGATTTAGGCGTCGAAATTGGTGATCCTGAATTAGTCGGTGTACAGAAAAAATTAATTCGTCGTGCCCGTCAGCTAAATCGTGTCGTCATTACTGCGACTCAAATGATGGAATCAATGATTACCAATCCAATGCCAACTCGCGCTGAAGTAATGGATGTGGCTAATGCTGTTTTAGATGGTACTGATGCCGTAATGCTTTCAGCTGAAACTGCAGCAGGGCAATATCCTGCAGAAACTGTAGAAGCAATGGCTAAAGTATGTTTAGGCGCTGAAAAGATGCCGGCTGCTAATGTGTCTAAACATCGTTTAGATATGATGTTTGATACGCCAGAAGAAGCGATTGCGATGTCAACAATGTATGCCGCAAACCATATGAATGGGGTTAATGCCATCATCGCAATGACAGAGTCAGGTAGAACAGCGAGAATGATGTCACGCATCAGTACAGGCTTACCTATTTTTGCGATGTCTCGCCATGAAAAAACACTTAATCAGACAGCTCTTTACCGTGGTGTTACCCCAGTTTTCTGTAGTACCCATACTGATGGAATAGCCGCTGCAAATGAAGCTATCACACGCCTACGTGATAAAGGCTTCTTGGTCTCTGGCGATATTGTGTTAGTTACTCAAGGTGATCTGATGGGAACGATTGGTAGTACAAATACTTGCCGTATTCTTGAAGTAGAATAATATTTTACTGTCGTTTTTATTAAAAACGGGCATTTTATTTAATGCCCGTTTTCTTTCTTTAATCTAATTTATTTTCACGAGAATAAGGTTCTATTTCCCCTTCTTTACGTGTTTTAAGTAGTTTTAAAATCCATGTATATTGTTCTGGCGTAGGTAAAACTAAGGCTTCTAACTCTTCATTCATTCTACGTGCTATATATGCATCATCTTTACCCTCAATATCATCCATTGGTTCACGAATAATAATTGTAAGCTGATGAGTTTTGTGACAATACACAGGAAAAAGAGGTACTATCGCAGCCCGACACACCTTCATTAAACGACCGATAGCAGGTAATGTTGCTTTGTAAGTACCAAAAAAATCAACAAATTGGCTATGTTCGGCACCGTGATCTTGGTCTGGCAAATAATAGCCCCAAAATCCTTGGCGTACTGTTGATATAAATGGCTTAATTCCCGCTTCACGTGAGTGCAATCGGCCACCAAAATGATAGCGTGCTTTATTCCACAGATAATCGGCTACAGGATCTTTTTGATGGTGAAACATAGCCGCCATTTTTTGCCCTTTTGCCGCAAATAGCATCGCAGGAACATCAACAGCCCAACCATGAGGTACCATAAAAATAACGTTACGCTCTTGCGCTTTTAAACGCTCTATAATCTCTATACCTTGCCATGATGTACGGGCTAATGTACGCTCAGCACCGCGTAAACATAATTCTGCTAACATAACAAAAGACTGTGGTGCTGTTTCAAACATTTTATCTAATACGTCATCACGTTGAGATTTATCCCACTGTGGAAAGCAATAACGTAAATTGATATCAGCACGACGTCTTGCACTTTTTGCCTTGCGCCCAACAAAACGACCAATAGAAGCAAGAAGAGGATCACGCCACTTTATAGGCATATACGCTAATGCGCTTAATACACCAGCACCAAGCCAAGTTCCCCAATGTTTTGGATGTAAATAAGCACGGTGAAAAGTAGGAACATACCCTGCTTTGCTATCCGTATCTTTTTCTTTGTTCATCAGATAACTCTCTGAAATGAAACCTTAAATAGGCGTAAAATCGATAAAGTAAAAGCGGATGATAGCAATCATCCGCTTTTATGTCTTCACATTCGTATCAATGGTTAATCATTGAACGTTAATTGAGGCATGACTTCTTTAACTTTGGTTAGATATTGAAGCTTATCTTTACCTGTTAAGCCATCAGCTCTAGGCAATTTTGCCGTTAATGGATTTACGGCCTGTTGGTTTATCCATAACTCATAGTGTAAATGAGGTCCAGTAGAACGCCCTGTATTACCTGATAAAGCAATACGGTCACCACGTTTAACACGTTGCCCTGGTTTTACTAGAAGTTGGCGTAAATGCATATAGCGCGTTGTGTACTGACTACCATGACGAATAGCAACAAAGTTACCCGCAGCCCCGCTATATTTTGCCACAATAACTTCACCATCACCTGTGGCTAACACAGGAGTACCAACTGGCATCGCAAAATCGACGCCTTTATGAGGAGAAATACGACCTGTAACAGGATTTACTCGGCGAGGATTAAACTGCGATGAAACTCTAAATTGTTTTGCAGTCGGGAAACGCATAAATCCGCGTTCTAACCCACCTGCTTTGCTATCATAATAACGGCCATCTTCAGCAAGAAATGCGTAATAATCCTTGCCGGCACTACGTAAGCGAACACCAATTAATTCGCTTTGCTCTGTACGACCATCTAAGACTTCTCGTGAGAAAAGAGCTGAAAATTTATCACCACTTTGTAATTTTTTAAAATCAATTTGCCATTGTAACGCTTTTGTCACGGCACGAGCTTCTGCACTGGTAAGTCCTGCATTAGTAGCACTATTCGAAAAACTACCGCGAATAACGCCTGAGGTAACACTATTTTTCAATTCGCCTTTTTGAAACTCTTTAGATTCTGTAAATCCAGTTTCTGTACGGGTATAAACTCGTGTTTCACGACGAGAAACACCCCAGCTTAATTCTTGCAATAAACCATCATCATCCAATTTCCAACTAATAGGTTGACCTATTTTTAGATTTCTGAGATCTTTATTTTGATTTGCAATAGTTGCAATATCGGAAGAATCGATACCAAATTGGGTTAAAATTGAACTTAGAGAATCACCACTAGATACAATATAAGTATGAGGTACTTGAGCTACGGCAGTACTACTATCTGAGCCATCATCAGCACCTGCAATACCTTCATCAGTGAGTTGTTCACTACTGTCTGCAAAAATATCATCCGTATTTTCAGCAATATTTGCTTGGGGTGCTTGAATAGTGACGGGGATATCTCGACTATGTTCCGTTTTGAGCAACATAGGCCGCCATATTGCGACGGCCAGTGTTGCTGCAGTTAACGAACCAAGCATTATCTTATGTGGTAATGGTAAACTTAAATATACCTGTGCAAGGGATCTCGTCTTCTGCTGCACGTTCTTAATTCCTTATTGAGTTTCATTCAGGCAGCTCTTGTATTGGTTTGCGAGTTGGGTAAGAAATTTCATATAACTATCTGGAGTTAACGCAATTCCACTACCTAGGGGATCTAACACGCCGATTTTAACCCCTGTACCCTTCGCCACTGTTTCTATCACTGTCGGCCTAAATTGTGGCTCAGCAAAAATACATGTGACTTTTTGCTCAACCAACTGTGTTCGTATTTGATGTAATTTCTGTGCACCAGGTTGTATTTCAGGATTAATCGTAAAATGACCTAATGATTTTAAATTATAATGTTTTTCGAAGTAACCATAAGCATCATGAAATACAAAATAACCCTTGTCTTCAACGGGCGACAGAATATTAGCAAGATTTTTATCAGTTTGCTTGAGTTGTTCGCTGAATTTACCAAGGTTTACGTCCAGCTGTTCTTTTTTATCTGGATAAAGAGTCACTAACCTATCGTGGATCTGTTTTGCAGACGACAACGCAATTTCTGGCGATAACCAGATGTGCATATTATAGTCACCATGAGAATGATGTTCGTGACTTTCCTCATGTTTATGCTCATCATCATGGTTTTCTTTCAATAAAAGCGATTTTATATCACTCGTTTGTGCCAAAGCTAGCGTATTCTTACTATTTAGGCGACTTAACGGCTTATCTAAAAACACTTCCATATCAGGACCAACCCATACAACGAGATCAGCAGACTTCATTTTTCTTAAATCAGAAGGTTTAAGTGAGTAATCATGTGGTGAAGCACCATCAGGCAATAAAATAGTTGTCGGTGTTACTCCATCAGCAATTGCGGCTGCAATAAAACCAACAGGTCGCACAGAAGCAAGCACATCAGCGTGAACGCTTGAACTGAATGTTCCTATCATGACGGTAGCAAAAAGGGATTTCCATAAAAAACGGTGCGCAAATTTTTTGTTTTTAGGTAACATAGCTAAAATTCTCGTGATTCATCGTTGGAAATGTTATATTATAACGTTTCAATAATTCTGCAAGTGCTAATTTTATGTCTAACTTGGTTCGTTTAAAATCAGTATGTGTTTCATTTGGCGAAAGAGAAATTTTAAAAGATATCTCTTTTGATTTAAAAGCTGGTCATATTCTTACCCTTCTAGGGCCTAATGGAGCAGGTAAATCAACAGTTATCCGCTTAGTTCTTGGGTTGTTAAAACCCACTTCAGGTGAAGTTGAACGCCAAAAATCGTTACGTATTGGATATGTACCACAAAAGCTATATCTTGATCCAACCATGCCATTAACCGTCAAACGCTTTATGACACTAAAGCCAGGTGTACATGATAAAGATATTTTACCTGCGTTAGCGCGTGTTGATGCGACTCATTTAATCAATCAACCCATGCAAAAATTATCAGGTGGTGAATCGCAACGCGTATTATTAGCAAGAGCATTGCTTAATGAGCCGCAGCTTTTAGTGCTTGATGAACCAACACAAGGTGTTGATGTTAATGGTCAGTTAGCGCTTTACGATCTGATTAATCAACTCCGTCATGAGTTGAACTGTGCCATCTTAATGGTTTCTCATGACTTACATCTAGTTATGGCAAAAACAGACGAAGTACTCTGCCTAAATGGGCATATTTGTTGTTCTGGTACGCCTGATGTAGTGTCTTCTCATCCCGAATTTATCGCCATGTTTGGTAGCCGAGGTGCTGAACAATTAGGAATTTATCGTCACCATCATCAGCACAACAAGGAGTGTCAACATGATTGAGTTGCTATTACCAGGCTGGATTGCTGGTATTCTGTTAGCAATGGCAGCAGGCCCTTTAGGTTCTTTTGTTGTTTGGCGACGTATGTCTTACTTTGGTGATACGTTGGCTCATGCTTCATTACTCGGTGTTGCATTCGGCCTATTATTCAATATTGAGCCCTTTTATGCGGTAATTATTGTCACTTTATTACTCGCATTATTATTAGTATGGTTAGAGCTTAAACCACAGCTGTCTGTTGATACCTTATTAGGCATTTTGGCGCATAGTGCATTATCTCTTGGTCTCGTGGTTGTCAGCTTAATGGCTAATGTGCGTGTTGATTTAATGGCATATTTATTTGGTGATTTATTATCTGTAAATTATCAAGATATTTTTAGCATCTTTATTGGTGTCATTATTGTTCTACTTGTCATGATACGCTCTTGGCGCCCTTTGCTTTCTATGACTATCAGTCAAGATATGGCATTTGTTGATGGTGTTAATATACAACGTGAACGATTAAAATTAATGATGGTCACTGCTTTAACTATTGGTTTAGCAATGAAGTTCGTTGGTGCACTGATTATTACTTCATTATTGATTATTCCAGCAGCAACCGCACGACGTTTTGCACGCTCACCAGAACAAATGGCAATAATTGCGGTCATCGTTGGCATATTATCTATCACTGGCGGATTAGCCTTTTCTGCATTCTACGACACACCCGCAGGTCCTTCTGTCGTTTTAGCCGCTAGCTGTTTCTTTATTTTAAGCTTGCTTGTGCCCGCTAAGCAGTAATCTTAAGGCAATGATAAAAAATAACCCCTGATAGCCAATTTAGTTATCAGGGGTTTTTATTTGGTTTATTATTAACTCAGCGTTTTTAACGTCATTTAATTAATAATTAAATTAAGGCTCTTCGGCAATACGATTAAAGTGAAGATAAGCATGATTGGTTGCCATACGACCGCGAGGTGTTCGCTGAATAAACCCTTGCTGAATTAGATATGGTTCTAGAACATCTTCTATCGTTTCTCGTTCTTCCCCAATAGCAGCCGCGAGATTATCAAGCCCAACAGGACCGCCCATAAATTTGTCAATGATAGCAAGGAGAAGTTTACGGTCTAGATAATCAAATCCAGCCGCATCTACATTAAGCATATCAAGCGCTTTAGCTGCGGTATCTTCATTAATCGCGCCATCGCCCTTAACTTGTGCAAAGTCTCTTACTCGACGCAGTAATCGATTTGTGATACGTGGTGTACCACGAGAACGCATTGCAATTTGGCGAGCACCCTCATCAGTGATTTCAAGCCCCATAAAATTCGCACTACGAGAAACAATATGTTGCAAATCATCTACATTATAGAACTCAAGGCGTTGAACAATTCCAAATCTATCACGTAATGGTGACGTTAATGAACCCGCTCTTGTTGTTGCACCAACGAGAGTAAAAGGAGGAAGGTCGATTTTAATTGAGCGAGCAGCAGGGCCTTCACCAATCATAATATCGAGCTGATAATCTTCCATTGCAGGATAAAGAATTTCTTCTACTACAGGAGAAAGACGGTGAATTTCATCGATAAATAATACATCATGAGGCTCTAAATTAGTGAGCATTGCAGCTAAATCACCGGCTTTTTCTAATACAGGTCCTGAGGTTGTACGTAAATTAACACCCATTTCATTAGCAATGATATTTGCCAATGTTGTTTTACCTAAACCAGGAGGACCAAAGATAAGTAGATGGTCTAGTGCATCTTGACGCAATTTTGCCGCCTGAATAAAAATCTCCATTTGCTCGCGAACTTGTGGCTGCCCCACATATTCAGCAAGGGATTTAGGGCGAATTGCCCTGTCAATGATTTCTTCTTCCGGTTGCTGGACATCTGCTGAAATCAGGCGATCTGCTTCAATCACAATGTATTACTCCTAAATAGCCGCTCGCAATGCTTCTTTAATCAACGTTTCGCTATCAGCACCTGGTGTTGCTACTCGGCTAATCATCTTAGCGGCCTCTTGTGGTTTATATCCTAAAGCAATTAAAGCAGCTGAAGCCTCTGCTTCAATATCAGCACTTGTTGGCGCTTTTGGTGATGAACTTGCAGGAAGTTCAATATCACTTGAATTTTCAAATAAGTCGCCATTTAAGCCTTTAAAGCGATCTTTCATTTCAACCACTAAACGCTCTGCCGTTTTCTTACCTACACCAGGTAATTTAACGAGAGATGAAATCGATTCATTTTCAATTGCCGTAACAAACTGACGTGCAGACATACCTGATAATATCGCTAACGCTAATTTAGGACCAACGCCATTAACTTTAATGAGTTCGCGAAAAAGTGCACGCTCTTGTTTTTGGTTAAATCCATAAAGTAATTGTGCATCTTCACGTACAATAAATTGCGTATAGATAATGGCTTCTTGACCAATATCAGGCAACTCATAAAAACAGGTCATTGGCATATTAATCTCATAACCAACACCATTGCCCGCTTCAATCAGCACCACTGGTGGCTGTTTTTCAAGAATAATTCCTCTAATACGACCTATCACCTTATACGCCTCCGCAAAATATAGTTACGCAAAGTTTATAACATAAAAAAGGCTGGACGTATATCCAGCCTGTTAAAATCGAGTGATATTGCACAAGATAATCACTTATCTTAAACGCCCTCTTGTGAGGACTAAGCGAGGATCACCCACTCGCAATAGATTTTGGTTAAAATGACAATGCGTAATAGCAATCGCCAGTGCATCAGCGGCATCCGCTTGTGGTGCAGCTGATAACTTTAAAATTGAACGAACCATATGTTGTACTTGGCTTTTTTCTGCTGCACCTGTACCTACAACAGTTTGTTTTACTTGACGTGCTGCATATTCAAAGACAGGTAAATCATTGTTCACCGCTGATAAAATAGCAACGCCTCTTGCTTGCCCCAGCTTTAATGCAGAATCTGCATTTTTGGCCATAAACACCTGTTCTATAGCAAAAATATCCGGTGAGAATTGAGTAATAATTTCACTCACACCCGCATAAATACGTTTTAATCGATTAGGGAGATCAGGAACTTGAGTGCGAATGCAGCCACTTCCTAAATAGATAAGCTGTCGCCCTTGTTGGCGAATAACACCATACCCTGTAACTCGTGAACCAGGATCGATACCTAAAATGATAGCCATAACGTTTCCTATGGCAAATAAGATAATGGCGAGAGAAAGAGCGCTATGCTCTTCTCTTCGCTTTTAATAACGGCATAAAACGCAGTTATTAGCCATGGTTATATGGCTGATTACAGAATATCTTCTAACTGTTTTGCAACTTCATCAGAAATATCACCGTTGTGATACACTTCTTGAACATCATCACTATCTTCTAACATATCGATAAGACGTAATAATTTAGGTGCAGTATCGATATCCAGTTCTGCTTTTGTTGATGGGATCATCGAAACTTCAGCTGATTCAGCAACAAAACCAGCTGCATCCATTGCATCTTTCACTTCACCAAAAGATTCTGGTGTTGTGTAAACATCAATAGCGCCATCATCATAAGTTTCTACGTCATCAGCACCTGCTTCAAGTGCTGCTTCCATTATTGCGTCTTCATCAGCACCTGGCGCATAAGAGATAACGCCTTTTTTTGTGAAGAGATAAGATACAGATCCATCAGTACCTAAATTACCACCTGTTTTAGTGAATGCATGACGAACATCAGAAACAGTACGATTACGGTTATCACTTAGACATTCAACCATAACAGCTGTACCTGCGGGGCCATAACCTTCATAGATGATAGTTTCCATATTATCATTTTCATCATTACCCGCACCGCGTGCAATAGCACGATTTAAGGTATCACGAGTCATGTTGTTTGATAACGCTTTATCAACTGCCGCACGTAAACGTGGGTTAGTTGCAGGATCACCGCCGCCTAAACGTGCTGCTGTAACTAACTCACGAATAATTTTAGTGAAAATTTTACCGCGTTTTGCATCTTGCGCTGCTTTACGGTGTTTAGTATTGGCCCATTTACTATGACCTGCCATGAAAATATCTCCAAACGTGGTCTAATAATTAAATAACAAATTCTTCAATCGCTTGCTGATTACTGGCTGACTTGGTTAATTTTGCCGCCAGTGGCATATCTAGCCATTGGTATTGCGAGTGTTCAGTCAGTTCGATTTCCCGTTCAGAGGGAAGTGCTAACACAAACCAATGCTCCTGGCAATGCGTTACTTGAGGTGCATAACGATGTCGGAAATGAGCGAAAATCTCAAACATAATTGAGTGATGGCAATCCACCAGCTCAAGATTTTCTTTTATGATATCAATTCCAACCTCTTCCTGCACTTCTCGTAATGCAGCTTGAAACGGTGTTTCACCATCTTCTAAACTGCCAGTAACTGATTGCCAGAAATCAGGATCATCTTGACGCTTTAGCATAAGCACCCGTTTTGTTTCTTTGGCATAAATAACAACTAAGACGGTGATCGGGTGCTTATATTTCATCATAAACTCAACTTATTTTTTATCTTCGCTGACTTCTTTTTCCGTCACTTTTATTGCTAATTCTTTTAATGCATCTTCATTAGCAAAGCTTGGGGCATTCGTCATCAAACACGCTGCGGCTGTTGTTTTAGGGAATGCAATAACATCACGAATATTATCAGTTCCCGTTAACAGCATCACTAAACGGTCTAAGCCGAATGCTAAACCCGCGTGTGGTGGTGTACCGAATTTCAGTGCATCTAATAAGAAACCGAATTTTTCTTGTTGATCATCTGGCGTAATACCTAAGATACCAAACACAGCTTGTTGCATTTCATTACGGTGAATACGAACAGAACCACCACCTACTTCATAACCATTGATAACCATATCATACGCATTTGCGACAGCGCCTACAGGGTGAGCAGTCAATTCTGCTGGTGTTAAATCTTTTGGTGAAGTAAATGGATGGTGCATCGCGCTTAGGCTACCTGATTCTTCATCTTCTTCAAACATTGGGAAGTCGATAACCCACAGAGGTTTCCACGCATTTAAATCTGTTAATTCAAGATCACGCCCCACTTTAATGCGTAAAGCCCCCATCGCATCACTCATGGTTCCTTTACGACCCGCACCAAAGAAGATCAAGTCACCATCAGTGGCATCCGTAGTCTTCAGAATTTCGGTAACAACATCATTAGATAGGAATTTTGCGATTGGGCTTTGAACACCGTCAAGACCTTTTGCACTTTCATTGACTTTCATCCATGCAAGGCCTTTCGCACCATAAATAGAAACAAATTGGGTATATTCGTCGATATTTTTACGTGTTAATGAAGCGCCACCAGGTACACGCAAAGCGATAACTCGGCATTTTTCATCATTAGCGGCTTGTGCAAATACACTAAACTCAACATCTTTGACTAAATCAGCGATGTCTTTTAATTCCATTGGGTTACGTAAATCTGGTTTATCAGAACCGTAACGACGCATCGCTTCTGCGAAAGTCATCACAGGGAAAGCGCCTAAATCAACATTTAATACATCTAACCACAATGCGTGGATCATGCGCTCCATTACTTCACGCACTTGATCTGCGGTCATGAAAGAAGTTTCAACATCGATTTGTGTAAATTCAGGTTGGCGATCTGCTCGTAAATCTTCATCGCGGAAACATTTTACTATTTGATAGTAACGATCGAAACCAGACATCATTAACAACTGTTTAAAAAGTTGTGGTGACTGTGGTAATGCGTAGAATTTACCTTTATGTACACGGCTTGGTACTAAATAGTCGCGAGCACCTTCTGGTGTTGCTTTGGTTAGCATTGGTGTTTCAACATCCATGAAACCTTCGCTATCCATAAAGCGACGTACAAAGCTTGTGATTTTTGCACGCGTTTTTAAACGTTGTGACATTTCAGGGCGACGTAAATCTAAATAACGATATGTTAAGCGACGCTCTTCGCTGTTGGTTTGGTTACTATCTAAAGGAAGCGCTTCAGAACGGTTGAAAATAGAGAGTGATTCTGCGGCTAATTCAATTTCACCTGTCGCCATATTTTTATTCACTTGGCTATCAGGGCGAGCACGTACTGTGCCTGTAACTTGAATACAAAACTCATTACGCAGCTCGGAAGCCTGAGAAAATGCCTCTTTCTGCTCTGGGTCAAAAAAGACCTGAACAATACCTTCGCGATCTCGCATATCAATAAAGATAAGCCCGCCTAAATCACGGCGACGATTAACCCAACCACAAAGAGTCACTTTTTGGCCTACATGGGCGCTATTTAACTGCCCACAATAATTAGTACGCATACAATATCCTTTTACTCAGCTTGTTGTGCTTTCTGCTGCGGAAATTTTGGCAATAGTCTTTTTCGAGTAGTGTCAAAAAAAGGCAGACATTATAACGAAAATTCTTTCAGGAGATAAGAGTATAGAGCTAGTTTATATAATACATCTTTTCAAGTATTTGCTAATCCCCAAATAAATAATTAATAATAATGATTTATAGCGACAGAAATCACTTTGAGGTTTATCATTAAATAAGCCGCTTTTTGGTTTTGGCAATGGAGAAAAAATGGTTAGCTCGCTTTATATCGTATTGGGCGCACTATTATTGATTAAATTGTCCCTAAACGTAGTCAAATTGAGAACGCAATATCGGGTTTCTTATGGTGATGGTGGTTTTTACGAATTACAAACGGCCATTCGCGTACACGGCAATGCTGTAGAATATATTCCTGTTGCAATGATATTGTTGCTAACAATGGAAATGAATGGTGCTAATGTTTGGATGGTACACATTTGTGGTTCTATCTTAATTGCCGGCCGCCTTATTCACTCTTACGGATTAAAACATCGTGAATTAAGCTGGCGTCGTTCTGGTATGGCTGCCACGTACTTATCTCTGATACTAATGATAATTGCAAATATCTATTTCCTTCCTTGGATACAAATATTTTCTTTCTACTATTAATCATCGTGCTAAAAGTCGTGCGATCATCCTTGATCCATATCGACATCCTTGCTGTTGTTTCTAATAACGGCAGGGAATCAAAAAGATTTACTGTTTTTTTCTGATTCCTTTCTCGCTAATGCAACTTTGTGAGCTGAGACGCTTCTGATAGAATGCCCCCTTCTTTTATTCTTTAAGTCTATTTTTGTTATGTCTAATTCAAAAACACCACAACAAGACAACTTATTTGCGACACCTATTGCTAACCTTGGTGATTGGCATTTTGATGAAAAAGTCGCTGAAGTCTTTCCTGATATGATAAAGCGCTCTGTACCAGGCTATTCAAATATTATTTCTATGATTGGCATGCTGGCAGGTCGTTTTGTCACATCTCATAGCCAAGTGTATGATTTAGGCTGTTCTTTAGGGGCGGCAACGCTTTCTATGCGTCGTAATATAGAAGCGACAGGATGCAAAATTATTGGTGTTGATAATTCGCAAGCAATGGTAGAGCGTTGCCAACGCCATATTGATGCATATAAAGCAGATACACCAGTTGAAATCATTGAAGGCGATATTCTTGATGTTGACATTAATAATGCATCAATGGTCGTGCTTAACTTTACTTTACAATTTCTAGAACCTCATCACCGCCAACAATTACTCAATAAAATATACCAAGGATTAAATCCGGGTGGTGTACTCGTCCTATCTGAAAAATTTAGCTTTGAAGATAAAAAAATTGGCGAACTACTTTTTAACATGCATCATGATTTTAAACGTGCAAATGGCTACAGCGAACTAGAAATAAGCCAAAAACGCAGTATGTTAGAAAATGTTATGTTAACAGATAGCGTAGAAACGCATAAAAAACGCTTACATCAAGCTGGTTTTTCTCACGCTGAAGTTTGGTTCCAATGTTTTAATTTTGGCTCTTTATTGGCGATTAAAGGTGATAACAATGATTAATTTTAGTTCATTTTATCAATATATCGCTCAAGATGAGCGCCTATTTCACTGGCTTGATACATTACCATCTCAATTAACAGAATGGCGCTCACATGCATTACATGGCCATTTTGCTTCATGGGAGAGAATGCTTGAAAATCTTCCTGAAATAATGCCAACCAACCTTGATTTAAAAAATGGTGTTGTTGCTAAAAAAGAACCAGAATTGAGTGCAGGTGAACAATTAGGCTTAAATAATATTCTTAAAGCGTTAATGCCATGGCGTAAAGGTCCCTTTTCACTTTATGGTGTCAATATTGATACAGAATGGCGTTCTGATTGGAAATGGGATCGTGTATTACCCCATCTTTCGCCGCTTGAAGGACGTCTCATTCTTGATGTTGGCTGTGGTAGTGGCTATCACATGTGGCGAATGTTAGGTGAAGGCGCAGATTTTGTTGTTGGTATCGATCCTACTCAACTCTTTTTATGCCAATTTGAAGCCGTAAGAAAATTATTAGGAAATAACCAACGCGCCCATTTAATTCCTGTTGGTATAGAGCAAATGCCTGAATTAAATGCGTTCGATACCGTATTTTCAATGGGTGTGCTTTATCACCGTCGCTCACCACTTGATCACTTATGGCAATTAAAAAATCAACTCGTCTCTGGTGGTGAATTGGTATTAGAAAGTCTTGTTATTGATGGCGATGAATTCCAATGTCTGATTCCTGGTGAACGTTATGCTCAAATGCGCAATGTTTACTTTATTCCTTCAGCTAAAATGTTAAAAGTATGGCTTGAGAAATGTGGCTTTAAAGATGTACGTATTGTTGATGAGAATGTCACATCACTTGATGAACAACGTAAAACACCGTGGATGATAACGGATTCATTAGACGCATTTCTAGCGCCTGACGATAAAACGAAAACCATTGAAGGCTACCCTGCCCCTAAACGAGCGATATTAATCGCAACAAAGCCTTAACGTATCGATTTATCTAAATAAATTTAATGTGGTGACATAAAGAGGGATATTAATGATTAGTATCCCTTTTTTGTATTAATATTTTCTCTTGCTTTTTAAGTATGGTATTTAATATTTTATTTAAAAAGCCTTATTTAAAATAAGAAATCAAAACCCATTATTCTATTGGTGGCTTGCCGTTAATATTCATTCATGTTTAAATACGCAAGTTTTCACCTCTTTCATTTATTTTTAAAAGGTACTTTCCTACGATGAACTAAATTCTGCCAGAAAATCATACCGACATGGTATTTATCTTATTTTCTGTTACTGGCAGACATTAGTTTATTATTGCTTTCACATCATAATGTGACTTTGGCTGTCTGCCACCTATTTCGTTAGGAGGTTATTATGACAATAGCTTGTCACTTCTCAAATCTCAGTATTGAATTTAATCACCAGCCACTATTTCCTGCATTATCACACTCTATTACTTGTCAAAAAAATGCACTTATAGGACAAAATGGTAAAGGTAAGTCGGTACTTTTAAGATTATTAGCACAAAAAACAACACCATCAACCGGCAATATTGTTTGGAATATGCCCTTTATCCATATTGAACAGCTAACTCGTTTAGCTGGAAATACGCTTGCTCAAGCATTAGATATTGAACCTCTATACCATGCATTTAAACGTGTCGAACAAGGTATTGCAACACTTAACGATTTTGAATTATTAGAAGATAAATGGCACTTACCTGCTACATGGCAAAACTTACTTGATTCAGCGCAATTACCTTATTTACTTGATATGCCTATTTCGCAATTAAGTGGCGGTGAGCAAACACGCTTAGCATTATGTCGTGCATTTTTACATAGCGATCATTTTCTTTTATTAGATGAACCTGATAATTATCTCGATAGTAAAGGTCGACAATGGCTTATTCATCAATTAGCGCAACATAAACCGGGTGCTTTAATTATCAGTCATAATCGACAATTACTTTCTCATATGGAGACAATCTTTGAATTAACGGATAAAGGATTAGCTGAATATGGCGGTAATTATGAATTATATGAAACACAAAAAAATAATACAGTTGCTTCTTTAATGGCAGCGAAAGAGCAAGTCAATAATCAAATAAAACAAGAAAAACGCCAACAACAAATTACACTACAAAAAATACAGCAACGTAAACAACAAGGCGAAGCCATTAGAGAAAGTGGTTCTCAATCTACGCTCTTATTAGATATGCAAAAAAATCGCGCTGAAAAAGGACATAGTGCAATAACGAAGCGCCATCAACGAGTTATAGATAATATGCAGTCACAAAAACAGATAGTAGATGATGAAATATCTCATATTCATCAACAAAAAATGATATTACCTTATAAGTCCACAGGACGTAAATTAACCGTTTTTGTTTCTGAACTCTGTCTCCCTTTTGGTGATAAAAATCCTATCTCTTTTTCTGCTTATAGTGGTGAACATTGGCATATTAGCGGGCTTAATGGCTGTGGCAAATCAACGTTATTAAAATGCCTTATTGGTGAAATAGCACCTATCTCAGGTGAGTTTCGATTAAATAAAGAATATTGCTATCTTGATCAGCATTTGGCTTTATTAGATAAAAGGTTACCTGTTGCACAAGCATTACATCAATATCAGCCAGAAATTTCTGTTGAGCAATGGCGAACTCACCTTGGAATGCTAAGAATACGTGGAGATAAATCATTATTAGCATTTGAAAAGCTCAGTGGTGGTGAGCAATTAAAAGCAACTTTACTTGCACTCACATTAAGTCCTAAACCACCTTCTGTATTATTATTAGATGAGCCGGATAATCATCTTGATATCGAATCAAAAGTATTATTAGAGAATTTGCTCGCACAATATCAAGGCACATTATTACTTATTTCCCATGATAAGTATTTCGTTGAAAATTGTGCAATTACACATACCTTAACGCTGACTAAATAAAATGGTAATTAATATTTGAAACATCACGCTAAATAAACAAAAGAGCCAACTTAGGCTCTTTTGTTTTTAAATAATCATTTATATTGTTATGATCTATAACAATTTAGGAAGGAACCGCTGAGTAAATACTAATAATATCTTTCATAGCTCCTACTGTATCAACATCAACACAATAATGTGTAAATTCATCAATTTCACTATCCGTGCTCATAGTGACACCCGCTTTACGATAATTCATTGTTGAAGGTACTTTTTTCCCTGCTGAGCTATGTACTTCTTTAATTCCTGCATCTAGGAATTTATGTATATTGCTTAATCTAACGCCCGCACCCGCCATAATAATTGGCCCTTGCGTTTTTTCGTTAAGTGTTCGTAATAATGGTAATCCCAACTCAGCATTGGCTTGTTGTCCTGACGTTAAAATACGCGCAATACCCAATTGTGTTAATTGTTCTAACGCTAAAAGTGGATTAATACACATATCAAATGCACGATGGAAGGTAATCGCAAGAGGTCCTGCAATTTCCATTAATATTGCCATTTTAGGCATATCAATTTGCCCTTCTTCATTTAATACACCGACAACTGCACCCGCAAATCCCATATCACGTATAAGTGCCAGATCATTTTTCATTACAGCAAAATCAGCTTGGCTATAACAAAAATCACCACCTCGAGGTCGCACAATAGGATGAACTGGGATATTAACCAGATCTCTGACTTGCTTTAGCATTCCATAGCTTGGTGTAATTCCCCCTTCAGATTGGCTAGAGCAAAGCTCTATTCTATCTGCGCCAGAAAGTTCAGCAATTAACGCACATTCTGCACCAAAACAACAAATCTCCAATTCTGCCATTTCATCCCTCTTTATCTTTCATTCAGAAAGTAATCAGAAAATAAATATAATTTCTTAGCGATTAGTAACAATAGTTGTCGAATATCGTGATTCATTCAATTCTACTTTCAGAGTTTTGTGCTGACACAAGCAAACTATTTTCTAAAAATGTTGTTCAACACTCACTTTCCACTATTTTGAGTAACGAATAAGGATGATATTTAATTGTCACTTTTCCATTAGAGACCGCTACAGTAGGGTTCGCTAAACGCTCATTATCACCTTTAGGTGTACTCACTTTTAACGAGTAGTTTTTGGGTAACAGATTAGGAAGTAATGACAGGGCATACTCAACAAGCATTGAAGGTTCAACAGGAATAACCTGCTCTATATGTTCCCAACCTTGGTATTCGTATTTTTTATGGGTTGGATAAGGTAACTCAATAATCGATATTGTCTGATTAAATAATGTGATTGGTATATCGAGTTTAAATAAGTAAATAGGACGCCCATTTATTATTTTATCTGAAATGCACTCACCACATTGGCTTAACCCTTCACGCCATTGTTCAGCAAGCGCTAATTCGTGACACCGTAACGAAATATGATCTATTTCATAATCATTTAAGTTAAGACCCAACTCATCAGCGAGTTGCGCTATTTTTTGTTCAAATAAAGGAAGCTCTTGAGACAACGCATTTAAAAGAGGAATTGAGGAAAATAACGCCATATTGAGCAACCTTACATATAAAATAGAGAAAAACTCTTAAAGATAAGGCGCAGATAGTAGCATGTCCTAGCCAGAATATGTTATAAATTCAAGGTTAAATCCTAATTCTTTATATAAAACCTGTCTACCTTAGGTCGTCAGGTTTTATTATCTCAATAATTTAAGGTAACCCGGTGAATATTCAGGCTTTTCTTTCAGAAAAAATCAGTGTGGCAATGTGTGCCGCTGGCGCTCCCGCTGATAGCGAACCACTTGTTCGTCAGTCAGCCAAAGTACAATTTGGCGACTATCAAGCAAATGGGGTCATGGGAGCTGCAAAAAAAATGGGGATCCCACCCCGACAACTCGCAGAAAAAATTCTGGAACAGCTTGATATTACAGATATTGCAGAAAAAGTTGAGATAGCCGGTCCTGGTTTTATCAATATCTTTTTATCTCCAGCTTGGGTTGCCCAACAAGCAGAAAATGCATTAGCTGATGCGCATCTTAATGTGACAAAAGTTGAACCTAAAACAATCGTTATTGACTATTCCTCTCCTAATGTTGCAAAACAAATGCACGTAGGGCACCTACGCTCTACGATTATTGGCGATGCCAGTGCGCGTACATTATCTTTCTTAGGTCATAACGTTGTTCGTGCTAATCACTTAGGTGATTGGGGCACTCAGTTTGGTATGCTCATTGCGTTTTTAGAGAAAAAACAAAATGAAAATGCAGCTGATATGGCTTTATCTGATTTAGAAATGTTCTATCGCGAAGCGAAAAAATGTTACGACGAAGATGAAGTCTTTGCTCTGCGAGCACGCAACTACGTTGTCAAATTACAAGGTGGTGATGAATATTGCCGTACTATGTGGCGTAAACTCGTTGATATCACCATGCAACAAAACCAAGAGACTTATAAACGTCTTAATGTCACATTAACAGAAGATGACATTATGGGGGAAAGCCTCTATAACCCAATGCTACCGGGAATTGTCGCTGATTTAAAAGCGAAAGGTCTTGCTGTTGAAAGTGAAGGTGCCACCGTTGTTTTCCTTGATGAATATAAAAACAAGGAAGGCGAACCAATGGGTGTCATTATTCAGAAAAAAGATGGTGGCTACCTCTATACCACGACAGATATTGCTTGTGCTAAATATCGTCACGATGAATTACATGCAGACCGTGTTTTATATTATATCGACTCACGTCAACATCAGCATTTAATGCAAGCATGGACTATTGTGCGCAAAGCTGGTTATATTCCTGATTCAATGACGCTTGAACACCATATGTTCGGCATGATGTTAGGTAAAGATGGACGTCCTTTTAAAACGCGTTCAGGCGGCACTATTCGTTTAACCGATTTACTTGATGAAGCACAAGAAAGAGCGCGGAATTTAATTCTTGAAAAAAATCCAGAAATGGATGAAGAAGAGCTAAATAATCTAGCCCGTGTTGTGGGGATTGGTGCTGTTAAATATGCTGACCTTTCTAAAAACCGCACAACAGATTACATTTTCGATTGGGATCTGATGTTAAGTTTTGAAGGTAACACAGCCCCTTATATGCAATATGCTTACACTCGTGTGATTTCTATCTTTAAACGTGCTGATATTGATGAATCAACACTCACACAACCCATTGCATTAACAGAATCTCACGAAAAACTGCTCGCATTGCGTTTAGTTCAATTTGATGAAGTCATTATGCAAGTTTCTCGTGAAGGCACACCACATGTGATGTGCGCTTATCTATATGACTTGGCACAAACATTCTCAGGATTCTATGAAAACTGCCCTATCTTATCTACAAAAGATGAAAAAGTGCGTCAAAGTCGCTTGAAACTCGCTCGCTTAACAGCAAGAACTTTAAAACAAGGTTTAGATACATTAGGTATTGAAACTGTCGATAGAATGTAATTTGTCTCTATCTCTAAATAACAAAAAACCGGTGACTCTATATCACCGGTTTTTTATTGAGATTTTTTTAAACTCTATTTAATTATTAGGGTTTAATTCTCAAGCAAATTAAAACAATTATTCAATCTAATAGCTTTATAGCATGTGTTGGTTAATCTTCATTCGCAACAATGGCATCTTGGCAAAGTAAGCCAGAAATATCTGTCGTTTCAATCCAGCCATCTACACTATCAATTGGTTTACTTGGTGTAAATAAACGCTGATTTGTATCTTTAGCCGTAAATGAAAGTTTTTCATTTGTTTTATCAAACACACCCACACAATTAACTGGCGTCACTTTTGATGTTTTTATTTTTCCATCAGCTGTACAGCCAGCAAGAAATAATGTAGCTAATGAGACAGAGAGGATAATTGCTTTTTTCATAATTGCTCCTTGAGCACCTTTTTATTTTTATTGTTACTAAAAATCACTTATTGATTATTTAGCATTCTTCACACTTAAAATTAATCATAGATTTAACGCATAGTGATTATAACGAATAAATAAAGAAATAATTGAGGCATTGAGCCAAAAATGAAAAATTAAGAAATACATGACAAAATAAGAAAAGAGAGGGAAAAGCAGCAAACAAAGGCATAGAAAATAAACGTATTATTAGCACAATATACCGAATGAAATATAAAGACTTATCAACTGATACTATCAAATTCATTCATTATTAATTTCCCACCTACTGCTTACAGCTTTATCCCCAGCAATCGCTTATCTATTTGAAGCGCAGACAAAATAGATATGATCACTTTCAGTAGCACTGAACGATAACAAGCAAATAACTTTACAGTCACGGTTAATCTACCTGAATGAGCAAATAATAATATGTCTCAAATCAAAAAAATGAAATATTTTAAAATTCACCTTAATAATTTGAAATATTTGTAATATCTCATCATTAAGTAAGAAATATTTAACAGATATGCGATATTTGAAACCTTAACAACATGAGAGAGTTTATCTAAAAAAAGATATTTTGTCAAAATGCAACTTATTAGAATATATCATCTATTTCTTTACTTTCTGTAAACCAACCTAGTTAATAAACAAATTGTCTAATAATATATAAGCAACTTAAAGTTAAGTTATATTTATAAATAAAACAATGAAATTAAATTTTATTCGTAAACATCGTCGATATTTTCTAAAAATAAGAAAAAAGATTAATGGAATTTATTGCAAAAAAATATTAATACACTTGATTTTCTTCGTGAGACCTAAAAAAATATACCTAAGAAAAGTTTCTGTAATTCTTAAAAATGTGAACTAATTCACAAGTTAAATTTCTCTATCTACAAGGTGATTCAAATTACGCCTATTACATTAATGTGAAAAATTGTCATCTAATGGCAAATAGCCACATAATACTCAATATCCTAGGTTTCAAGAAGATAAAAAAATACGCCCCACTTTTACAAGTAAGGCGCATGATTAAGTTGATTGAATTATATCAGTACAATATATAGAGGCTAAATTGCGCGTAATGAAAAATGACGAGGTCTAAAGCCAAGTAGATACAATGAAACAAAATAGCTACCAGCTCCAACAGTAACTACACCTAATAGACGTAGGATACGCATTAGCATACTACCTTGATCCCAACTTGGCATTACCCAGAGCATCGCCATTAACACAGCAGACATAACAACAAGTGCAATCGCTAATTTAAGTAAAAATATAGGCCACCCTGCTAAAGGTTGGTAGATA
Source organism: Proteus myxofaciens ATCC 19692 (assembly GCF_001654855.1). Taxonomy (GTDB): domain Bacteria; phylum Pseudomonadota; class Gammaproteobacteria; order Enterobacterales; family Enterobacteriaceae; genus Proteus; species Proteus myxofaciens. The sequence goes on from NZ_LXEN01000007.1 coordinate 52,041, forward strand.
TCTTTTTTACGAATTTGCCAAAAAAGCATGCCGGCATTAAAACACGCAGCAATACCAATAGAAAGCGCTAAGCCAACATGTTTTAAACTACCAATAAATGCAAGATTCATTAATTGTGTTAACACCAATGTTGCGATTGCAATTTTTACTGGTGTTTTAATATCTTGGCGAGAATAAAAACCAGGCGCTAGGATTTTTATGAGAATAAGCCCCATTAATCCTACACAATAAGCCACTAATGCCTGTTGTGTCATTAATGCATCATGAGAATTAAAATTACCGTATTGGAATAAAGAGGCTGTTAAAGGGCCTGATAAAATAGCCAAACCAAGCGTACAAGGGAGTGCAAGTAAAAAGCATAATCTTAATCCCCAATCCATCAGCTTTCTATATTCTTGCGTATTTCCACTTGTAAAACTTTTTGCAAGAGAAGGCAATAAAATCGTTCCTAATGCAACGCCTAATACCCCTGTCGGTAGTTCCATTAGGCGATCAGCATAATACATCCAAGAAACTGAGCCAGAAACAAGAAATGATGCAAATATCGTATTAATAATTAATGAAATTTGGCTCACTGAAACCCCTAAAATAGCGGGCCCCATTAATCTCATCACTCTCCATACTCCGCTATTTCTAAATGAAATACGTGGTAAAACGAGCATTCCTATTTTTTTCAAATGAGGTAATTGATAAACCAATTGTAATACACCACCAGCAACAACAGCCCAAGCAAGCGCCATAATAGGTGGATTACAATAAGGTGCGACAACCAAAGCAAAAAATATCATGCTGACATTTAATAATGTCGGTGCAAATGCAGGCACTGAAAATCTATTCCACGTATTAAGAATAGAGCCCGTTAATGAGGCTAACGATATCAGTAGAATATAAGGAAAAGTGATGCGTAATAATTCAGTAGTCAGCTGAAATTTATCAGGTGAATCAATAAATCCGGGTGCGGTAACATAAATGACCCAAGGAGCGGCAATAACACCGAGAACTGTGACGACGGCTAAAATAAGCGTCAACATTCCCGATACATAAGCAATAAATGTGCGAGTTGCTTCTTCGCCCTGCTGATTTTTGTACTCAGCTAAAATAGGAACAAATGCTTGAGAAAAAGCGCCCTCAGCAAAAATACGGCGCAATAAGTTAGGTAGTTTGAAAGCAACAAAGAACGCATCTGTTGCAACACCCGCACCAAAAATGCGGGCAATGATGGCATCACGAATAAAACCTAATACCCGTGAAAACATCGTCATCGAACTCACTGCAGCCAGTGATTTAAGTAAATTCATAATTCATTCTAATTGTTGTGATATCAAGAAAAAAGAGAGCGACTATAGTCCGTCTCTAGCACAGAAAAATCAATCATCAATTGAGTAAGAATAAACTGACTTGATGCGTTTTCTTATTCAAATAGATATAAAAATAGCGTGTAATTTTAACGGGTGAATATTACTATGTTGCTTTAAAGGACATTCGGGTTGTTAATGCAGTAAGCACATGATCTCGCCATTCTTTATTTATTTGTAAATAATTTTTGGCATACCCTTCTCGTTCAAAACCATGTTTAGCCAGCAAATGACCACTACGTAAATTATGAGGCATATAGTTTGCCATAATACGATGTATTCCTTGTTGTCTTTGCATATAACGAATGGTTTCGGTTAACGCTTCTGACATATAGCCATTCCCTTGCCATTTTTCACCGACTGAATAACCTAAGAAACAAGCATCGAAAGCACCACGAATAACATTACTGAAATTAGCAACACCAATTACTTCATCTTCACTTGCAGTTAGCAATAAAAAATGAAATGCACTTTCTTGTCGATGTAGTTCGTTCATATATTGCAAACGATAATCCCATCCTGATGGCACATAATTAGATTTATCTCTAAATGGCTCCCATGGCATTAAATAGCGACGATTTTCACTATAATAATCTGCTAATTTTTCAGCATCTCGTTCAGTTGTTAAACGAACTATCATCCTTTTCGTTTCAAAACGAACTTTAGGCATCCCACTTCGGTAACCAAACATCGCCAATCTATTATCCTTAAAATAAAATATGTTATTCAAAAGTAATCCTACTTATTTTGCCATTAACCTCAATAAAAAAATATCATCTTTAAACTACTAGGTATTATTGACAATTAGCGCCAGAATAAGAGAAGAATTAAATAATTTTCTTACCTCTTTTTTTGAATAATGTGTTTATTAATGGTGAGCAATGGCGCTAGTAACTCAAGCCCGTACTTTAGGTAAATATTTTCTCCTAATTGACAACATGCTTGTTGTCTTGGGCTTTTTTGTTGTTTTCCCACTAATTTCTATCCATTTTGTTGAACAACTAGGCTGGGCTGGCGTTATTGTCGGCTTTGCATTAGGACTTAGACAACTTGTTCAACAAGGTTTAGGTATTTTTGGTGGCGCCATTGCGGATCGTTTTGGCGCAAAACCAATGATAATCCTAGGTATGTTACTGCGTGCTTTAGGATTTGCATTAATGGCAATGGCTGATGAACCTTGGATACTTTGGGTATCTTGCATTTTATCTGCATTAGGTGGCACATTATTCGATCCACCTCGTACTGCTCTCGTTATTAAATTAACTCGCCCTTATGAACGTGGACGTTTTTATTCTTTATTATTTATGCAAGATAGCGCGGGTGCAGTTATCGGCGCCTTAATTGGTAGCTGGTTGTTATTATACGATTTTCATATTGTGTGCTGGGTTGGTGCTATTGTTTTTGTTATTACTGCTATTTTTAATGCGTTATTTCTTCCTGCTTATCGTATTTCAACAACCAGAACACCCATTAAAGAAGGACTAAAACGCGTTCTCATTGATAAACAATTTGTCCGTTATGTCTTAACGCTGACAGGCTATTTCGTTTTATCAGTGCAAGTCATGCTCATGTTCCCTATTGTTGTTAATGATATTGCCGGTACACCCACTGCTGTTAAATGGATGTATGCCATTGAAGCTACACTTTCTTTAACGTTGCTTTATCCTATTGCTCGCTGGAGTGAAAAACACTTTAAACTTGAGCAACGCTTGATGGCGGGCTTATTATTAATGAGCATCAGCATGTTTCCTGTCGGTATTATTCACTCTTTACATACTATTTTTCTTATCATTGGCTTATTTTATCTAGGTTCTATTATCGCCGATCCTGCTCGTGAAACATTAAGCGCCTCTTTAGCTGACCCTCGTGCTAGAGGTAGCTATATGGGCTTTAGTCGATTAGGTTTAGCCTTTGGTGGGGCTATTGGCTATACCGGTGGTGGATGGATGTATGATTTAGGTGCGCAATTTAATACCCCTGAATTACCCTGGATTTTGTTAGGAACAGTAGGATTAATAACACTTTACGCTCTTTATCGTCAGTTTAACCATAAAAAGGTTGAAACAACCATGCTTACCCCTTAGAGATCGAGTAAACTTAACTCAGAGACATTTAAGGAGTCTGTATGAAAGCGATTTTTCTAACTGCGGTATTTTTCTTAACAAGCTTAGTTGTCGGTTGTGATCAGTTAAAACAGTTTGATGTCAGTGAGAACTTAATCAATAATTATCTAAGCCAAAAAACGCAATTACAAAAGCATATTGGTGAAGACAACGTTGTTTCAGCGGATATTCAATTAAAAGATCTCACTATTCAAATTGGTCGCACAGAGCCTGGCAAAGTGAGTTTATCTGGGAAAGTTGATTTAAAAATTGAATCTTTTTTAGGTAATACACAAGCTAACGTTCTTCTTACTTTATCAGGTCAACCTGTTTATCAAGCAGAACAAGGCGCTATCTATATTAAATCCATGTCTATTGATAGCTATAAAGTCACACCAGAAAAAATGGATGCACTAATCATTGCATTAAAACCTTATTTAGATAGCTCTATTTCGACTTATTTTGATAATCAGCCCGTGTATGTGCTTAATCCTGAGAAGAACAGCGCAGAAGCGGCAGCCTTTAAATTAGCGAAAGGTATTGAGGTTAAACCGGGTAAATTTGTTATCCAACTATAATAATTACGCTTGTTGATTAAAATTTTTAATCGTTATTACACCGTAATATGTAAAAAGGCAAACTCAATGGTTTGCCTTTTTTATCAATACCGCACTGTATCTATCAACATCACAGTAAATTAGTCAGCTGGACTTTCATTTTCATCATCAGCAAGCTCTTCACGTAATGCGGATAATGCACCACGAGCAATAACAGCTAAAGTACGATAAAAACCTGTTGTAGCATGAGCTTCAACTTTACCTAGAAATGAACCAGCCCAAGGTAATAAATAGTCATCAAATAATTGTGTTTGCGCTAATACTTCATCCTGCGCTGCATTGTCTTCAAGCCAAGAAGCCGCTAATAATAATGCACCAAAACTATCTGTTGCATTATCAGTTACTGGCATCCCCCTTGTCTGCAAAAATTGACGAACCTCTTCTTCTTTCACGTCACAATAATCATGCGCATAGATTGATACAGCGGGTGAATCATTACCAAATAATGATTGGTAATCTAATTCCATAGCCTGCAAGTCTTTTACATTATTTTTTAATGTTGTGAATAATTCATCTTGTTCAAGAGGCCAAAGCTGGCTTAACTTACCATCACCAATCATCGTAATAATGGGTGATAAAATAGGATCATTAGGGGCACGTTGAAATAAAGTACCTAAAAGGCGACATACTATTGAAAATTCATTCATCGCTATTTTCTATTCCATAAAATTGACTACGGTGTATTTAACTAAAATAAAATCAATTTTTCTTATTTTATTTTTTAATTTTTAAGTACACCCTTAAGAACAGAAAAAGCGCCCTTAAGTTAAGTACTCTACATTATGTATTATACTTAAAATAAGGCACGCGCCTAATCCCATGCGACGTATTTTATATAAATAACCTAAAATAAGTGCAATTTTGTCAATCAATTAGCTTGCTATATCAAGAAAGTTATCTCTTACACCATTAACACGAAACCACCCTGCAATACTAATGCGTTCTTTATTCGTTGGTAACACTTCATGGGGGAATTGTTCTGAAAGAAAAATAATCAACCTTCCGCCTTGAGGTGCAACTGTCGCTAACTTTTTATCATCAAGATCGTAAATAACTAACTCACCGCCATCTTCAGCAGTCCAATTATCATTTAGATATAAAACGGTTGTTAAACGACGAGAGATATTTTCTTTAAAAGCATCTAAGTGTTTTTTATAAAAAGCACCTTTACCATAACTGGCAAAATGCGCTTCATATTCAAAAAGACCCAGAAAAAACTCTCTATTTACTGCACGCTGAATATTTTCCATTTGCATTAAATAGTGTTGTACAGGTTCACCCATTTCGGGTTCTAACCAACTAATTTTATCGCTACGGATTGTTTTTTCAGCAAGTAAATTTTCATTACGACCAATACGTGCATTTTTAGCATTTTCATTACCAAAGCATGCACGTAATTGTTGAACAGCATCTGGTGTCAGGAATTCATCCCATACACACCATCCTTTCTCTGCAATTTGCTCAAGAAGTTCAGCTATATTCATTAGGTATATTTTCTGATTAACATGGGAAATCACTTTATAGCACTAAGCATGCTTAAATGACAATTTAATAAATTTATCTTTGCGACAATCCTCTTTTATCAGAAGTAAATACTATAAAAATCAAAGACTATAATCACTTTCCTTATTTATGACTTATTAAAAGTGTATAAACTAACGCTGAAAAGTATTTCTTTTTTACTATCACAGCACTTTAATTATAAATTAAACAAATGATTTAATTAAAATAATAGCTCGATGTTATTTTGTTCATTTTCTGATTTTCTATATCATAACTGAAACGAATATTTCCTTTCACTTGTGAATGTGTAATCGCTTTTTTATTGCCTAATCGAACAAAACCCGTCGGCAATGTTTTCTTTTTAAATGCAAGTTCGCTCACCGACATAACATCAATGGCATCTATTTGATAAGCCACTTTTTTTAGTTCAACTTTATACTTTTGATATAACTCATCTAATTCTGTATTTAATTTTTTTATATCTAGTTTTTTGGTTTCTTCTTTAGATAAAATGGTGTTTTCGTCGATCAATTGCTTTATGCTTTGTATAAAAGACGCACGAATATTCTTGTTTTTTTTTGTTAATGTGTAATTAGTTGTAAAAAAGGGATTAAACTTTTCATTCATATTGTCTTTTTTCTGAGACGATAATGTTTCTGCTTTTTCTTTTAACTCTGATAAAAAATCTTTTAATTTATTATTATAATTTATTTCTACTTCATTTTTACTTTTAATACTATCTTTCAACTTATTTTTTTCTGATTTATCAGATGATAAAGTCAGGTATATATCTGATAATTTACCTATATCTTTTGATACAGAATATTCCTCAGGATATTTATCTATTAGTTTATTAAGTTTTACTATTCTTTTATAGATGTATTTCATCTCTTTTTTACTTTTATCTTCTTGCTCTTTGTTTTTTATACTCTCGCTACTAAAAATGGTACGATTAAATAGATAATTCACTTTTCTTTTCAGCATGGTTTCAAAATCTCTCACGGTTGTGAGCGGGTACCATTGAATCTGACTATTTGCTGTTGTTGATGAAGGTGTAAATTTTAAGTCACGATAAGCCTCAAAAATAAACTCGAACAGCCCAAGATTGATCTCTTTCTTCTCATTTATCACATCCATTTCACCCGCATTAATAATTTTATTAATATTGGCATCTATCTTTAAAATATTAAATACCATATTTAATCCGATCGCATTTCTGGGAACTGTTACACCTGTTGTTTTATTTAACATCACATCGATATCGCCACTTATTTCAGCTCTGGCTTCGATACCCAACCTTATTTCTTTGCTTGTATTGGTTTCTAGTTTTGTTTTGTCGATCAATTCATGCTCAGTAATATTTAATCTATTATCAATAAACTCTGTAATTTCATTAAGAGGTATATTAAAAGAAAAATCAGAGGATTTAGCGTAATTTGCATTCAGGACAACGCTTGCCATTGCCGGGGTTACGACACCATAATCAATGCTGTTATAGTTACTTCGTTTTTCGTAGGTACCAACGCCTGCCGATAATCCCACCGATGTATTGATATTCTTTTCGTTAATAAATGAAAAGGTGATTTCATCGTCTTTATTTTTGTTAATTATCAATGTATGTGTTTTCGCGTAAGATGCCAGTGCAAACGCATTCACACCTAATTTATCGGTCAGGTTAAAAGCACTAATACCAAAAAAGGCTCGGATATCATTATATTGACTCAACATGATACTTTCTTTCTTTTTCATCTCTTGTGTCAGAGTCTGAATTATCTCGCCGTGTGTTCTTCCATTTTCTATATTTTTACAGGTCCTACCAAGCACTTTGAAATGTTGATCTATATTTAGTTTTGCATTATTTAATGCTATATATTTTGTCTTAGCGGGGGTTGTTGTTGAATTTGTTAATGCTCGAATACCCGAAAAAAGCCCACGAAAACCGGGATCAACACTTTTAGCCATATTAGAGGCTAATTTGCTGTATTTTTTTAATGCGTAACTTTCTTTGGCTTTATCAAAATGTATTCTTGCATTATCAATAAAAGAAGAGAAAAAGGGAATATGGCGGCTACTAAAATTACCGACGGTTTGTGATGAATAAGGTTGTCCAGAATGATAGTTATTATAATTATTTTCACCAACCATAGAATAAAAAGACATTGGGGGTGTTTTCGTTAATCGGCTGACTTGATATTCATAAGGCTTTACAGCAAAGATATGAGAAGGATTAAGGTAATATATTTTTATTTTATCATCTCTTTTAATCACAATCTGTACACGGTTTAATACAGGTTTAATAGCTAATATTTTATCCTGTTTTTTCAGTGGTAATTTGATATCATGCCATAAACTGCCATCCAACTCATCTGTTATTTCTGCTGTTAAAAAACCCGTTAATCCTGTTATTAATAATTTATTATTTTCTAATTTTATTCCTACTTCAAAACCTTTACGACGTATATGTATTTCATTATTTTCATCTTGTTCTATTACATTATTAATGCTGGACAGATCTTGAACTTCATTTTTTCTTGGTATATAGGGTTCATATTCAACAATGAAGTTTTTATTTGATTCTTGGTTGTCATTAAGGGAATAAGATTCTTCTATTTTTGAAAATTTTATTTTATAAAGCTCGTTAACATCATTATTATCGTCTTTTTTCTTTCCTATTAAAAATCCATCAGCATCAACATAAAGTTCTTTAAACTTTAACTCAGAGCCCTCCTTATTTTTAATATTGAAACCTTGATATTTAAATCCTCCTCTAATATATTTTTGATAAAGACCAGTGAACAGATCATGTGTTTTCCCTTTGATTAATAACAAAGAGCCATCCTCTTCTAAGGTAAGACCCATATTATTTAAAAGAGACATGTTTGTCGAACCAAGATAAACATAATTATTGGAATCTATTTTATTTACATTTTTTATTTCTTTTATTTTTAGTTCCGCATTATGGATAACTTTATTATTTTTAGAAAGTTGAATTTTGTTAGAGCTATTATCTACTTTTTTAATATCTTCGATATTTAATTTATAAGATATTTCTTGATCATCATGATGACTATCTAGAAATATACTAGTGTTTGGAGTCGATATGGGAGGACTTTGTTTTATTAACATATTGATGTTCCCTATTTTCACAGAATACTGGGTATAGGGAGATCATCATCAAGATAAACTGCAAGAGA
>NZ_LXEN01000008.1 GCF_001654855.1 Proteus myxofaciens ATCC 19692
GGATACTATTTTCACAGAATACTGGGTATAGGGAGATCATCATCAAGATAAACTGCAAGAGATATCTTTTTACAACCAGATTTTTATTACATTATATAGATAAGATAAAAAGTGATGTTTTTTGAAAGTAAAAAATAAAAAAAAAGCGATAACTTTAAAATTATCACTCTTTTTTATAAAAAAGATCTAAATAGTTCTAATATCCCGTTTTCATATTAACGACACCTAGTGGAGGTTCACCTTTTTCAATGCGTTGTATATTTGCAAAAATAGTATCCATTGCAATATTAGGAATAGTAAAAGCAGCGATATGTGGCGTAATCGAAATTCGTGGATGCGTCCAAAATGGGTGCATGCCAGGTAATGGCTCTTGAGCGAAAACATCTAAAGAGGCGTCAGCAATATAGCCTTGGTCTATCGCTTCTAATAAATCTTGATCAACTAAATGCGCCCCTCTTGCCAGATTAATTAAATAAGAGGAAGGCTTTAGTTGTGCAAACAACGAGTAATTAAGAATACCTTGAGTTTCTGGTGTAAATGGTAATAAGTTAATCAGCAGATTACATTCTTTTAAAAAATCACTTAATTGATCATTGCCATAAAAGCTATCTACATTTTGAATATGTTTCTCGCTACGGCTCCAACAACGTACTGTAAAACCTAATTCAGCAAGCTTTTCTGCAACACTACCCCCTAAAGCACCTGCACCTAATATACCAATAACAAAATTATCATAAGTATGTGCAGGTAATTGTTTCCACTGACGTTGAGATTGCTGGCGTTTATAATCATCCATACGACGAAAATAATACATGACTTTGGCAATAGCATATTCTTGCATTTGAAGTCCCATTCCGGTGTCTTCTAAACGCATAACAGGAACACCTGCTGGTAATGTACCGGGCTTTTGTTGTTCTTGTTTTAAAATAGCATCAACACCTGCACCAAGGGCAAAAATACCTTTAAGATCGTGTCGACTTGCTAGCATTTCATATGGAGGAAGCCACACCATCGCATAATCGGCAGGCTTATTATCTCCTGGCTCCCAAATTCGAATATTTGCATTAGGTAAACGCGCCTTCATGCCACTTATCCATGTTTGTGCATCAAAAAAAGGATGATAATAAATAATATTCATTGTGCAAGCCTCCAACATTTTTATATAAGGGTGCGAGGGTTAGCGTTTAATTTCAACCTTCTTTAAGAAAGTTGTTAATAAAAATGTTGAGAGTGTTAACCAGTTAACGAAATTTTGTGTGCTAGATAAATTGAAACCAACTATTTTATACACTTTCCTATTAAGGGAATTGTTTAGCAATTGTGCACTTTGTTTTTTATTTGACTACTTGAAACAAAAGTTAAAGAAAAAATGGATTTAGCAGTTGACGCTTATGCTCGTTTTCCCTATAGTAGCGCCCCGTCAAAGCATGATAATTTATGCCTGATTGCAATACGGTGAGATGTCCGAGAGGCTGAAGGAGCACGCCTGGAAAGTGTGTATACGGCAACGTATCGAGGGTTCGAATCCCTCTCTCACCGCCATCTTCTAAGATAAAGCCTAACTTTTTAGTTAGGCTTTATTTTTATTTATTGACCCGACCTAAATAAGGTTGATACTTTTCCAATCTAAAATCATTTCTACCTACACTTAAGAAGTGTCAGTTTATTTATTAATTCTCTTTTTATTAATAATTTATAGGTTTCCATCATATGGTTTATTTATATTTTATATAAAATAGTATTAATTACTTTGTATCATTTATTTACGATATTTTAATCGATGTAATATTAATTTATACTCTTGTACAAATTAATATTTTAGTTTTATGTCAGCAACATAATAAATACAACAAGATACATAAAATAGATTTTTCATTAACTTCTTAGTTTAATTGATTTAATTTTGGCTAGGCCTTAATATAGAGGTAATAATTTGATTAATCACATTATTATCAGCGAATAAAAGCGGTATGATCTCTTTTTATCGCCGTTATTCGGCATCTGTCTTATTATTTTGGTTTAAGCCTAAATGAAAACACATAAAATTAATCAGATTCGCCTTTTTAGTGCTCTTATTGATGCTTGTATAAAAGAGCCTTATACTTTTTCTCGTTTACTAAAAGATATTATTGCAGGGATCACCGTCGGTATTATCGCAATACCTTTAGCCATGGCTTTAGCTATTGGTAGCGGTGTTCCTCCGCAATACGGTCTTTATACCGCAGCCATTGCCGGTATTATTATCGCCGTTACTGGGGGGTCTCGCTTTAGTGTTTCAGGGCCTACAGCAGCTTTTGTTGTTATTCTTTATCCCGTTTCTCAACAGTTTGGATTAAGTGGTTTATTAATCGCAACTTTGATGTCAGGAATTATTCTTGTAGCAATGGGATTAGCGCGTTTTGGTAAGTTGATTGAATATATTCCTGTTTCTGTAACATTAGGATTTACTTCAGGAATTGCTATTACCATCGCCACAATGCAAGTAAAAGATTTTTTTGGCCTGGAGATGGCACATGTTCCTGAAACCTATATTGATAAAGTTATTGCACTAGGAGCGGCACTACCCTCTATTAATATTGGTGACACACTCATTGGTGTAACTACCTTATTCGTTTTAATTTATTGGCCTAAATTAAATTTACGTTTACCTGGTCATTTGCCTGCTTTAATAGCAGGTACTGCAATGATGGGAATTGTGAACTTATTTCATTATGATGTTGCCACCATTGGTTCTCAATTTAGCTATTTATTACCAGATGGCACATCCGGTGAAGGTATTCCACCTATTTTGCCTCAGTTTGTTTTGCCGTGGAATATGCCAGGCGCTAATGAATCGTTTGAATTAAGTTGGAGTACAGTTTCTGCACTCTTACCTGCAGCTTTCTCTATGGCAATGTTAGGCGCCATTGAATCTTTACTTTGTGCCGTCGTGCTAGACGGTATGACAGGGAAAAAACACCGTTCTAATGATGAATTAGTGGGTCAAGGTATTGGTAATATTGTTACACCTTTCTTTGGTGGGATCACCGCAACAGCCGCTATTGCTCGCTCAGCAGCTAACGTGCGTGCTGGTGCAACTTCACCAATATCAGCAATTGTGCACTCATTATTAGTCTTGCTGACTTTATTGGTATTAGCACCCTTTCTTTCTTATTTACCATTGGCTGCCATGTCCGCATTATTGTTAATTGTGGCATGGAATATGAGCGAAGCACGTAAAGTAATAGATCTTATTCGTCATGCACCAAAAGACGATATTATCGTATTAGTCTTATGTTTATCTCTGACTGTATTATTTGATATGGTGATTGCAATTACTATTGGTATTGTTTTAGCTTCTCTCTTATTTATGCGTCGTATTGCTAATATGACAAAAATAACAGAATCGCCTTTTACTGATGATGATAAACAATTATTAGTTGTTCGTGTTAATGGCCCTCTTTTCTTTGCAGCCGCAGAGCGCATTTTTAATGATTTACGTGAAAGAAGTAAAGGGTATAAGACTATAATTATGCTTTGGGATGCTGTTCCTGTGCTTGATGCCGGTGGATTACATGCCTTCCAGCATTTTATTAATGATGTAAAACATGATACACATATTATTGTGTGCGGTATTCCATTTCAACCTTTAAAAACATTAGCAAGAGCACACGTTACGCCAATTGAAGGCACTCTTAGCTTTTATCCTACCGTGCAAAAAGCGTTAGAAGATATGGAATTAATTAAATAACTATTTCTTCGCTAATAATAAAATGATTAAGCCCTTAATTTAGATTATTTAATTAAGGGCTTAATTAATTTATATTTTATTTGCCATTATAAGTGCTGTATAAATTGTTTTGAAAGATAGTAATAAAGAAAAAGATGAATTTAATAATGGTACTGCACCATAACTAATATACCAATCTGCCGCTCGTTGATTTTTAGCATCTATAAGTAATGCAACACCACCTAATTCACTTGCAACAGCAAGACAGCGTTTTCCTGCAGCAAGAAGTAGCTGTCCACCAAGCCCTTTTCCCTGAACTGACAAGTCTGTTGCTAGACGAGCCAGCCTAAAAACAGGAATATCATGACGAGCTAATCCACGTTTGATCATTTCAGGAGTGTGTTCAAATTCAATTGAGGCAGGGCATAAGCTATAATAACCTAAAATATTATCATTACTACTATTGATAGCTAAATAGGTTTTAGAACTCCCATTTTCATGATTTTGCCGTGCATGGCGATATAAAAATTGATTCAATGCTATATCGCCACAATTAAATATATTTCTATTATGCTTCTTACTTATCGCTTCTTCATGCCAATTTGGTATCGTCATACTTTGTCCGGTAGAGCAAAAGCCGCTGCCAGCAATTTGGCATTAGGCTTTGGCGGATTATCGAGAAGCTCCATAACACGTAATGTGTCTTTTTCTGATAATTTTAAACGCTCATTATTTTCAATAATTTGCTTAGCAACAGGGACAACATTACGAAGTACAAACTCTGTTAAGTTTGTATTTTCCAAACTAGCAGCACGAACAAGCAGTGATTTATCTTCTGTAGTGATACGAATTGATACTCTTTCACTATTTTCTACAAGTGCTTGAGCCATAGCAGCCTCCTTTGTACAGATTGAAAGCGTACAATATGATTAAAAAAGTTACAAGTCATTTTATAGTTAATAAAAATGAGCTACATTTCCAATAGAATTGGAAAATACAATAACACCATAAATAAGGATTTATTATTATTGAGGAAAGGTTATTTTGAATTCGGAATGAATGTATTATTTACTGCACTACCTTGCACACCATTTGCTAATAAATCTTGATAAAGTGCATTCATTCCTAACCAGTGATTTTCACACCATGAAGGCGCTAACAATGTCGGTTTTCTTGCACTTGCACATACACGATGATAAATAATATCAGGGGGTGTATGGCGTATAATATCGCCTGCTATATTAACGTATTCTTCTTGGGTTAATGCCTGTAAACGCCCTGCTTGCCAAGCTTTTGCCATCGTACTGCCATCAACAATATGTAATGGGTGTAGTTTTAATCCATCAGTTCCTGTCTCTACAACTCGCTCTATCGTTTGCATATTAATCTGATAGTTTTCTCGAGGTAATCCCAAAATAAGATGGGTACAGACTTTTAAACCACGACGACGTGCTTCTCGTGTTGTTGCCTGATAGCACTGAAAATCATGTCCACGGTTAATATGTTTTAATGTCTTGTTATTTGCCGTTTGTAAGCCTAATTCTAACCACACTTCATAACCTTGTTCTCGGTATCCTTGCAGTAAATCTAATACACTTACAGGTACACAATCAGGTCGCGTTCCTACACATAAACCAACTATATTAGCTTGTAATAATGCAGTTTCATATAATGTGCGTAAATGCTCAACCTCTGCATACGTGCTGGTATAAGCTTGGAAATAGGCTAAATAGCGACGTGCTCGATTAATATTTTTAGCTTGTTGAACAACTTGTTGCTCAATAGATTGATATTGAGTTTGTTCATCGGCAAAAGAGGAAACATTACAGAAAGTACACCCTCCTCGCCCTATTGTGCCATCCCGATTAGGACAGTTAAAACCGCCGTGAAGAGTGATTTTGTGAATTTTTTCATGATAACGGCGCTGGAGATCAGCGCCAAACATATTAACAACAGTATGCAGTTGCATAACTTAATTATTTGCTAGTATCTAACTCAGGGAAATTTTTAACCACATCATCAATTGCTTTAATTTGGGCTAAGAAGGGTTCGAGTTTTGCTAATGGTAATGCTGAAGGACCATCACAACGCGCATTATCGGGATCTGGATGCGCTTCCAGGAATAGGCCCGCTAAGCCAACCGCCATACCAGCACGTGCTAATTCAGCAACTTGGCCACGACGACCACCAGAAGCCGCACCAAATGGGTCACGACACTGTAGTGAGTGTGTTACGTCAAAAATAACAGGTGCGCCTTGTGATGCCTGCATCATGACATGGAAACCCAGCATATCCACAACCAGATTGTCATAACCAAAGTTACTGCCACGATCGCATAAAATCACTTGATCATTACCGCCTTCTATAAATTTCTCGACGATATTCCCCATTTGACCAGGACTTACAAATTGTGGTTTTTTAACGTTAATAACTGCATCCGTTTTTGCCATCGCTTCAACAAGATCTGTTTGACGCGCTAAAAATGCAGGTAATTGAATAACATCAACAACTTCAGCTACCGGTTTTGCTTGTGAAGGCTCATGTACATCGGTAATAATTTTAACACCAAATGTCTCTTTCAATTCTTGGAAGATTTTCATTCCTTCTTCTAGACCTGGTCCACGATATGAGTGGATAGAAGAACGATTTGCTTTATCAAATGAGGCTTTGAACACGTAAGGAATATTTAATTTTTGAGTCACAGTGACATAATGTTCACAAATACGCATGGCTAAATCGCGCGATTCCAATACATTCATGCCACCAAAAAGCACAAATGGCAGGTCATTTGCTACCTTGATATCACCAATATTCACCACTTTATGTTGCATATTTATACCTATATTGTTTGTGATGTACTGATATTCAGTACGTTTTAAATTTTAATAAAAACAATGTCAATGAAGAACAATAGCGTTTTGTTCTATTGAATGTATTTGAATTTTTATCATCTCTGAAATAGGATCTTCAGGGCACTGTTCAATAAAATAATTTAAATCAGTTAGTGCAACATGATGACAATCTAATTGCGCGTAAATCAACCCACGATCACGTATTTCATACGGATCTTCTGGATCAAACATTAATAACGTTTCACTCGTTTTAAGCGCTCGTTCCATATTCTTTTCTTCCATCAACGTCACTTTTAACGTATCTAGCAGTTTACGAATAATGGAGCTGTGTTCCGATTCTTCAAGATCACTTTCAGTTAATACAGAACTATTACCAACATTGCCTTTTATCCATACTTCTAAAGTATGGCGAGATAGATATTCCCCATTAATAGGGTTAATAAAGAGCGGTTGCTCTTCAGGAATATCTATTCTGATGATTAGCTGTGTAGGAAAAATAACGGGAGCAAGCGGTAAATTAAGAGCTTGTGCAATATAAATAAGAATTGAACCTAACGAAACAGGAGAACCTACATGAGTTGATAACACGTTATCTATCCATAATGTTTCTGATAGGCAATATCTACCACTCGCCCCACTAAAGTGCCATTGCTTATAAAATAGCGTCAATAATGCGTCTATTTTTTCTTTTATACTGGCTTGATGAGGGATATAGGTCTCAGCTTGCTCAATAAGTTGCGCAAGTTGATACCCCACAGAAGTGACTGGAAATTCAGGACGAATAGCCTGAAAGATAAGGATCATCCCCTTTACTAGAGGCGCTTTGTTAAATTCGTAATCAGCTATGCTTTCTATCATAATTCCAACGACCTACCGTCACACGCTCATTACCGCCATAATCACGGAAAGTTTCCACACAGCAGTAACCCTTATCGACAAAAATATTGCGTACTCTCTCGCCTTGTTGCCAACCATGTTCTATTAATAACCAGCCTTTATCTATTAAATAGTGGTATGCATTATTAATAATATTTTCTATATCAGCAAAGCCTTTATCTGCTGCAACAAGTGCACTTAAAGGCTCAAAACGAACGTCCCCTTGATGTATATGCTCATCATCTTCATCAATATATGGAGGATTGCTGATTATCATATCAAATTGATAACCTGAGAGTGAGCTAAACCAGCAACTTTCTATAAATTCTGTGTTAGTTAGTGCTAAGTTCGTTGCGTTCTCTTGTGCTAAAGCCACAGCATCAGGTTGAATATCAACGCCAATAATATGGCAATCACGACGTTCTGATGCAATAGCTAATGTAATTGCACCCGTTCCTGTACCTAAATCAAGAAGTTGTGCCGAATGAGCAGGAAGTAACTCTAATGCTTTTTCAACAAGACACTCAGTATCAGGACGAGGAATAAGAGTAGCTGGCGATACTTTTAATGCTAGTGACCAAAATTCTCGCTCTCCGACTAAATAGGCGATAGGCTCACCTTTAATACGGCGAGAAAGTAATTGTGATAACTGCTCTAATTGTGTATCGGTTAATTCAGTCTCATTAAAGGCGATTAAATAAGTGCGGGCACGTTGTGTTACGTGCCCAAGCAAAATTTCTGCATCACGTTTTGGACTATCACTTTGTATTAATTGCAAGGCTGCTTGATGCAGCCATTGTTGATAGTTCATTAATCTTGCTCAGAAAGGGCTGATAATTGATCAGCTTGATATTCCGTCACTATAGGTTGGATCAAGCCATCAAGTTTACCTTCCATCACTTCATCTAAACGATAAAGCGTTAAGTTAATTCGGTGATCAGTCACACGACCTTGAGGGAAATTATATGTTCTAATACGGTCAGAACGATCACCTGAGCCTAATAAATTACGGCGCTCTGAGGCTTCTGCTTCTTGGCGCTTTTGCATTTCAGCAGCACGAATACGCGCACCTAATACAGACATCGCTTTTGCTTTGTTTTTATGCTGAGAACGCTCATCTTGACACTCTACAACGATACCCGTTGGAATATGCGTAATACGAATAGCAGAATCTGTTGTATTAACGTGCTGACCACCTGCCCCTGATGAGCGGAATGTATCAATACGTAAGTCACTCGGGCTAATTTCGGGTAATTCTGCTTCAGGTACTTCCGCTAATACAGCAACCGTACATGCTGAGGTATGAATTCGACCTTGAGATTCTGTTTCAGGAACACGTTGGACACGATGTCCACCAGATTCAAATTTTAATACGCCGTAAGCACCATCGCCGACAACTTTCGCGATGATTTCTTTATAACCGCCATGCTCACCTTCGTTAGCGTTCATGACTTCAATGCGCCAACGACGTGCTTCTGCATAGCGACTATACATACGGAATAGATCGCCTGCAAAAAGAGCAGCTTCATCTCCCCCTGTTCCTGCTCGAATTTCAAGGAAACAGTTAAATTCATCATCAGGATCTTTAGGAAGCAACAATAACTGCAACTGTTGTTCTAATTCGTCATTTGTTACGTGGGCCTCTTTCAGCTCTTCTTGTGCCATCTCTTTCATTTCAGGATCATCAAGCATCATTTGTGCTGCTTCAATGTCATCTTGAATTGCCCGCCATTGACGAAAACATGTCGTCACATCTGTCAATTGAGAATATTCTTTTGAAAGTGCGCGAAAACGATCTTGAGAGGCAATCACATCTGCTTCTGACAGTAGTGCTTGAATTTCTTCATAACGCTCTTGTAGAGCTTCCAACTTAGCAACAATAGAAGGCTTCATTCGTAGATTAAGATCCTGTTAGACAAGTTAATTATGGGTGATACCCAAACTTTCACGTAATAGATTCAGGCGTTCAATATCACCATCACTGGCTGCCTGTTGAAGAGATTTTGTTGGTGTATGAATAAGGCGATTCATCAATTGATGAGAAAGCTGTTGGATGACTTTTTCTGCATCAGCACCATTTTGTATCATTCCAATGGCCTTTTCTGTCATCTCAGCACGTAACGCTTCAGCGCTGTCACGATATTCTCTGATAGAGCCAATGGCACCTTGAGCACGCAACCAATCCATAAACTGACCACTTTCTTGTTGAACGATATGTTCAGCTTGAATCGCAGCAGCTTGACGTTGTTCACGATTATGTTGAATGATAGCTTCTAAATCATCCACACTGTAAAGGTAGACATTATCTAATTTTTCAACATCTTGTTCAATATCACGAGGAACCGCGATATCAACAATTAACATAGGTTGATTACGGCGCTTTTTCAGCGCTCTTTCTACCATTCCTTTACCAATAATAGGCAATGGGCTTGCAGTAGAACTAATCACAATATCCGCTTGAGCGAGTTGTTCATCAATTTCAGTTAAGGTAATCACTTGTGCATCCACTTCATTGGCTAAGCGTTTTGCGCGTTCTTTTGTTCGATTAGCAATAATGATTTTTTTAACTTGATGTTCACGTAAATGGCGTGCAACTAGTTCTATCGTTTCACCAGCACCGACTAACAAGATAGTCAGAGAAGATAACGATTCAAATATTTGACGCGCCAAAGTACAGGCAGCAAAAGCAACAGAAACTGCATTTGCACCAATTTGAGTCTCTGTTCTCACTCTTTTCGCAACTGAAAAAGACTTTTGAAACAAACGTTCCAGCTCTGAGGAGAGTGATTGATAATTTTGAGAGTCTGAAAAGGCTTTTTTGACTTGGCCAAGGATTTGAGGTTCACCTAAGACTAAAGAATCAAGCCCACTCGCCACCCGCATTAAATGGCTGACTGCTTGATTATCTTGGTGCCAATAGACACTTTTTTGCAATTCTATTGCATCTATTTGATGATATTGACATAACCAGCGAATTAGCTGCTCATGATTGTTTTCGTTTTCTTCCATACTGAGATAAAGCTCAGTACGGTTACACGTAGACAGCACAACGCCACCTCTGACAGCAGGTTGCTGTAGGAGGTTATTTAAAGCATCACCCATTATATCGGGAGAAAAAGACACTTTCTCACGTAATGCTACGGGGGCTGTTTTATGATTAATACCTAATGCTAATAACGTCATATCAACTATATCGAGTTATGAATAAATACTGCCTCGCGACTTGACTTAGTATAAACCTAAAACAGCGCATTTAGTATGGACTCTTCATGCTCGCTATTCTACTTGATGAAGGCACCCAATAAAAGGGCTTACTTGTTTGATACGATATTTCTATTCGTTATTTAACGAAATATCGTTATATCACAAGGTTTATGGTACTCTTTTTTTTAACTTATCTCGAATTAAAGGAATGTCTCAGCTATGCATTCACGCTTTTATTCTACAAAACAGCTTCTACGTCTTATCCCACTCACCGCATTATTACTGAGTGCTTGTAACTTGAATAACATCAACACACAAGGTTCGGGATCTGATACTGATGTGCAATGGCAAGCTCAAAAAAATGCGTTAAACAAAATATCACAATATGAAACCCGAGGCGCTTTTGCTTACATTGAAGAATCAAACAAAGTGTATGCTCGCTTTTATTGGAGAGATAAAGGCGAAGAAACCTATCGTTTATTACTCACCAATCCTTTAGGAACTACAGAACTTGATTTAAATGTGACGCCTGGTGTTATCGAAATGACTGACAATAAAGGCCAAAAATATTACAGCGATAACCCTGTTGAAATGATTTATCAATTAACAGGCATGGTTATTCCATTAAAAAATCTGCGAGCTTGGTTAATTGGCTTACCAGGTGATGCAACTAATTTTGAATTAGATTCTCATCATCTTTTAAAATCAGTAAGATGGCCTGCACCCGAGGGTGATTGGGTTGTGACCTATCAAGCTTATGATAGTAGTGTCACACCAAATTTACCTCAGCGACTAGAGCTACGCCAAGGACAACGACTCATTAAATTAAAAATGGATAATTGGGATATACAGTAATGACACTAAGTTGGCCTTCTCCTGCCAAATTAAATCTTTTTCTCTATATAACAGGTCAACGGCCTGATGGTTATCATAACTTACAAACTCTTTTTCAGTTTTTGGATTATGGCGATACATTAACCATTACATCTCGTAATGATAATCAATTGATTATTTCACCCACTATTTCAGGGGTAAAAGATGAAGACAATTTAATTATCAAAGCGGCTAAATTACTACGTGATTATTGTAAAAAACATAATATTAAATTAACGCATCAAGGCGCTGAATTTAATATCGATAAAAAATTACCCATGGGTGGTGGACTAGGTGGTGGTTCTTCTAATGCAGCAACAACACTTATCGCCTTAAACTATCATTGGCAAGCCGGCTTGAGTGATGATGTTTTAGCAAAATTAGGTGTGAGCTTAGGTGCAGATGTCCCTGTTTTTGTAAAAGGTCATGCTGCTTTTGCTGAAGGAGTTGGCGAAATATTAACCCCAGCCTCACCTAAAGAGCGGTGGTATTTAGTCGCACATCCTGGAATATCTATTCCAACTCCGACAATCTTCACAGATCCGCAATTAAAACGTAATTCTCCAATTCGCTCTCTTGGCGCATTATTACAGGCTCCGTTTGAAAATGACTGTGAAATGATCGCAAGAAAACGTTTTCGTGAGGTTGAATATCTGCTTTCGTGGCTGTTAGAATATGCACCGTCACGCTTAACTGGGACAGGTGCCTGCGTATTCGGTGAGTTCGAATCGCAAGAAGCCGCTAGTAAAGTGTTAATTAACGCCCCTGAGTGGGTGCATGGATTTGTAGCGCAAGGCGTTAACATTTCTCCTTTGCATTTATTCCGCTCAAGGATACCTGTGTTATTGCACCCGTAACATGATGTTTACAATTCTATGTTTATAAACATATTTTTTACAGGTCAACAATATCTCTCTCTGGACGCAAGCCTGAGGTTTTTCTCGTGCCCGATATGAAGCTTTTTGCTGGTAACGCAACCCCGGAACTGGCTCAACGTGTTGCCAATCGACTGTATACAAGCTTAGGAGACGCGGCTGTAGGTCGTTTTAGCGACGGTGAAGTCAGTGTGCAAATCAACGAAAACGTACGTGGTGGTGATGTTTTTATCATTCAATCAACCTGTGCACCAACTAATGATAACTTAATGGAATTAGTGGTCATGGTTGACGCATTGCGTCGAGCTTCCGCTGGTCGTATCACTGCTGTTATTCCTTACTTCGGTTATGCTCGTCAAGATCGTCGTGTTCGTTCAGCTCGTGTTCCTATCACGGCGAAAGTTGTTGCGGATTTCTTATCTAGTGTAGGCGTAGACCGTGTTTTAACCTGTGACTTACACGCAGAACAAATCCAAGGTTTTTTTGATGTACCAGTCGACAATGTTTTCGGCAGTCCAATTCTTTTAGAAGATATGCTTCAAAAAGAATTGGATAACCCTATTGTTGTCTCTCCAGATATTGGCGGTGTTGTTCGCGCTCGCGCTATCGCTAAACTTCTCAATGACACCGATATGGCTATCATTGATAAACGTCGTCCTCGTGCTAACGTTTCTCAAGTTATGCATATCATTGGTGATGTTGCTAACCGTGACTGTATCCTTGTCGATGATATGATTGACACTGGGGGTACTTTGTGTAAAGCCGCAGAAGCACTGAAAGAACGTGGGGCTAAACGTGTATTTGCTTATGCGACTCACCCTATTTTCTCTGGTAATGCTGTTGAAAATATCAAAAGTTCAGTTATTGATGAAGTTATTGTCTGCGACACAATTCCATTGTCACCAGAAATCAAGGCATTGAATAAAGTCCGTTCTTTGACTCTTTCTGGTATGTTGGCGGAAGCTATCCGTCGCATTAGCAATGAAGAGTCAATTTCTGCGATGTTTGAACATTAATTGTTTGATTTATATCGCAATTTGAGATGATAAACCCGTTATAATCTATGGTTATAACGGGTTTTATTTTGATACAGAATAAACTATTTCTACATACGGCTTTAGTATATTAGCTTGAATATCTAATGACATCATTACTATCCTTAATTACCTGTTTATTGTGTTGGATTCACCTCACTTTGAGTCCATTGTTCAACAACTCAGTGAACAGGCTGATAAGCATCAGGAGGCTATCGTGAGTATTGCACAACGTTTGCAAGATAAAGGCGAAAGGATTGGTTGGGAAGGACACCAAAAAGGCATTGAGCAAGAAAGACTACGAGCCTATCAGTGCCAACTAGAAATGGCTCGTCACCTGCTTAAAAATGGTATCAATATAGAGTTAGTGATTGAAAGCACGGGACTTAGCCGTGAAGAGTTAACCGAGATTTCATAAAAACCTCTCGTTATTTAATAACGAGGGTTTTTTATCATAAATATTAAATAGCAAGACATTACAGATAATGCTTTGTTATTAAATATCGTGGTTGATATCTATTATCTTTTAGGTACAAATATTTTCAGTCACTAATTTATCATATTAGCGGTATTTAATTATCTCTTATTTCCCAATAGCCAGATTGTTATGATAAATAAAAATTATGGAAAACGATGGTTATTATGACGACGATAACGTTCATCATAATGACGCAACCACCAATAACGTTCAGCTACAGTTTCTCTACCCCCTATACGTGCACCTGCTAACCAAACAAATGCACCAATAAATATTCCCATAAGAGAGAGATCAGCTAATATTTCAGGCAGGCCTATAGGAAAAATATGACTAATTAAATTATAACCAAGGCTACCAAGCATCGTAACCATTCCTACCGCCATTAAAAAGTTCCCCATTGCAAAAGCATGTTTATATTTCATGTTGTACCTCCACGCAGGTGTCTGACGATCCAACAAAAAAACACATCAAAATGACTTACTATTATTAATGATTAGTATAGTCATAAATGCCAGAGAATGAGTGTCGTAGTGATCACAAGCTCTAAAAATTATGAGTAATTCTTTGCAAAAAATGTTATTTGCGTATTTTAAGTTGTTATTGACAATATTTTGTTATTTTTCGCTCTATTTGCTAAATAAAGCCGATTATTTAACGAGCTGATTATTTAAAAAATACAATATCTACAATCTATTTTGTGCTTCTTCGATTAGAAAGGTAAACTATGCCTTTCTTTTAAGACGATAACAGTGAAAGGCTATTGTGAGTAAAATTAAACTTATCGTCGGGTTAGCAAACCCCGGTGCAGATTATGCCCAAACTCGCCATAATGCGGGTGCTTGGTATGTTGATTTATTGGCTAGACGCCATCAACAATCTCTAAAAGAAGAGAGCAAATTCTATGGATATACTGCTCGCATTAATTTAAATGGTAATGATGTCCGTTTATTAGTACCAACAACTTTTATGAATTTAAGTGGTAAAGCAGTACTTGCGATGGCTAATTTTTATCGCATTGAACCTAATGAAATCTTAGTCGCTCATGATGAACTCGATTTACCACCTGGCATTGTAAAAATGAAATTAGGTGGTGGCAATGGCGGGCATAATGGATTAAAGGATATTCAAAGTAAATTTGGAAATAATCCTAATTTTTATCGCTTACGTATTGGCATTGGTCACCCAGGTGATAAAAATAAAGTGGTTGGTTTTGTATTAGGAAAACCACCAACAAATGAGCAAAAATTAATTGATGATGCCATTGATGAAGCGCTGTCATGTACTGATATTTTAATGCATGAAGGCTATGAAAAAGCGATTAATCGTTTACATAGTTTTAAAGCTGAAAAATAAGTTTTTGCTTAATTAGCCTATTTTGGGAACTATTCTTCTATTTTGCGCCATTACATTCTGATGATGTCATCAATCAGGGTTTTGTTTTATAATAGCGCCAATTTTTTTAACAATACAACAGGACACTTTTTTCCTGTTGTTTTTATGTAACAAGGTGAACGTTTATGGGATTTAAATGTGGTATCGTCGGTCTGCCTAATGTAGGGAAATCTACACTATTTAATGCCTTAACTAAGGCCGGTATTGAAGCAGCCAACTTCCCATTTTGTACTATCGAACCCAATACTGGCGTGGTTCCAATGCCCGATCAACGCTTAGATAAGTTAGCAGAGATTGTAAAACCTCAACGTGTTTTACCAACAACAATGGAATTTGTTGATATTGCAGGCTTGGTCAAAGGGGCTTCTAAAGGCGAAGGCCTAGGTAACCAATTTCTGACAAATATCCGTGAAACAGAAGCCATTGGCCATGTCGTTCGTTGTTTTGAAAACGACAATATCGTTCATGTTGCTGGAAAAGTTGATCCCGCTGAAGATATCGAAATCATTAATACAGAATTAGCTCTTTCTGATCTCGATACTTGTGAACGAGCGATTCAGCGTAATCAGAAAAAAGCCAAAGGTGGTGACAAAATTGCTAAAGCAGAAATCGATGTTTTAGAAAAATGTCTACCTCACCTTGAAAAAGCGGGAATGTTACGTTCATTAGAGTTAACAGATGAAGAAAGAGCGATTATTCGTTATTTAAGCTTCTTAACATTAAAACCGACAATGTATATTGCGAATGTTAACGAAGACGGCTTTGAAAATAACCCTTACCTTGATACCGTTTATAAAATTGCTGAATCTGAAGGTTCTGTTGTTGTTCCAGTTTGTGCGGCTATTGAAGCTGATATCGCAGAATTAGATGATGAAGAGCGTGAAGAGTTTATGCAAGATTTAGGTATTGAAGAGCCCGGTTTAAATCGCGTTATTCGTGCTGGCTATTCATTATTAAATCTACAAACTTACTTTACTGCGGGTGTTAAAGAAGTTCGTGCATGGACAATCCCTGTGGGTGCAACAGCACCACAAGCAGCGGGTAAAATTCATACTGACTTTGAAAAAGGCTTTATTCGTGCACAAACTATCGCTTATAACGATTTTATTACTTATGGTGGTGAACAAGGTGCTAAAGAAGCAGGTAAAATGCGTGCTGAAGGTAAAGATTATATCGTTCAAGATGGCGATGTAATGAACTTCTTGTTTAATGTGTAACCCACACTCTAGTTCTATATTGTCTTAATAAGTATCACCTCATAATAAAACAGCATAAAATTCATGATATTAATTGGATTTTATGCTGTTTTCGTCTCACTGAGTTTCATAAAAGCTCATAACAAAATAAGTACACTACAAAATACAATATTTTATCTTTTCTTTATTAGCCATTGATGAAATAATCAGCAATATGAATTTGATATCAATATATTATAAGTTAAATTGGTTCCTTAGACCTAAATATTGACTTATTTCTTCAGGCGTAAATCTCTCACTCGTGGTTGCACTGGAAATGCTTCTTCGCAATGTAATATGACCTACACTATCTCCTGTAAATAACACCTCATAATTTGTCTTTCGAAGACCACGCCCTTGATACAGAGTTTGGACAAAAATATTATTAGAATGATCTTGAGAATTCGAAACATCAAACAAGACTTCAAAAATAACTGCTTGATATTTTTTCCTAAAAATTTTGCTCATGAATGACCGATTTTGGTTTGTCTTTATCGCAGTTACACCCGCGTATCCCTCAGCAGTACCGAAATCTAAAGCAGCATAGAAAGCGGTTCCGTGTCGTGTTCCGCCTCCTTCACTCGCATACTTTATATAATCAATACCAGACATCAGGCTTTGTGTATATTTTGATGACGTTCCATGATAACCAATTACACGAGGTGTTTGACGTTGATTTGATGATGTGCTAGCTGCCGCCTCCAAAACACCATCTCCTCCCCCTCTCAGACGTAGCGGGTTACTACCACCGCTATTACCTTTAACCAGTTTACTTCGAGACTGCACCATACCATAGAGAGATGAGCCAGCTTCCATTAACTCTACAGTAAAACCAACAAGCCCAGTCGCCATAGAAACCCAACCCAACATGGATGTTGCACTATCTTCTGGGCTAACCTCTTCTGCCACACCACTCGCTATCGCAGTAACATCAGACATAACTCCCAAGCTTCCTGTCACTAAAGATGCCACTGATGCTGATGCAACTGTCGCAGAGATGACTCCCCACGTTGATATAGCAGAACCTGTTGTAATAACACTTGTTGCACCCATTGCAATCGTAGTTGCAATCAACGAGGTCCCAGCGGTGAATGCGGCTAAAAGTAGGCCTGCTATTCCGACTCCAATGCCGACTGCACTACCTGTACTCATATGACCTGATGGATCAGTAAAGTTAATGGGATCACCAGTACAGTAGGCATAAGGATTGATCCCCCCGTCACCAAACGGACTCTGAGAATCGGGACAGTTAAAGCGCATTAAAACGGGATTATATGTGCGATAACCATTCCCCAAATGGTAGCTACCACTGATAGGGTCACTCCGCTCACCATTAAAACCAGGTAATAAGTCAATCTGATTTCCGTTCCCATAAGGTGACCAGTTATGTAACGTCATCTCGTTTGTTTTACCCTCTGACCACACTACACTATTATTATAATCAGTACCCGTTATGGTTAAATTCTGACCATCACTAACACCTAGGCAGTTTAGCCCTTGTTTAATAAAGCGAATCTCCTGTTTGTCAGCAGAAAGTACTTCATTAATTAAATTATTTCCTCGATAGTAAAGTTCTCTTGCATCATTTTGGTTGACATCTTGACCCACTAGTCGATTAAGAGCATCATATTGATAGTGGCCTCCATTAATATTTTTACCACTAACGCTAATTAATCGCCCTATTGCATCATAAGCTAATGTTCGTCCCGCTTCATCCTTAGTCATTCGGCCATTAGCATCATATTCCAAATTAATCGTTTGTGGATATGTATTATGAGTATGAGTTATCTTAGATAACTGTGTGGGATCTTCTTTATTTAAGTAATAATAGGTAGCTTTATCTTCACTATTGTCCGCTAACGTGGTCACGACAGATGTTAAATTATTTATCGCATCATACTGATATAACTGTCCCGCTAATAAGTTGCCGTGAGCATCAGATGGTGGTGTACTACCACTAACATTATAGTTTATTAATCGGTAACGGCAGTCATACTCATAGCGTTCATCTTTAAGAACTAGGCTACCTTGCTTAGTCAAACGACGTGCCAGAAGGCCATTTTTTAATCGTTGCAACTCCATTTTTAGTGTAGCGCCGTTACCATCAGTCAATGTACGGCTAATTTCACGACTGAAATCATCATATTTAAGCGCCGTGGTTAGATTTGAATTACTCGTTTTACTCTTCACCATCTGAGTTGATAAACGTTTTAACGGATCGTAGCTTAATGCTACACTGAGCTCATTATCTGATATCTCTATGACTTGCCCATGCTTATTAAATGTATAATGAGTTTGCGCACCTGTAATATCAGTATAACTGAGAGGCGTTTGATTTAATGTGCTGGTATAACTAGCCTGTCTCTTATTCCCTTGTTGAGTAAATCGCTCCTCTATCAATTTACCTGACGATGACCAAACACAGCCGTATCCGATATCGCCTTCAGTCGCATTTAATAATTCACCAGTCCGTTTATCGTACTCATACGTCCGAACTATTCCAGCCCCTTTTACACTAAGAGGAACATTATCCAACTCTGGAATGTAGGTATATTTTAGTGAATCACCCGATGGAAAGATTATCTTTGCGGGCTTAGGAGATGCACCTTCATAAGAGTAGCTAGTCATGCGACCACCTACTATTTCTTCAATAATTCGCTCCAAACTATCATACTTGCGAATTCCCATAATTTGAGTACTACTGCTTCCATCTTTTTTAGGCGTTGTTACCTGAATACAACTAACCAGACTATCACTTGAATGAGGAGCATAGCTATAAGTAATCACCGTACCATCAGCCAAAGTTCTAGATATTTCCCTACCCCAAATATCATAACTGTAAGTGGTAATATTTCCGTCTGTATCTTCTTCTTGCCGTAATTTATCCAATCCATCATAGATATAGTTATATTTACTCTGCTCTACTCCAGAAACATCAATCATCGTCTCTTGTTGCGGCAATCCTGTTATTTTATCAAGACGCGTGCTAACAGTTCCACTTTTCATCAGCGATAAACCTTCATCATTTTGTGAAAAAGAATGAGTCAATCGCTGAACAGGATCTGATTGTGTGTGTTTACAAAGGTTATCTGAAAGTAGCATTTTGGAGGCATTCCCCCAGTTATCATAATCTGTGGTACTACTTATAGTAAAATTTTTAGGCGTATTCGATTTATCAGTAATCCAATCCCATGCCGTTGAAACATTTTGTTGACCAAAGGCATCATATTGCGTTGAAGTAATATCAAACCACTGCTGTGTATCGTCTATATCAAGCTGCTGCTGACGGATTTGGCGCCCTGCTCCATCAAAAAGGATCTTTATCTGATTACCAATGTTATCACGCATAATCGTATTAGGGCCTACTGCCGTAATTTCATATTTCCAGGTAGTGGTGTTTTCATAAACGGTTCCTACATTCTGTATTTTAGTCAGTACTCGTCCTAGTGAATCATAGGTATAACGTGTTAAAATACCCTGAGCAGAAACATCAGAATGCATAAGTCCGTTATATACAGATCGACTTTGTGTTACCGAAGATTTTAAGCCGTCATAACCAGTAAATGTGGCCTTTTGTGTCATTAGGCCACTGTCACTGACCTTCGTGTCAAAATCCTGTCTACTGGTAAAAGACTGCCCCTTTACATCCGAGTTATACAGGGTATCGATGAATGATGTGACGCGGCCATACTCTGTATTTCCGGTGTCTTCCTGATATTCCGTGGTGCGCACAGATAACAGCGTATCACCGCTGAATACGGATTCGGTATCTTGTACCACACAGTCCTTCCTATTGCCTAACAGGCGGTAGGTGTATGTTGTGATTTGCTCCGGTGTGTCATTATAATCACTGTCCCGCGGTGTTACCGTCACGGATTTCAGGAACCGAACAAACCCATTCGGTTCGGCCGGACAGTGGTGTCCGCCTTCTGCCGGATAAAATTCATAGGTGGTCAGTGTACCGTCAGGGGCTTTCATACTGACCGGATTACCGTGTTCATCAAATGCTGTTTCTGTAATTTCCGTACGGGTCCGCTCTGAGACAGGCAGAACAGTATCGGTCAAGGTAACCGTTTTCTTTGCGGGCATCTGGAACTGAGCTAGCTGTCCGTCAATAAAGACATAAGGCCTAGCATAATAGGCGGTTTTCTCCCGGATAATACTGCTGCCTTTACGGGTTTCCTCCAAGATTTGCAGGTGATAGTTATTGTATTCCCGCTTCGTGGTGACAGTGACACCGCCACTGGTGATAGTTTCCTCTGAACCGTAGGTATAATCCGTTAATGTGGTATAGATATAATCACTGTCAGGAGACCAGTTACCAAAGTTACCGTTGAAACCAAGGAAGTTTTGCGTGGTGTACGAGAAATGCCGAATTGTTTTCGGCTGTCCGGCCCCCGGATTACGGGTATGCGTGAACACTACAGGTAAACGGGTAGTGATACCGGATGCAGAAGGATACCTGAGTCCCTCCTGTCTGTTGTAAACAACGTCATCTGTCATTCCGGTCGGGTATTTCACGCCGGTCAGCAATAGATTACTCATTCCGGATATGGCATCATAACTAAAATAACAATTCAGAAAATTACTATCCGGTAATTTCCAGAAAATACGGTTCAGGTACTTATCATTCATCAATAGAAACTGTACGCTGTTTTCATCTCCGGTACCCGGCCACAGTGTCATCACAGATGATTCGTTTTTGTAACTTATCCGACATAATGTGACTGACTCATCCCGAACTTCAGACAATCGGGACACCTGTCCGCTCCAGTTCCAGGTCAGGTACAACTGTCGTCCGGCTGGTGATATGACCGTTGTAGTGAGAAATGTGTTGTTATCTTTAGCTTTTGTCAGTCGTTCGATCTTGCCGTTTTTCCAGAAAATGGTGTACCCTTCGCCATCTCCATGCCCATTGGTAAACTCAAAACGGAAACTTTTGAGCTTCTGGTTGCGTACTTTATTGGTACCGGGGCTGACCCGGTATTTTTCACCGTTACTCAGTTCCAGTAAATTAGTTCTGTTATTAAACTGTGTCAGACTCAGGGCAAAACCAGTGCCAAAACCACTATTAACGTTGTTGAGTGCTGAATAACTCAGAGACAGGGGGAGTTCAGGGCCCAGCAGATGATTACCGACTAACGATACAACGGGCAGATTAACCATAAACTGACCCGTGCGCGGGTCAACATCGGTGCTCATGGCACTGATAAAGTTGGATGTCTGTGACGTAAAACTGTCATTCATAATACATGCTCCTGATATAATCAGATCTTAAATAAATATTCGTGTATTAAAATAACCATAATCTAAGGCTATCTGTATTTCTGTAATGACAATGCCGGAGATATTTTTCCATAATAAGTAACCCTCCCTACCGGAGGGCTTATAATATAAAATCCGGTTTATCGTTCTAATAAATACAAATATGGCTGAGAGAAAATCATTGATATAATAATTTACTTAATAATTAAACTATTATGTCTCCAGACTGAACTGGTGCGTTTTTTCCATTTTTCGCTGTAAGCTTCCCTGCAACTTAGTCCCGGCGGTAAATGATGCAGCATCTGACCATTACCCATATAGATTGCCGCGTGTTGCAGTCTGGTTGATGGCAAATTAAAGATCAGCATGTCACCGGATTGAAGAGAAGTATCCTCAATTTTGACGAAGCCTTCTTCCGGAGCCTGTATTTCAAAGATATTTTTCTCGGGATCGAGGGAATAGACCTCACGTGGATAGTCATTGAGTACAATGCCTTCCTCCCTGAGAAAATAATCCCTGATTAGAGAGTAGCAGTCGTATTTGCCATAGATGTAGGGACGGTTTTCATAGTCAAGTTCAGTCTGCGGGAAAATAGTCAGACTCTGCAGGCTGGGCCATAAAACAAGCAGGTATGGCAGACTATCACGGTCACTCATTGCCTGATAGTCAGACACATCACGACTCAGGGCGTCAGGCACGCTGCAAATGACATGAGTGATTTCATGTGAATGCCTGAGCGACCCCAGCAAATCAGCATCCATCATTGCTCCTTGTTCAGGTGTCGGAGAAGTATTAACACATGGTTTGAATTCTGATTTATCATCATCCAGAGACAGCACACCACAAATCATATTAGGGATACTGTCGGTAATATGCTGAATAATATTCTCAGGAATACCATGGTTGCTGACATGTCGTGCTGTGTGTTCGGAGAAAACTCGTGAGTTGTCACGAAAACCTGTGTGTTTAATCTCTTTTCTATTATTGAATCGAATTATTGGGGAGGTTTTGTTGCCAAAATTATCGATGATGTCAACGTAGGTTTGCCCGTAATATTGCCAAGACGTCATTACAGAACAGTGACCATCGATCAATACAAAACAGACACCGGGCTGCTTATTTATTGTGTGTTGACAGGGGAACTCGTATTTACTAAAGGTGACGGTGAGTGTCTTGGATAAATTTTTCTTTCCATAATCCGCAGCACAGTCAAACGCTTGCCAAATCCAATACCAGTTATAATCGTTTCCGAATCTGGAACCGGACCTTTCGCTGGCTTTCACCGAGGAAATTTTATGAAGCGGTTTCTTAATGTCCAGATAATGGTTTGTCCCGGTAAGACTATACAAACGCGCTCCCCGATTTGATACACTGGATAGACTCGATGAATCCGTGTTCATAGAGAAGTCGTCAAGCGTATACTTATATGGTTCGATAGCTCTAATTTCGATATCGCTAGGCGCCTTGAAAGGCCCTCCGGTCGAACCGTTCACAGTATTAGTACCACTGGAAGTCGTTTTAAACTCGCCAACATTTGGAATGGCGATACCTGCAGCTATTTTTTTGTAAAGATTCCCTTTTGTACAGTACACATATAGTGAACAATAGTTATAGCCATCCTCAGGAAATAAATCAGGGTCTGCGTCTGTCCTAGACGAAGAATATTCCAGAGCACCTAAATAGTTATTTTTATTGAAGCTGACACGCCAGTCAGATTTTATTCCATACTCAAAATCGAAAGGTATTCTTTCCCCCGTTTGGTAATCACACAAGAAAATACTATTTCTCATTTCATTATTCGTCATCTCTATTGGAGTTGAGTTAATACCGCTATCCATTATTTTTACCTTGACGATAACCTCAATCATATTAAGGCCGTTTCCGTAAATAATAGCAGACCCTTTTGCTGTCCCCTGATACTGAATATTCAGACCAGCCAAATAGTCAAATTTGTCATAATACATAAAAACATCCTCCTAAGATGGTAAAACCTATCTCTTGCTACCAATCTTCACGTTAATATAGTAGGAGAGCATAAAAAAATAATTTCAATACTTTTCATTACACTAGAATAAATTTATAAAAATAAAAATATTGGAATCATAACCATTATTAAAATAATAAAAGAAATAGTATGTCCACATATCTTACAGAAAAAAATCCAACAATTTATTTTTACATTCAAACCTTCTGTTAATAGAGAAAATATTAACTAAAAATAAACATATAATTATTGATGGTTGTGTGATTCCAATCGTAATCTTGACCAGCACTATTTATTTTTCCGTTTTATAATGGCATTAAAAAATAGCTTTTATCATGTCATTTTTAATCATATATAGGTTCATCTTCTTTATTCAGTATTTTTACTGCAATTAAAATTTGAACCTTATTTGAGCCATTATAATAATTGTAGAGAATCTTTACATCCTCGGTGAATAACTAACTTTTAAACTATTTAGGCTATCAAAGCTTTTACTTCACCCCA
Source organism: Proteus myxofaciens ATCC 19692 (assembly GCF_001654855.1). Lineage (GTDB taxonomy): Bacteria > Pseudomonadota > Gammaproteobacteria > Enterobacterales > Enterobacteriaceae > Proteus > Proteus myxofaciens. The sequence continues at coordinate 24,282 of NZ_LXEN01000008.1, forward strand.
TAAAACTCACCTATTAAATTAATGATTACTTAGTGATTACACAATAGAGACACACTTCATTTCCACTTAAAAAATAAGTTAATTATCTAATAAAAAATGCATTTCAATATAAGTTAATAAATTATTAAATAGATTTAAAATAGCATTAAACCATTAATTTAAAATATATTACAGTCATTTTAAATGGCGGTACATATATTACAATCCAATAACTTTTTTATTTAATCATTACTAATAAAAGTAGATTAATTATTTTATTAACGCAATAAGTATAAGCAACTATGAGTAATTTTAAAATCAAATAACTTAACAAAAATATATAATTTACAATAAGTTAAAGTTAACACAAACTTTTATAAAAATAAAAATATTAAACATTAATAAAAAAATGCAGTGAATAAACTTAAGATAAATTAGATTAAACCAACATAAGCTTATTTTAGTAAAATATAAAACTATAATTAGCTGAAATTAAAAATAACCCGAAGTTCACTTTTAATAAATACTTTAACTATAAATTAAAGAAACTATAAAACATGTACCTTTCATTGCCTATTAAAAATTAACATCTCTTTATCTATTTCTCATCCACTTCTCATCCATATCCAATTCAACATATTATAATGTTTAGTACACATAAACTAAGACTAACTTTATACTCTTTTTCTCACTAACAAGTAAAAGTGCATTCACTATACTTGTTTAGAAATTAATTCTTAAGAATATCTACTCTCCATTTATAATAACGCCATACTAATCGTTACATTTCCTATCTACCCAGTCTTATTAATAAATTTAAGCCGACGGTTTATTTATTCTATCGTATCTTATCTCTATCAACTTTTTACTGAAATATTTTATAATACAAAATAAGAGGGTATAACTGGACGGGGCAGCATCTAGGACTATTAGTGCACATCAGATTAAAGCAAAATTTCTACATCTAATACCTACAAATATAGGCTCTTTTGCTGATGCATTAAAACATGATGTGATTTTCAATTAGCCGCTATCTGACATAGTAACGTTAATGATAATAAAGGAGAGTATATTCAGAGCTATGTTTAACAAAATATGACTTTTCTTTCTGAGCTTTATTATGATTCAGACCCATTTTGGGGAATAGGTGGTTTAGTAAGGTATAGTGTTATCTTCTCTTTGACTAATGAAAAACAAAAGCCCACACTAATTACTCACCAAAATGAAAATAATCTATTATTACAATAATTAATTATCTAGCGTTATATAGTCTTCTATGAGGAAACAGACCTAAAGTTTGATTTCATTCATAAATACCTATTATAAACACTTTGATATTGATACACTTTTACTTAGATAATTTTATCAATACTACTTCAACGGTTATATTGTTTTAAATAAGTACACGACTGAATACGAATTGAACCAGTCGAAATAGAATTTTTATAAATCAATAAGATAAAATCGAAATAACGGTTTGATGTGTAACCCACACTCTAGTTCTATATTGTCTTAATAAGTATCACCTCATAATAAAACAGCATAAAATCCAATTAACACCATGAATTTTATGCTGTTCTTTTTCTGCATGACAAAAACCTATTGATAAAAAGCATGATGGCTTCGTTATCGAATACATAGAAACTGAATGTGCTTGATATTAGGTGACTATCTAATTATGACATTAAATAAATGTGGAGCTGTTAGAAAATTAATATCAGAGCCATCAATTAATCGAATGTCGCTATCAACCAAGCAGACCCCTTATAATCACCAGGCATTGCATTCGTTCCTTGAATATGACTGCTAATCTTAACGGTGCTTATCTCTTCAATATCTATTTTAAAGTCTTTACCTGTTTGATTAGAGGCTTCATGAGTCATGGTCAAATCGCTATAGATTTTGCTGGTACTATCTTGACTGTTTATCAACGGTAATCGTTTTTGAGCATCTCCATCTGTCGCATAATCGAGACGTAATCGTACTTTTGTTGGCATTGAAAATTTGCAATTGTAAGTTATGGTTTCGGTTACAGTATCGTTATAATTTAAGGTGCTCAGCTGATTGTGTCGTAAGTTAAGCGTAGTCGCTTGCCCAGAACTGGTCGTTGTATTACAAGCTGCAACCAGATTTAATGTGGATGATGTCAATCGCATTGGGGCTGTTGATTCTTCTATTGGCCATGTATCATAAGGTGGAGCAACATCTGGGCTTGTAAATGCACGTACATATCCCCCCAAATCCATAGCAGGAATTACGACTTGACCATCAATAATACGATCATTGATAAAAAATGTTATTGTAAATGGAAATTGCTGAGTAAAATTTGTAATGGCTCGAATACCAGTAAATGCGGTACTACAACCATTGCCTAAGCCAGATAGTTTATTCCAATTAAGTATTTCACTTTCAACTGTCATAATTAAATTATTATTAATGCGATAGGCTCTTTTACCATTTAGAGTAATACCCGTCGAAGGAGAATAAATAAATAAACGGTGCCATACGTTACTGACAGGAAGATATGCAGTGCTATTTCCCCATGTCCTCCCCATACAATTTACTTGGCCAGATGAAACAACAGATGAGCTAGACTGATTGACAACAATCGGCTCTCCTACTCTATAATAATTTCGGCCATCAGAGCCGACCACTGGTGCTGAAGCGATTGAAGTATTACTAGCCAGAGCAATACGATATCCGTCATTTGAGTTTACAATCTTACCTGCATAACTGGCTTCAGTCACGGAAGGAAAAAGTAAACAACCAAGCAATACTTGGCTGATTAATAATACCTGTTTTTTGTTTTGGCGTATCAACGATTGATGTACTTCAAGTGATCGCCACCAATTCGTTAAGTACTTTTTTTTCAAAGGAAACATAAATACTCCCTGATTAATAATAGGTAACAGAAAATGTCACTGTTGATGTAAATTTGCCTAACGCTAATTCATTGATAGGAAGGGTACTCACTAACTGCGCTTGTAAATCCAGACGATAAAGTGTCTCATCAACTCGCTCAGGGTAAATGCGTTGGTTTTTATTCATCTCCAGAGGACGAACAGTGCCACCCGTTACTTCATTGAAATCAATGCCTAACCCATCAGTACTGGTGGCTAAAATATTTTTTCCGTTATATAACAAGGTACTTCCACTCTTAGATGTCATCATTACAGCCAATGTGTTGTTGAAATTACAATCTGAAATATAAAGCGAAAAATCTTTAACAATCGCTGATTGACTTAAGGACGCGATGTTAACGCTATTGAATCCAATTTTTAAAGGTGAACTACTATTTTCACTGCGGACATTACAAACGGGCTCAACCATGGTGGCCGTTACATCAATCAAGACGTCAGCATGACTACTGAATACTGTAAGCATTGATACTATCGCAATGGGTATTGATATCTTATTGAATATAAACATTATTCATACTCCACATTGAAGGTAACTATGCCAGAAAAATCCCCAGTGTTAGCATCTCCTGTCGCGGGCTTACGAACGAATACACCAAAATCAAATTGCTGTAATCCTTCCACAACATTAACATCGCCAATTGTCATCGGTTGGTTCCAAATTAAAGGCGTATTATTGTTGTCGACAAGCCCTAGAAGCACACCACTTTCACCTTTAGTGGTTAAAAAGGTATCACTACCAATATTGACCAAGTCATTGCTTTGCCATGTGAGTTTTATGATTTTTTGCAAATCCACTTCACTACATTTGTCAATATCAATCGAAAATGGAGTCACGTCACTGACCCCCGTTTCATTAATCGATTGCCATCGTAAATTATACAGCGTGATTTTTTGATTAAGGGAATCAGCGCTAACCTGACATGCGGTAGTAACTAATTCACCACTAAACTCAACATCTAAGCTATTCGCTGCTTGTACTTGAGATAAATCACCCCAAAATATCACCGGCAACAGCCAACCATATTTTGCTGCTTTATTCATAACTGACCTCTAAACGCAATATATGTTGGTCTTTCATCATGACGGGAAGAATGAGTGGGTTATCGCCATTTTGTAAAGAAAGTGAATGACGTTGCGAAAACACACCATGATGAGCATCATAAAATCGTATACTCACGGGGGTATTGGCCGCGATATCAGATAACGCCATTTCTCGGTAATCCTTTCCTGCCCCACACTCAGTCAAACGCACGACCTTATCTAAGCTTAAATTACACGGTGCATTAAATAATGTGGCATTCACCTGTATGTGACCTTGATGCAAAGGTTCATAACTTGATTGATTGACCGGCGTGCTGGCGACAGTGCTACCTGCTATTGCCAACTGACTTAATGCACTACCAACAATCAGTAATGTCACCAGATACCCAGTTGCTTTTACTAATATATTGTGTTTACTCATCATCTAGTCTCGTGCGTAATCGCATCTAAATATTACTGTTCGTTAGTAACCGTACAAGTTTCACCTTGACAACGAAATCCTAGCGTTGGCTTACCACCATAATCATTGATATACGTTAGATAAGGTGTGGACATGGCAGTTGAATCGACATCATGGGCCGTTTTAGGAGGTATCATCACTACATCGAATGCACTTTGCTCAGATGCCGTTTTGCTATTACCAAAACCAATCACGGTTAAATTAAAAGGCGTGGTGTTATTGATACGGTAACCATTCGCGATTTTAGTCAGCGTCACTTTATGTGACCATTTGGTTTGTGATTCAGACAAAATACTAACAGGGCGATAAAACAGTTTTACTCGTGATTGCAATGCAATTTGTAGAGTATTACCATCGGTCGATTTCGGTGGAACTTCTCGTAAATTAAAATAAAATACCGACTCTCTATCTTGTGGTAATTGGCTTAATACTGGGGTGGTGCTTAAACGGACTAAGCTGTTACTATTGGGTTCAATTCGCTGTAATGGCGGTGTCGCCAAAATAGCACCTTGAGTTAATTTATTTCCTTGCAAATCTTCAATCCAACTTTGGGCTAAGTAGGCCTCTTCGGGATTATCGTTAGTAATGGTGATATTAATTGATTTTTCTGATCCCGGAAAAATAATTCGTGTTCTATCTAATGTGACTGCACTATAGGCATTTGCAGAAATGATAGCAGTAATGCAAGCAATTGCCTTGATTAATTTTTGACTTAAATTCAACATAATTGACCTCATAAAATACATTAATAACTTATTTACTGCTTTATTGTGTTTTACTGTTTAATGTGGCGTGCTTGTTTCTGTCGCTAGCGAACATGGCAGCAATAACATGCTTGATAGTGACGTGATATCATTAGGAAGGTGTAAATCACATTGTTTTTTGCCACCCCAATAAACAGATAACATTTCATTGGCTGAGATCCCGACTAACCATGTCACACCGTCTTCACCTACAATGCCTAATTCACGATTATCCGCATTGCGCACACTTGCGCCAAAAGGCGGATTTTTACCGTTACTTAAGGATAAGATGGCAAACAGTTTTTCACCTTTCATCACAGATAGACTACGATAGCCAATCGCCCCTTTGGTTAATGTAATGTCTGTCGTTGAACCCAGTGTTTCTAGATTGTCGGGTAACTGACTAGTGTTAATGGATGCGGTGGACTTACGGTAGCTATTAATATTAGGAATAACAGCAAGCCCGAATCGGTTTGTTTTAATAATCCCACTTTGTAACGGAACATCGCTTATGCCTGGCGTTTCAATCATTAGTCGAGTATCCCCATTTGCGCTACGATGAAGCGCGACACCGTGTGTTGTTGCCGTGACGCCACTGTTAATAGACACACCAACACTACGATACTGTTGTGGTACATAGCTTGCGTTCGCAGTCAAATTAGCTTGAGAAAAATCTCGTGAATAATAACCACTAAAACTCGATTGACTGTCCATATTTTCCCCATGGTTATACCCAATATTCAGACTGTAGTTATCGCGATCGTTATAGCCACTATACCCAACACTGTGATTATATTGATTTGCACCACCCGCTCTCGAATACAACTCAGAAAACGTTATGTTATGCCCACTGTACAAAGGAACCGTTAAATACAGGTTAATCGAATCATCTTGATAGCCATTATGGCGCTCGGTTCGAGTTGCCGATAAAGCAATATTAGCGTCTTGTTGTGATAATCCAGGAATACTGATGTTCGTACTGGCGTATAAACCATATTGTGTCTGAGGTGTATCCTGCCAATAAGTACTATGTTGATAATTCAGCGATAAATTAAAATTATCGAAATATTTATTCAGATAAATTTGATAATTTTCTTTAGGTGTTTGTATTTCATTTCCTGTACGATCTTGATCCATAAACTGAGTTAAGGTTCGGTAATCTCTATCTGCGAATCGATACCCTGCAAAAGTGATATCAGTGCGTAATGCATCAAATGATTTGGCGTAATTAAGACGATATGAACGTCCTTGCTGATTTTTGTCTGCAAAGTGTGAAAAAGATTGCGTAATATCGAATGATAAAGCACCAAAGGAGAATAAATCTCGTCCAATACCAAGCGCCGTCGCTTGATAATCCTCATTGAGTTGGGACCCACCGTACAGTGACCACGCATTAGATAACCCATAGGATAGCTCTCCACTAATCACCGGCTTACCCGTGAGATTATGGCCATTATAGCGAGTTTTTCCGGTGGCTACTTTATAGACAATTCGCCCAGGACGCGTTAAATAAGGTAGTGATGCGGTGCTAATACTAAATTTTTTCTCGTCACCATTTTCTTCACGCACCGTCACATCCAGTACGCCTCGCACCCCGCTATCCAATGTCTGGATACGAAATGGCCCTGGAGGTACCGTTGTTTCTAAAATAACGCGATCTTGACTACGTACAATGACAGTGGCATTAGTATTTGCTACACCAATGATTTCTGGCGCGTAACCGACTAATTTGGGTGGTAACATTCGGTCATCACTTTCAAGGGAAACACCGCTGTATTGCCATGACTCAAACACATCAGAATAGAAATAGTTTTCCCCGATAGTCAAAATTGAAGCTTGTTTCTTCAAAGAAGTAAATGCATACAATCGGTTAAAATCAAAACGATGGGTTTCTTGTTGATTATTGCCACCATGTTGATTTTGATATGTCGCGTTATAATCCCCTCGAAAGCGCCAACTCCCAATATTAACGCCAGTCGTTCCATTGGTTGATAAATACACCTGTTTATTGCCTTGACTTTCTTCTGTAACGGTCGCATTAGCGTTATAATCGATAAAGGCACCATTAATACCTTCTTCCCAGAGTGCCGGTGGTATCCAGTTAGGATCACGATATTCCATCCATAATTGAGGAATGGTGATTTTCAGCGATAAGGTAGATAATTCAACAATCGACTGTACTCCGGTTAACCCAGATAAATCGAGGCACTGACCATCGTCAGAAAATGTCACTTTTTCTTTTACTGAGTCTTTTAGGCCAATAAGATCAAGTAAATTGGTGGGAATACAAATAAGTTGATTACTTGTTTTTTGTGGCGTACTTTGCTCAAAGACAGTAATATCACGAGGCGCACCTAAACGTTGGCCATTAACAAATACGGTTAATACATAATGTCCAGGAGGCACATAACCAGCAACAGAGAATTGGCTCATATCCACATTTTGTATGTCTTCTGCATCCAATACATCCGTATTGAACTCCGTTGCATACGCAGTAAATGCACTGGCACTCACAGCCACTAATACGGCCAGTTTCACTTTGCTGTGTTTGAATATCATACCTTGTTCCATCCTAAAGACTGCAAAAATAAGCCTTCAATGTGACTATTGAAGAAAATGACTGTACTTATTGATAATCGATAAAAAAACGAACGAGCCCTTGATAGCTACCGGCTTGTAACGGTTTTCCGGTTAACTCTAGCTGTAAGAAATATCGTAAAAACAAGGCATTTTTCGATTTATCCTGTTGTAACACGCTCTCAAACAAGGGATATGTCCTGCCTGGGATCAATACATTCTTCATATTATCGAGCACAGCAATCCCTAACCCTTGAGAAGGTCCTTGTAAAACAAAGGCATGGACATTATCAGCTCCTTGTCCGTCAAAACGTATCGTCCATGTTTTACTATCAATCTCGTTATACAGACTTCCACAATCACGAAGTTCAATAGTAAAAGGATGTGTGTGTTGTTCTCGCTTTGCTATTGTGGCGAGCGTTGTGATAGTTAATGAGGAAAAATCGACGGTTTGATAACGACTTGACATCACAATAGAACATGGGGTAGAGATAACCTGACCGACGAGTTGTGTAGTACCCTCATGACGGATCCCCACATTTTCGCTACCAAAAGCCGATATTTGACCAAAAAACAGTGTGAAAAGAACACTGATTACAGGTAAGCCAAACCGTGAATACGCAGTCACTTATTTTTCCTTACATTAGTAATCCGATTATCAAATTTACTCGGCAACGCTCATTGTGGATAAAAACTAATCATGTTTGGTGAAAGCCATCGATAGTGATTAGCTCAGCGAATAAATTCGTTTATTGTTTTAATTGAGAATACGAAAAGGGCAAATCACCCTTTTCGTAAGCAATAGGGATCATCAAACATACTAATGACCCACTACTGTTTTATTGGTATGTAATACGGAAATTAGAAATGGCACTGAACTGACCTTCAGCAACACTCTTAGATTGATCAATCGCTTTGGCTAACGCTTTGAAGTTAAGTGTAACTTCTGTACCTAAATCACCATTAGGTAACACATTTTCTGCCTTACCAAATTCAAAACCATCAATGGCGATACCTAAATTATTGGTGTTATTTGCTGATGTTAATAATAATGTTCTATCAGTCGAATAGTTTTGCCCAGTAAACACTATGTCCATTGATTTAACAGGATTTTTTGTGACATTGCCTTCTTCATCTTCTGTTTCACTGAAATCGGCAAAGTTACAGCCAGTAAAGGTAATGTCGAAATCTGCTTCTGCGATTTGTCCACTTTCGAGGGCATTACGAGAGAGTTGACCAAAGTCAACGGTTTGCTTTAATGAAGACTGTTGAATATTACAAGGTGTGTTAACAACAGAGCCCACAAAATTTATGGTACCAGTATTATCTGCCATTGCGCTTAATGGAAGAATAGATGCAGCAAATACCGATGCAACCGCTAATTGAGTTAATTTCATTTAATGTCCTTAAAAAAAATACAAAGGGAAACCATCAACTTATTTAATAAGAGATTTAGTTTCATTTTATTGATGAATATAAAGCCACTTCACTAACATTAATAAACCAACTGCATTTATATTAATGAAAGCATTATCCTTAACATTACTTAAATCCTTTTATTTAGTTTTACGGATGATAAACACAACCATAAAAACTGAAGGCAGTTAATTGAGCCTCAGCATATAATTATCTGTATATAAAAATCATTTTAATATTTTCCATATTTTAAACGGACAGAAAATTACATTCAGCACATATTATTTTTACGAATTTTTTGTTCATCACATTGGATTAATCAATTTAATTAATTTTCCTTTAAATAGAATTTTTCATCTATAAAATTAGTTCTTTCCATTGGTATCAACATTAAGAAATTATGGACAAAAAATCACCAACCAATCTCTTGCACTTTAAATATTATTAAAAACTTCAATATTTAGCCTATTATATTCATTTTCATCCCAAGAGATTTTTGTTGGCAAAATTAATTTGTCGCCCAAGATTCAAGCTGTTTAATAATTTATTTGACCACACTCAGCAGATAAACAACCATGTGTTTTTACGTATATACTTAGTTATATTGACATTCATTATCATCTATCATTGCCCATCACCACCAGCCTAAATATTGTACAATGATTGATTAAGTCAGCTACTCTGCATTGTCATAAAAAGACATTACAAAAAAGTCTATATTTCATATAGCTAACAACTAATAACACTTAAGTTGTGTAAACAATAGATTCCTTTACCTGGCCTGTAAATATGATTCTAACGATCAATATAATTAATACAATAGGCAATGCCTATCAAATGAATATTATTGATCTGAAAAACCGATTAAAAAAAATAATAAACTTAATAAATTCAAACAATAATAT
>NZ_LXEN01000009.1 GCF_001654855.1 Proteus myxofaciens ATCC 19692
CTTTCAATAATAGTATTTAAAAAATCAAATTAACAATTAATAGAAGTATTTTAAAAATGACAATGTATAAAACTTAATCACACTTCAAAAAAACATTATTTAACAATTATAAAATCGAACGTATTTATTTAAATTTTCTGTCTACAGTCATAAGAGAAGTTAACTTATATAACTTGTAAGTTTATTTTTAAAATTAAAGGATGGAGTGGTATATCGCACTTAAAAATAAGGGCGATATATCACTCAATAAAAGGAGGCACTTTCAATCTCAATAATTAAGTGTTACTTATTAAGATTGTTTTTTTTCAGCTTAAACAGGGAAATACTTAAAAAAAGCATCGCAAGTAGTCCGCATATAAAGAACGCGAAAGGCAATTGATACATGGCTGAAGAGATTAAACTAATCAAAAAGCCGATAACAGCTGAAATAAAATATTGAAGCATCCCCATCAAAGACGAGGCTACACCGGATTGTGATTTCACACTCGCCATAGTCAATGCAGTCAAATTGCCAAATATTAGCCCTAATGCCCCTACTCCTATAGCTAATAATGAGCCAAATGTAATTAAAGAAACATTTCCAATATTAATAACAGTAAGTAACGTTATACCTACAGCTGTATGGATAACAATACCTAAAATGATAATGATTTTAGAAGAAATGTATCTCTTTTGTAGGAATATATCGATTTGACCACCGATAATTAAAGCAATGGCATTTGCAGCAAAAATATAACTAAATTGAGTTGGTGTTAAACCATAATGTGCAGTAAAAATGAATGAAGAACCACTAATATAGACAAACAAAGAAGCAAGAATAACGCCACCAGCAAGGGTATAACCCATATACACAGTATTACCTAATTGGGTTAGATAGGCTCGTATGCTATTTTTGATACTTAAAGGAGTACGATGCTCTATAGGTAATGTGTCAGGAATAGAGCGATATCCCCATATGAAAATAATAATACCTAATAAAGTCATAAATCCAAAAATACTACGCCAGCCAATATGGCTTAATAAAAACCCGCCAATTATTGGTGCTAAAATTGGTGCTATCATCATAATTTGCATTAATAATGAAAATATTTTCGACGATTCTTTTAGTGAACAACTGTCATCAACAATTGCTCTTGGTGTGACTAAGCCAGCTGAAGCACCTATTGCTTGTATAAGTCGTGCGATTAATAACCACTCAAGGTTTTGTGTTATCGTTGCAATGAAAGAACCTAAACTAAAGATTCCAATTCCTACTAATAACGGTATTCGTCTACCATATCTATCTAATAAAGGACCATATATCCCCTGCCCGATAGCTAATCCAACAAGAAATACTGACAAAGTTAATTGAATATCGACAGAAGAAACATGAATATCATTAGCAATTGTCGGCATTGCTGGCAAATAAAGATCTATTGCCATGGCATCTAGTGCAGTGATTAACGCAAGCAAAATCACTAATAGTGAACTAAATGTCCCTGAACTATTTTTAATAGCTTGCATCATTTTTCCCCGTTAAATACTGCAAAGCTTTTTTTAACGCTACAAGTCTAATTTTTGTAAGCTCTTTATTTGTATATACTAATTTAACTTGAATACTATCAATTATTGATACATACACTTCAGTATAAAAATCAGCATCAGAAACTAAGTGCTTATAAGTTGCTATCGTCTTTTTAAATTCTGTAGTTAATAAATCAATATAAGTGCTATGTAATAAATTAATTTCATCGGTAAGATGTAATGGTGATAAATAGCTGGTTTGCAACAAAAATTTCAATATCGGCGTATTGTCATAACGCTCGATTAAATCCTCACAATAAGATAAACCCGGGATCTGCGAATTATTTATATTCAAAAAAGCATTTTTAACATAAATAATCTCTTCATTTAGTGCACAGGTATACGCATGCATAAATAAAGCATCTTTGCTTTTAAAGTGGCTATATAAGGACGATTTCTGTATTCCAGCTGCATTGGCAATTTTAGACAATGAGGAACCATTATAGCCATGTAACGAAAATTCAAGCATGGATGCTTGGATCAATTTTTCAAATGTTGTTTCAGAACCCATGTTGGCTCTCCTTAATCACGACCGACTGGTCGGTCGTGATTATTGAGGATGAGGAGAAGAAATGCAACTATTGATTAGGTGTGTATTTTTACACAAAGAGGTAACTCTATAATATTTATCGAGTTCACATGTTTTTTTAGTGGGTATATACTTTATTTTATTATTTTTATCAATATGACTAATACGGTATAGATAGCGACATTTATTAAGATTCTATCTTCACTTGTGCAATCATTCCCTCTATCACAAATACCTATGCATCAATTTTTATGAATCTTGCTTATATGCCTTACGTAATTTTATTATTTCTAAACTCAATCCATCTCTAGTCGCAGATCTCTTACTCCAGTTTTCTTCGCCTGTACCAAATGTATGTTCTA
>NZ_LXEN01000010.1 GCF_001654855.1 Proteus myxofaciens ATCC 19692
CGGCTGAGATTATTTCTTCTTTTTTATCAGGATCTGGTTTTCCTAATGTGATATCTAATCCTGCACCAACCCCATTTAATAAATGTCTAATTCCTTCAGGACCACCGCCTAAATGTTGAGCTTCAAATGGACCAACAGTAGACCAACGTAAACCTAAGGAATTTAAAACTAACCTATCCAAGTCACCGACAGTAATGACACCTTGTTCAACCAAATAACGACATTCGTTTAGAAAAGCAACCTGTAAACGATTACCAACAAATCCGCCGATTTCTTTACGAATTAGTATAGGTTGATACCCTAAGCTTAAATAAATATTCATAGCTTGATTTATTGATGTCGCACTTGTTTTTGGACTAGGAACAACCTCAACTAATGGCATAATATTGGCAGGATTAAAAGGATGCCCAATTAGAATACGATCTGCGGCTGGATTATTTTCTGCTATTTTTGATGCAACGATACTTGAGCTTGAAGATGCAAACACTGTATGCGCAGGAGCCACTTTAGCTAATGTATAAAAAATATCTTGTTTTACCGATAAGCGTTCTGGTCCATTTTCTTGAACATAATCAGCATTAATAACGGACTCTTCTAAATCAGAAATAAATTTCACTTTTCCGTTAAACTCATCATGTAAAGTTTCACTTAAATCTTGATTATCAGTAATAGTGACATTCCATCCACCGCGTAAAAAACTGGTTGCCCAAGCTTTTCCAATAACACCACCACCAATAATTGTTAAATTCCTAGACATTTATATTTCCTCAGCGATTATTAATCATAAAGTAAAGTATGTGTTGCATTAAAAAATACATTTCATTTATATTTTTGAAATTATTTAATTATAAAAAATAATTTTATTCTTAATAAATATTTTGATAAATACACAGCTATAAAAAAATATAGCTGTGATTCATTATTTATAAATTAATTAACTCAGCCTGATAAATAATAGATTTATTAGACTAAATTATTTCAGCGCATCTAATTAGATGAATCCCATTCAGGTTTTGATGCAAATAAAGGTTCAAGTAAATATTTGTATTCACCTGGAGTCCTAGTCATTTCAACTTGTTCTTTTACTCCACGGTAATATCCCATTGGCGTTTCTGCCAATATTGGGTCAGGATCAATATATGCATGTTCTTCATTTGAATTTGCGGTTTCATAAGCATATTGTTGATCAAAAATACCAAGCGATAATAGCCAAGAAACTGTACTTGCTAAAGAAACGCTAACCTTGTAACTGCCCCCTTCCTGAGCACGGCGTTTAAGTGCTTCTAAAACACCTACGGTTGTTAACCAAGCAGCAACGTAATCGCTAATAATACCAATTTGAGGCGTTATATGAGGTTCATCCACTTTTTTATATGTTCCACCAAGACTTTCTAACCAATAAGGTCCTGCATAAGCGCCTGTTGAAACATCAAAACCAACTTTATTACACCAATCCCCTGACTCACCATTAAAATAAATAGTCGCAGTAATTAGGCCAGGATATTTTTTCCCTAAAACTTCAGGTGTAAGATTATAGCGTTCTAAAAAGCCAGCACGCTTGTTAGAAAAAAATACATCAGCTTCTGATAATAATTTATCAAATTTATCTCGCGCTTTAGAATCATTTTTTATATCTAGTTTTGACGATCTCATTCCAACATTTGATGTATAGTGAAATAAACTATGTTCATAATCATCTTTTAACCAGATATTCAATACATCTGCACCATGTAATGCTAATGCTCGCCCAACACCGGCGCCCGCAATAACATGTCCCAATCCTAATGCTTTTATTCCTTCTAATACTGTTCCTTCTTTCTGAAAAGGAACTGGGGCAGAATCTGCGACTTTTTCAATTTTAATAAGTGGCTCATATTTCAATTTATTCTGAAATAAATCTAAGTCTAAAAATTCTTCAGGTGTACGAAGCATATAAATAGGCACACCCACCTTTTCAGCTGCGTCTTCTAGCTCTAGTGCATTCCATTGTGATATAGCTTTGCGAACAGATTCAGCATCTTGCGAACATTTTAATAGTGTTAACGTTACATTTCTTAATCTAGGATAGGGACAAGTTAAAAATACCCATTTTTTGTCTTTGCATTGATAAAATCCAGATTGAACTGCCGAGTTTATTTCAGAGTTCATATCACCGGGATAATCATTTACGGTTTCTAATGTTCCTTCAAAAAAGGTACAAAAGCGTCTTAGTGCTTTACGAACATCTACATGAATATCTTGTGATTCACCTGTTTTTATTTTCCAAATCGAGGCTATTTGAGCAGCCTTTGCTGCAAGAGCAATCGCCGAAAAAGAGCCATAATGTAATACGCTAGGAATAATGGGATCTTTTCCATAAAAAGTGAGTTTTCCATCAAATTCATTTAATGAAGCACCTATTGTGTTGAGTAATCTTTCTGTCTCAAGATGCAGATCAAATTGACTCTCTTTTTTTCTATTTTTTAGATTTTCTCTTATTATTTTTTCTAGATCATACTCTTTAGACATAATTAATTCCTTCTGAAAATTAAATGTTAAGAATACTGATGGTTCCTATCTCCTAATTACAAATAATGTAATCTCTAGAAAAGTTAGCTCATTATTTACTTTAATATTTAACTATTTTAGCTTTCTACTGAAAATAATCGTCAATATAAAATAAGATTCCGTCTACAATGAGTAAATATACTTATCTCACTGTAGACATTAAAAAAATAATAATTAATTACATTTATACAGGTTATAACCTAATTCATTTGCTACTGAAGCAACCATTTTTTGTCCCCTTACACTATTTCCTATCGAGTCTAATGGAGGCGAAAATGCGGCTATCGCTAACACCCCAGGTACAACAGTCAAAATACCACCACCAACACCACTTTTACTCGGAAGCCCTACATTATAAGCCCAGCTACCTGAGCTATCATACATTCCTTCCATAGTCATCTCTGCCAGAATTTTAGGGCAGTTTTCAGGCGTTAATACGTGTTCTTTTGTCATGGGGTTTATACCGCCAGAAGCAATAGTTGCCCCCATTGTCGCTAATTCAATTGTAGTGATAAGCGTAGAGCATTGTCGCGTATAAACGTCATAGGTTTCTGCTGTATCACAATATAAATATCCAGCAGAATAAAGTAACCAAGCAATACCTCGATTATGAAAATTGGTTGTTTGTTCAGACTGGTTAAGTTCTTGTGAAAGAGAAATATTATTTGACGCTGCCAATTTTTGTTGAATTGATAAAATGCGTTGCCAGCGTTCTTCCGTTGAAGTTGCTTTGATAATACTTGTTGTAGACATTGCCCCGGCATTAACAAGTGGTGATAAAGGCTTATCACCATGTAATTCTAGCGCCATTACAGAATTAAAAGGTAGACCTGTTGGACTTGTCCCTATTTTATTTTGAATCTCCTCAGCACCAAAATCTTCTAATGCTAATGCCAGTGTACAGACTTTAGAGATAGATTCTATTGCAAAACGATATTGTGCATCACCAGCAGAAATCACATCACCTTGTGCTGTTACAACAGCCAAGCCAGCAAGTTTGCTATCTATGTTTGCCAAAAAAGGGATGTAATTGGCATTTTCACCTTCTGATTCTTGACTAAAAGCTTGATATGCATTTTCAACCGCAGTTTGAATTTTATTTAAATCAATCATTTATAATATCCATCCTTTAATCAATTTTAATTTTATTAAATATTATGAGTAATAATACTACTTATGATAGAAGAGCATTGTGCTATTTTCTTATTAATCATATTAAAATTAAATATTTAGAATTTAATTCTAGGAATTTTATGATTAATAGTTTAAAAATATCCATATATATTTAAAGAACTATTTATTATTAAGAACATCAATACAGTTCAAAATATAACCAATTAGTTTAAAATTAAAACTACGATTATGCGGTTAAATTCAATTAACATGACCTTTTATTGATTAAAATTGTGTCCGAAACGATAGCGATTAATTATAAAAATATTTATTAATATTTTTTCATCTTATTTTACAAATTATATATAACGTAGGATTAATTAAATTCAATCAAAAAAAAGTACTTTTATAGATTATTTTTGATTCAAGTTAAAAAATTGTTAATTATACTTACTTATTTGATTTTAAATGTGATTTTTTACTCTTTTAATATGTATTTAATATCTATTATTTGAAGATGCTTGAATATAGATGATAATTAAAGTAGTTTTTTATTATTAAATAAAACTGTGTTATTTGCACCCTTATAACCTTATCTGACAATCATTTTCAGTTATCGATATAAACCATATAAGTATATTTATACAAGTCTCATCAGACAGATTAATAGCCAAGAGGTAATATGCTACTACAAACAATACTCGCCGCACTCTGCCCAATTATATTAGGGCTTTTAGTAGGTTGGCTTTCAGGTAAGTATGGCTTTATAAAAAGAGAGCATTCGCAAGCTTTCGCAGATTTTGTTATTAAAATTGCATTACCTTTTGCATTATTTTTAGCAGCTGCGCAAGCTTCGCCATCTGTTCTTCTTAATATTAAATATTTAATAGCGCTAGCCGTTGGTCTAATCGTCTCTTATATTATCGGCTTTCTTTGTGGTGGAATATTCTTTAAGCACGATAAGAAAAACGCTGCAATGCAAGCGCTGTCAGTATCATTTCCTGACATGGCTTATTGTGGGCCACCCGTATTATTAGTTACTGTTGGCTCATCAGGTTTAATTGCAATGGTTTTAGGTAATCTTATTTATACTATTCTTATTTTACCTTTTACTATGTTAATCATTAGCGGAAAACAAGAAGGCAAAGGTATTTTTCAATCATTAGGCAAAGCCGTTTGTCAGCCATTGGTTTTTCTGCCTATATTGGGAATGATTATCTCTATCTCTGGGCTTAAACTTCCTGAGGTGTTAAATAATTCAATCAATGAGATAGGAAAATCTGCAGGTGGTGTAGCGCTATTTTTCTTAGGATTATTGCTTTCAGGTATTAAATTAAAAGTTAATATTGAAGTTATATTTAATGTCATCGTAAAAAATATTATTCAAGGAGCCTTAATTCTGGGGACTGGCTATGCCATTGGATTAGACCCTGAATTATTAAAAGCTGCATTTTTAATTGGTGTATTACCAACTGCGACAGCCGTACCTGCATTAGCCATTACAAATAAAGCTTATACTGATATGGCAGCAGAAACGGTGCTATTAAGTACAATATGTTCACTTTTTTCTATTATTGGTGGTATTGCGATTGTACAAATGATGTGACGTTAAATAATAAAATTTACTGTATAAATTAAAATTCAGTAACTTTATAAATTGCACCCTAAAAGTTAATTATCAAACTAACTTAAAGGGTGCATTTTTATTAGGTTTAATTTGTTATTTAAACCAACAATTATGCATCAAGTTTTAATATTTTAGCCGTTGTTGCGCGAATATCTCGACAAGTTTGAGCATCAATTTTAAGGTCAATACCATAAGTTGGGATAATTGTTTTTAAACGCGCTTCCCAACCTTCATTTTCTAATTGTTTATTAAAACAGGTTTTAAGAATATTTAAAGCGATAAAGGCTGCTGTTGAAGCACCCGGTGAAGCGCCTAGTAATACAGTAAAGGATTTATCTTCACTACTAATAAGTTCAGTACCAAATTCTAGCATGCCATGATGTTTAGGCTCTGGCTTAATAATTTGAACACGTTGGCCTGCAACTGCTTCTGTCCAATCTTCATGCTGTGCTTCAGGATAGAATTTTTTAAGCATATCAAATTGATGTGCTGATGTTTGTAATACTTGTCCAACTAAATATTCTGTTAAATCCCAATTATCCTTAGCGACATCAAGCATAGGAAGAATATTCCCAGGTCTCATTGATTTAAATAAATCAAAATAAGAACCCTGTTTTAAAAACTTACTCGAAAAGCCGGCATAAGGCCCAAAGAGTAATGAACGTTTTCCACCAATAATACGAGTATCAAGATGTGGAACAGACATAGGTGGCGAGCCTTCATCCGCTTTACCATAAACTTTAGCATGATGACGAGAACTTATTTTATCTTCATCACAACGTAACCAAATACCACTAACAGGAAAGCCACCATAGCCTTTTCCTTCAGGAATTTCTGATTTCTGTAATAAATCAATCGCTCTACCACCAGCACCTACAAAAACAAACTTAGCGGATATGATATATTTTTCATGTGTGGTTAAATCTTTTACTTCAATATTCCAACCACCAGTTTCATTTCTTTTTATATCGATAACATCATGTTTGTAATGAAGCTCAAAATTAGATTGTTTTGAGAGTTGATCCACTAATAAATGCGTTAATGCACCATAATCAACATCAGTACCTGTTACAACGCGAGTAACGGCAACAGCTTGATTAGGATCTCGCCCTTCCATAACAAGCGGTATCCATTCCTCAATTTGCTTTTTATCTTCACTGTATTGTATATTTTCATAACAGTGATTGGCTGACATTTGTTTATAACGTTGATGCAGAAACTTGATGTTATCAGCACCCCAAACAAGGCTCATATGAGGACAAGAATGAATAAAGTCTTGGGGATCTGCAATTTTCCCTTTTGTGACTAAATAAGACCATAATTGACGAGATAAATCGAATTCTGTATTCACCTCTAATGCTTTGCTGATATCAACTGTGCCATCAGTATTAGGTGGCGTATAGTTCAGCTCACAGTTGGCTGCATGACCCGTTCCTGCATTATTCCATGAGTTTGAACTTTCTTGTCCACAATCATTAAGTCTTTCGAACATCGCCACTTTTAAATTAGGCTCAAGCTCTTTTAAAAAAGTGCCAAGCGTCGCACTCATGATACCTGCGCCAATTAACGCGACATCAACATGTTCAGTGATAGGTTTGCTCATAAATCATTCCAGTTACTTAGTAGTTTGGGTTGGTTTAAAACACAGACCAGCATCTTCTTGATAAACAACATAAGCACGACGCCAAGGCTCATCACTAATAAGGCGCCATTTATGCCCCGTACCTGTATTATCTTGAGCTAAAAGAATATCTCCTGGCTTAATAATAAATTTAGAACCATTTTTAACTTCAAATTCTAGTGTGCCCGATAAAGTAATAACGTAACGAGGAACGGGATCTTGGTGCCAATCATAAGATCCACCAGAGGTCGTTTCTCTAAAAGAAAGTTCTGTCACAGGAATAGGAAAACTTTCACTATCACCACGTTGACTATCTTTGAATTCAATCACACCTTCTTCAAATAAGGAATTACCATCTTCTCCAGTCCATAAGCGAACGCAACGTATCATATCGTCATGACTCCTTTAGAATTTTTAACATAAAATTTTATATATTTAATAAAACTAACTACGTATTACCACTACAATACCACAGTAGAGAGTTTTAAATATCTAAATCACTATATAAAAAATAGTAACACTATTTATTATAGTTATAAGTTTTGACGTTGTACTGTTAATATTAAGGAAGGAGTGCTAAATCACTTCAACAATGCCCTTTATTTAAAACCTTCATCACTATTCATAACAAACTCTTTATTGATTCCGAAGTCAGGCGTATTATTCATTAAAAAACTTGATTTAATTATGTTCTGGGATCCAATGAATCATGTACTTTTATTATCAAATAATGACATATTATTTTGTAGTGAAGATAAAATGAATAGTAAGGTGTGTAACAAAATAGATAAACACAATAAGTTACAATTTTTTACATTTCCTAGAGCCTTATTCTTTTATTAAAATTGCATAAAGGATAAATACAATATACTTCTAACTAATATTAAACTTTTATGTAGTATAAATAGATTAACCCAACATGTTTTATAATAATTGAATATTTTATTTATTGATTAACAATCAAGCACTCTATCATTTTATTAAAAAACAGATAAAAATACGATAGTTGTCTTTTCATTTATATCAAAAGACCTAATAGTGTTTTTATTCGATAAACTCTCACTCCGCTAGTCCCTTTGTTGACTATTGAAAATCAACATTGATAGTTTTTTATACCGAAAAAAACACATTTGATTTTAAGTCAAGGTGAAAAAAACCAAACAAAATAATATTTAACTACTCTTATTTTGATGCTTATTTGAAATAATAAACTATAATAACTACCAATAATTATTCAAAAAGAGATAGATCTCACCATAATACTTAACAACTGTGTCATCATAATAAAATAAACGGTATTTTTATAATTAATATAAATATTATCTTAGGAAACGAAATATATTCATTTCTATGAGTCTAAAAATACATAAATCATTATTTAATAATGATTTTTATTTCAAGATTTAATTAAAAAAATTTATATCCTAAAAAATAAGGAATTGTATTTTATGAAAGCTAAAACCATTCGTGAAGTCACCTTTGATTTATTACGCAAACTTGAACTTACAACACTTTTTGGCAACCCGGGTTCAACAGAGGAAACCTTTTTAAAAAATTTTCCTAAAGATTTTCGTTATATTCAAACATTACATGAATCTTCCGCGGTTGGCGCTGCTGATGGTTATGCACAAGCAACACGTAAACCCGCAATTGTGAATGTGCATACCTCTGCTGGATTGAGCAATTCAATGAGTAACATTATGACTGCGGCGCAAAATAAAACCCCACTTATCATTACAGCAGGAAACCAAACTCGTGAAATGTTATTAATGGAACCTTGGTTAACCAACGTTTCTCCTGCTGAGTTGCCCAAACCGTGGATCAAGTGGAGTTATGAGCCAGTGAGAGCTGAAGATGTACCTGCTGCTTTTATGCGTGCTTATGCTATGGCATTACAGCCACCAGCAGGGCCTGTTTTTCTCTCAATACCGCTAGATGATTGGGATAAAGAATCATTAGGTGATGCTGTTGTACGTACTGTTTCATCACAAATAGCGCCTGATCCGACTCGTCTTGCTGAATTTGCAAAAATACTTTCTGAAGCTAAAAATCCTGCATTAATCTATGGTGCGGGCATTGCACGTGGTCAAGGCTGGGATATCGGTATTCAATTAGCAGAAAAGCTCAATTGCCACGTATTTAGCGCACCAGCTTCAGAAGTCCCTCCATTCCCTGAAACACATCCTCTTTATGCTGGTGGTTTGCCTTTCGCTATTGAACCATTATCCAAAAAATTAACAGGTTATGACGTTGCAATTGTTATTGGTGCTCCTATATTCCGTTATTATCCTTATGTAGCAGGTGAATACATACCCCAAGGATTACAATTGTTACATATCACTGATGATCCTAATGAAGCAGGTAAAGCTCCTGTAGGTGATAGCTTATTATCAAGCCCTGTTCTTGCCTTAGAAGCGCTACTAAATACAGTAAAAAAATGTGATTCACCGTTAGTCGAAGTACCGACTCAATCTCATGGTATGTCACCACACCCTACAGCCTTGTCGGCTAAACAAAAAGGCGAAAGACTTTCAGCTCTTGCTCTTTTTGAAGGTTTACGCGCATTTATGCCAGAAAATACGGTATTAGTTGAAGAATCTCCATCTAATTTAGCAGAATTACATACGGCATGGGCGATTGATAAGCCAGATTCTTTCTATACGTTTGCAAGTGGTAGTTTAGGTTGGAATTTGCCTGCGAGTATTGGTCTTGCACTAGCAGAAAAAGACAGTGGTAGAAATCGCCCAATATTAGCTATTATTGGTGATGGTTCTTTCCAATATTCACTTCAAGGACTATGGACTGCTGTTCAACACCAATTACCCATTATATTTGTTGTTCCTCGTAATGAAGAATATGCAATATTAAAATCATTTGCTGAATTAGAAAACTCACCCGGTGTTCCTGGCTTAGATTTACCTGGATTAGATATTGCTTCTCTTGCTAAAGGTTATGGCTGTATTGGTGTAAAAGCTGATACGTTAGATGAAATACGTGAAATCTGTAAAGATGCGCTTTCTCGCTCTATTCCAACTGTTATTGAAGTACCTATTATTCCAACTACTCCACCTTTAATGTAATGACATTAATAAAATAACAAGCATAAAGGCGTAATGATTTTTATTATGCCTTATTTATTAAAGAATATGAGGCTATCTGATGTTAGATACGATTATTACTGCATTATTACCGATTGTCGTCACGCTTTTACTTGGCTATTTTGCAGGGCATCGACATGACTTTAATAAAGATCAAGCGACTATATTAAACCGTATGGTGATGTTATACGCACTACCACTACTTTTATTTGCAGGAATATTAAGTACGCCATTAAAAGAGATAATAAACAATATTGATGTTTTTATTTGGATCTTTATTGGTATGGTGGCAGGATTTCTGCTTGTTTTTCTTATCTCTCGATTTATCTTTAGATCAGATTCACGTTTAGCCGCATTACGTGCTATTGCAATTGCTGGCCCTGCTGTACCCTTTGTAGGAACACCCGTATTAGGCGTTTTATTTAAAATTGATGCAGATATCGCCATTGCTGTTGGTAGTTTGCTAATGAACTTAATACAAGTGCCATTAGCATTAGTCTTTTTAGTCGGTACAGACGATGAGAATGGGAAAAATAAAAAAAGCGCATTTACTATTATTGGGAATAGCATAAAAAATGCAGTAATACAGCCAGTTGTTTGGGCACCTATACTTGCCTTTATTTTGTTACTAATTGGCTTAGATATGCCAAAATCGTTAAAAGGCTCATTCTTATTATTGGGTCAAGCGACTGGCGGAGTTGCATTATTTGCCGTCGGTGCCATTTTATATGTCCAAAAAGTAAGCTTTTCACTTCCTGTCATTATTAACGTTATTAGCAAAAACATTTTATTACCACTCATTATTTTAGCAATCATGATAGCTTTTGCTGTTCCACCTATAGAGCGCGGATTAGTTTCTGTTACTTTAGCTATTCCTACTGCATCAATTGCTGTAATTTTTGCTGTCGAATATAAAACAGGAGAGCAAGAAATGGCTTCAACATTATTTTGGAGCACATTATTATCAGTAATTACAATGGGTGGCTTTATCGCTTTTACAGGAAGTTAATACTTCTATTATCTAACACTAAAAAAGGGATATATAAATATCCCTTTTTACTTACCATTTTTTAGTTAATATTAAAATTCAAAATTTACAGATGCATTATACATCGTTGAAGAGCCATTACCTGCTGATGATGCAACACCACCTTTAATGGCAACTTTTTCATTAACACGATAACCAACACCAACTGCAATTGCAGCTTCATCTTGATATCCACCAACACCGGCAGTAATATTCATTTTACCCACACCATAAGGTTGGAATAAACCCGATAATGCAGAGTTAGTAGCAAATCCTTTTTTCACTTTTTTATCTAAATCATCAATTCTATTATCCAGATGATTTAATCCATTAGCTGTGTATTCTCCAAGCTGATTTATTTTATCATCGGTATAATGCTGAGATGATTTTAATGTTTCCGTATTTGTTCTTTTCATTTGAGCATAATTAACGGCATCATTATCCTCTTTTGCTTCTGCTACAGCGGTTACACGCTTTTTAGCCATATTAAATGAAGTCGCGTTATCTGCTTTTTCACTTAATTCAATACTTTTTCCATCATCACTGACTTTGACAATACCCCCATTTCCCACTTCAGAATTCAGACGTTTAATATCATTGCCTTGTTTTTCTAATTGATGAGTATTTTTTTGAATATTATTGGTATTTTCATTTATTGATGCTTCATGTTTTACCAATGCGTCAGTATTCGTTTTTATATCCTGTTTATTCTGTGCAATCTCTTTATCATGATTTGCAAGGTGTGTAGTATTTTCCTTAATATCATTCATATTTTGGGTTATTTCTGCATCATGTTTAGCAAGTTGTTCACTGTTTGCTTGAATATCTTTTGTATTTTGAGCGATGTTATTATCATGCTCGGCTAATTTTTCGGTGTTAGATTGAATATTTTGCGTATTTTTTGCAACATTTTGATCTGTTGTATTTAATTGACTACCATTCACAGCCTCAGTTGAATCTGCCGATACTTTACCATCAGAAACACCTGCTAGTTTTCGGTCACTAAAATCAAATATATGAGCATTGCTTGCTTCATTATTAATAACAATTTTTGTTTTATCACTATTTAGCTGGATTAGGCCTAACGTTCCTGAGTTAATGTTATTGGTAATTGAATCAACATTAGTACTGATCGTATTAATATGGTCGCCTTGTTGTGCAATAGTTTTGTCTTGAGTGTCTAGTTTATCGCTATTGGTTTTAATACGGTCGGCGTTATCATTAATACTGCTTGTATTTTTAGTAACATTTTCGTTGGTTGAAAATAATTGGCTGCCATTAACCGCGTCTGTTGAGTCTTTGGCGAGCGTGGCGTTATTAACACCTGTCAATGTTTTATTATTTAAGACAAATTGCTCTGCGTCTTTTGCTTGATCATTAAATAAGATGGTTTTCTTATCGGGACTCAGTTTAACAACCCCCAATGCACCCGAATCAATGTTTTGGGTAATTGAATCAACATTAGTACTAATGGTATTAATATGGTCGCCTTGTTGTGTAATAGTTTTGTGTTGAGTGTCTAGTTTATCGCTATTGGTTTTAATACGGTCGGCGTTATCATTAATACTGCTTGTATTTTTAGTAACATTTTCGTTGGTTGAAAATAATTGGCTGCCATTAACCGCGTCTGTTGAGTTTGTATCTAATTTCCCTGTCTTAACGTTGACAATAGTACGCTCATTTCCTGAGGAACCAACTGAAACAGTATTTTCAGTATTAGCAACAGAATCAGCCCCTAAAGCAACGGCATTTTTTGCAGATGATGTTGCTTTCATCCCTAATGATAGAGCGTTATCAGCATTTGTTGTTGCTCCATTTCCTAACGCAACAGCACTAACACCTTGTGCCCGTGTCATACCGTCTTGATTTATTACAGTATCATTTCTGCCAACAGTATTACCTATATTTTTTACTGTTGAAGATGAACCAATAGCAATACTTCCATTATCATCAGCATAAGCAGAATAGCCAAGTGCAATAGAACGCTCTCCGCTCGCAGTCGAATTAACCCCCATTGTTGTTGAAGCTATACCTCTTGCAACAGAAAAAGCACCAAATGCAAGTGCACCTACCGCGTTAGAACTGGTAAATGCACCACTCCCTAATGCCAAAGAGATACGCCCATTAGTTTGCGCGTTTATCCCTAATGAAATTGCACCAACACCTTTAGATAATGAATAATCACCAATTGCCATTCCTCCTGCATCTGTTGTTATCGATTTTTTCCCAATAGCCATCGCTTGAGGTGTATCTGCACCAGATTCTATAGTTTGTCTTGATTCCTTATCAATATCCGTCCCTTTTGGATCATCTGCACGTCGATTGCCATTAGTATCATAACTCCAGCCTGTCGTTCCCTGATTTGCGCCATTCAGTAGTGTTGAAGCTAAACTATAGCTAGGTGCAAAGCTTAAGAACAGTAAACTAATCAGGCTTAACTTTCCTATATTCGTTTTTTCTTTAGCGCTTCTTTTTTATTATTTGAACCATATGTTGCTTTTTTATTGCCATTTGATAACTCTGAAACCGCAATAAAAACATGTTTTATTCTATCCCAGATCACTCTATATATTTTATTCATAATACACCCAAGGTAAAATATAAAATAAGCAGAGGGTTATTAAATAAAATTTATTTAATAAATAATAAACCAGCTAAAAAATAGCCAGAAAAATTATAAATCGATATAATAAAAGCATAGAAATACGAACTAATAATTTAGCTGTGCATTGCATTATGTATTTATACTTATATTTAAAAAAGAAAATTAATATCTACATTTAATAACACCTCATATGTGTAAATTAATAATATACTATTAAATCAAATAGGCAAACTTGGAGAGAATATAAAATATTATCAACTAAAAATAGAAGATTTTTATTATTAAATTAATATATAAACTTTCAATATGGAAATTCATTAGACACTTATGCTAAAAAAGAACAACAAACAGAGATATAAAAGTAAAATAATACAAATGGATGGTGTTTTAAATAAATCAATTTCTAGAAAAGCCATATAAACAACTTTTTGTTAAAAATTAACATCTATTGTTAATTTAAATAATTCATTCTATTAATTAAATGTTTATATGAGAAAGCAAGTGAAACACGTGATAATACTTAATAAATATATTGATTTACTCAGATGAATAAGTAACAAAAAATAAATATTATTTAATAAAAGAATATTTTATTTTTTATTAATACTAAAATTTACAACTGGTACTAAAAACCAATGCACGAAAGGTATTTTGGATAATAATAAAGAAATAGTGATTGTGATTAGAGTTAACAATATAACCAAGGTGATATTTAATTGTATATTCAAATATTTTAAAAGGCTCAGAATAATAAAGCAAATAATAGGGTGAATTAAATATATACCTAGTGCATTTTTACCAATACTTTCAAGCTTATTACTAGAGAGTGAAAAATAAAGAATAGCTAACCCTAACAATAATGAAAGAACAAAAGATAAAATATAGTTTAATAATTTATTATTGATAATAGATATTTCTTTAAAAATAGAAAATTCACCATATTGAAAATGTAAAGTGATAACAGTAAAAAGGATAATTATACTGAGAATTAATATATTTCCTTTTCTTAAGCATAAGATTACTTTATCATTTAAAAAATATGCCACAATAAAAAAAGGAAAATAATGAATAATACTCCAAAAGCCACTTTTTAGTGAAAAAAGAGTAAAACATAAAAATGAAATGCATAGCGAAAAAATCAAAAGAATAAATAAATTAAATTGATTTTTTAAGCATAATCTAGGGAGTAATAAAAATATTGCTTGCCATATAGGAACGGCTAAGAAAAACCAAACTCCATTTTGAGGCGTTAAAAAATAGAGAGAAAAACTCAACTTTCCTGAGAAGTAAAACGGGATCATATCTATAGTTTGAAAAGTCACATAAATAATGATTGCTGATAATAAATGAGAACGCCATTCTCGCCATGTTATCGTTTTCGTGGTATACGCTGAAATAAAAACAAACATAGGAATAAGTGTTAAATTAAAAATAGTTTTCAGCAATGAAGTATCGTGCTCGATATTAATATTTATACTTAAATAATAATTAAAAACG
>NZ_LXEN01000011.1 GCF_001654855.1 Proteus myxofaciens ATCC 19692
ATTTACTCAATAAAAATCATTAATAATTAGGTAATAATAAGTAAAATCAATAAATTAAAGATCGAACACTTTATTTTACTTTGGCTTATTTATTCTACTGACATACCTTTAAGAATAATCTTAACAAAATATAATTATCTCGCTAAAGATACTTCATGATAACTAATCAATAATAGTAGTCTTTATTAAACTTTTTTTTAAACACAAATAAATTATTTAAAATTAGTTCATTATCATATAGATAAAAAAACACCGAGACGAAAAAATAAACAAAAAATAAAAAACTTACAATAAACCATTTGAAAAACTTATGATTGGTGCTAATAATTAAAGGGATGACCGAGAATTGATCATCGCCACTCAATATAGGATTGTTTTTATTATGAGTACCAAGACAGAACATAACGCGCTAGGTAGTCAACATAAAGTTACTCACTGTAACTGTGCTCAGGAAATAGTTGATTCTTTAAATAACTACATTAAGAACCACCCTGAATGTACGGTATATCAAAATTCGTTAATGAGTAGTTTGATTGCCGGTGTTTATGATAGCGATGTAACAATTAGTGATTTATTAAAACATGGTGATTTTGGTTTAGGTACTTTTAATCACCTTGATGGGGAATTAGTTGCTTTTGATAGTAATGTTTTCCAATTACGCTCTGATGGTAGCGCGAGAACAGCAAAACACTCTCAAAAATCCCCTTTTGCAGTCATGACATTTTTCAAGCCTGATATAGAACATCATTTTTCTCACACTGCAACGCAACAAGAAGTACACGATATAATTAATCAATACGTCCCTTCAGATAATTTATTCTGTTCTATCAAAATTGAAGGTGAATTTGATCTCGTTAAAACGCGCACAGTACCTCGTCAAGAGCCACCTTATCGCCCAATGCTAGAGGCGATTGAAGATCAACCTATTTTTACCTTTAACAACGAGACAGGTCTTATCGCTGGTTTTCGTTCACCGCAATTTACACAAGGCATTAATGTTGCTGGTTTTCATGAGCATTATATTAATGAACAACGTGAAGGTGGTGGCCATGTTCTCGACTACCAACTAAAAAAAGGTAAATTACAAATTGGTGTTATTTCTCGTTTTACCATTGACCTCCCCTGCCAATCAACTTTTTTAGAAGCCAATTTAATGCCAGATGATCTTAATCAGGCTATTCAGCAAGCTGAAAACTGAAACGAATAGCCTTTTATAAAATTATCAACCCATCTTATTATTCACTTGCGAAATTAAAGAAGGTTTTTATGAGTTCTGAACATTGGAAATGTGGCGCGGATTTAATTGTCAAACAATTAGAGCAACATGGTGTAAAACAAATTTTTGGTATTCCTGGTGCAAAGATTGATCGTGTGTTCGATTCTCTCGTTGATTCAACAATTGAAACTGTTGTTGTGCGCCATGAAGCAAATGCTGCATTTATGGCAGGTGCAGTGGGACGTTTAACAGGGAAAGCAGGTGTCACTATTGCGACATCAGGCCCTGGTTGCTCAAATTTAGCTACAGGGATTGCTACAGCAACATCAGAAGGCGACCCTTTGGTTGCTCTTGGTGGTTCAGTAAAATCAGCGGATAGACTAAAACAAGTACATCAAAGCATGGATACTGTTTCTATGTTTAACCCTATTACGAAATTCTGTGCTGAAATCGATTCTGCACAATCGATTTCTGAATCAATGGTTAACGCATTTCGCCATGCAGAATCAGGTAGACCGGGCTCTGCTTTCCTTACCTTTCCAATGGATATTTTGAATAATCCTGTTGAAAGCCCATTACTGATCCCTAAATCAAAATCAAACATAGGTGGCGCCAGTAGTGAAGCGATAAAAGAAGCTATAAAAATGGTTTCTCAAGCAAAAAATCCGGTTATTTTAATTGGACTTCAAGCAAGCTTCCCTGAAAATGCATTAGCATTTCAAAAATTGTTAGATACTTGCCCTCTTCCAATTGTAGGAACGTATCAATCAGCAGGGGCTATAACAGAAAAATATTTCCCACTATTTGCAGGACGTATAGGTCTGTTTAACAACCAACCTGGTGATGAACTACTTTCACAAGCGGATTTAGTGGTGACTTTAGGTTATAGCCCTATTGAGTATGAACCGACCTTATGGAATAACAATAATTCAACAATTATTCATATTGATGAAATTCCAGCTGAGATAGATTTAGCATATTGCCCTGCATTAGAGTTAACCGGTAATATTAAACTAACGCTTGAGACGCTTACTGATTTATTGAAACAGAATTCTACGCCTAAAATAGAATTATCAAGCTCAGCAAAAAACATTCTAGAAAAAATTCATCAGCAGCGTGAAATTCTGCAACAAAATAGCTATTTTAGACAAGGTTCCCCTATTCATCCATTAACTATCATTCATGAGATGCAAGACATTATTAATAATGATGTTACGCTGTGTATTGATATGGGGAGCTTTCATATTTGGCTTGCTCGTTATTTATATAGCTTTAGAGCAAGACAAATGCTTATCTCTAATGGTCAGCAAACCATGGGGGTTGCATTACCTTGGGGGATTGGTGCTTCTTTTGTTCGTCCTTCAGATAAAATCATCTCTGTTTCTGGTGATGGTGGATTTATGCAATCTTCTATGGAACTTGAAACTGCGGTACGCCTTAATACCAATATTTTGCATATTATCTGGGTTGATAATGCTTATAACATGGTCGAAATGCAGGAAGAGAAAAAGTATGGACGCCCTTCAGGTGTTAAATTTGGTCCAATCGATTTCAAAATGTATGCTGAATCCTTTGGAGCAAAAGGCTTTAATGTAGAATGTGCTTCTCAACTTCGTTCTGTGTTACGAGAAGCAATGGCTGTTGATGGTCCAGCAGTATTAGCAATCCCTGTTGATTATCGTGATAACGCTAAATTAATGGAACATATTAACTACAATTTAATCATTTAGTTTTTACGTGATACAAAGCCAAAGCGATAAAGGATGAATACTTGTTATTCATCCTTTTTTTTCTAACGCATTTTCTCTTCACACTTCCTACCTCCTTTTGATTAAAAACAATTTATTTGTTAAAAAAAGGTTACTGTCTATTCCTTATTTTCTTTTTTCTGCCGATAATACCCCCAACTAGTTTTACGCAAAATAGGTGTATAAAGTTTTTCCTTTACTCACCACTTGCTGATACCAGAATCTAATAACCATAATTAATATAATATTTTTATAATGTCAGGAAAATAATCATGTTTTTAACTTCACTTCCTACATCTCATGCTCGTTTTATTGCAGCACGATTACGTCCTAATGAAGATGTTATTTCAGCAATACGCCAAATTATCATTAATCATCAATTACAATCTGCTTTTATTGCAGGCTGTGTAGGAAGTTTAACGGATGTCGTACTACGTTTCGCAGGTCGTGATGAACTTCATAAAATGACAGGGAAATTTGAAATTGTTTCCCTTATTGGTACTTTAGATTCAAAAAGTGAACACCTACATTTATCCATTTCAGATGAAAATGGCATGGTGTGTGGCGGGCATATGTTACAAGGATGTACAGTAAGAACCACACTAGAGCTTATTATTGGAGAATTGGAACAAACTGTCTTTGAACGTCAATATTGTCAATATTCAGGCTATGATGAATTGGTGATTTCTCAACGTACAACGATCTAGAACAATATCTATAAATAATAATTTTCTTATAAAACAATAATAATATTTTGATTCTAAGGATCTTGAATTATGACTATATCTATCAATAGCCGAACTTTAGTACTTATTGTCGTTTCAATTGCCATTAATATGATCGGAGGCCAAATTGCCACAACAATAAAACTGCCTATTTTTTTAGATTCTATTGGTACGTTGATTGCCGCATTATTAGGTGGTCCCTGGGTTGCTCTTTTTTCTGGCTTATTAACCAATTTATTATGGAGCTTAATAACTGGACCTATAGCAACCGCATTTGCGCCTGTTGCTATGATTATTGGATTTACTGCTGGTTTACTAGCTCGTACAGGTGGTTTTCGTTCATTAATACGTGTTATCGGCTCTGGAATTATTATTACATTGGCATTAATGCTGGTCGCCGTTCCTATTCGAACTTATTTGTTTGCGGGGGCAACTGGTAGTGGTGCAGACTTTTTTGTTGCTTATTTTCATGCTATGGGTGAAAACCTTATTGAATCGGTTGCCATTACTGTTTTAGGTGCGAATCTTGCAGATAAAATATTGTCTGCGATTATCGCTTGGTTATTAGTACGACAATTACCTCTACGGGCCCAGCGTAATTTCCCATTAATGGCAAAGGTGCATTAATAATGCACCCGTTTACATCACTGATGCTGTGGTTATTACTCAGTGCTAGTGTGATTTTTTTATCTTTAAGTATGCCACTATATATTATCAGCATTGGGACATTTGTTACTTTATTAATATGGAAAACATCTCGCTGGCGCTGGCGTTTTGTTGTTAGTTTTATGTTACCTATGGCGCTTGGTTTATGGCTTGTTCATAGTGGTTGGATTGCATATTGGTTAACCGGTTTGCCACTTAATACTAGCCAACAGCCTATTGCTATTGCGTTATGGTTAAGATTATTAGCAATAATAAGTAGTGCACAATTATGGTTGCAATACACACCAACAGAACAATTTATTAGAGCGTTATTTGCCAGCCGCTTACCCATGAGCCTTTCATATTTATTAGCAGGGCCACTGCTACTTTCAGAACAATTACGTCAACAATTACAAAATATAAAAGAAGCTCAACTAGCAAGAGGTGTTCCACTTGATGGTACTTTCTGCCAGCGCATTATTTATTTACCCGCACTTATTTTACCGCTAATTAGCCATGTATTAAGTGAGTTAGCAATACGAGGTGCTGCTCTTGATATGCGAGGATTTAGAATAATTGCTAAACGCACTACAGTCTTTCCACCAGCTGATAGTCGTTTTCAAAAAATAGTACGATATATTATTTTAATACTTATCATATTTGAGGGAGGTATTTGGCTATGGTGGTAAATCTGCAACAATTTAGTTTTACCCCTGAAGGCGAAAATAATCCCATTATTGGCCCTTTTGATATTCAATTAAAACAAGGCGAATGGTTGACAGTTCTTGGTGGTAATGGCAGTGGTAAGAGTTTGTTAGCTCAATTATTAGCGGGTTGGTTTCCTGATCTATTAACAGGAACAACACAAGGTGTGGGGATTGTACAAAATATTGAATTAGACAAAAATCGTTTAGTCTCTCTTGCACCAGGTCGCCAGTTAGTGCAACAAGCACCTCAATTACAACTTTCAGGATGTGCTTTTACTGTTGAACAAGAAATTGCATTTGGTCCAGAAAATTTAGGGCTAAGTGAAAATGAAATTAAGTTTAGAGTAAAAGAAGCTCTTTCATTAACGCAATGTGAAGCGTTACGTTTTCGTCATCCAGCAACACTTTCAGGAGGTGAAGCACAAAAAATTGTGATTGCCAGCGCTCTTGCTATGCATCCTAAATTACTCTTACTTGATGAAGCTTTTAGCCGTTTAACCCCAATAGCGACAGAACAATTACAACAACGCATCAAACAATATTCAAAAGAATACCTATGTAGCGTAATCATCTTTGAACGTGACTTATTACCTGCAATTAGTCTTAGTAAACGTTTTTTATTATTAAATGCAGGCAAAGTTGAAGTAATAGGTTCATTACAAGATATTTTCCCTTTTATTTTTTCAACCATAAATACATCTGATGCTTGGAAAGTATTAGGCTGGTTAGTGAAAAATGGTTATTGGACTAAAGATATTGTGAATAATGACGCCGCATTATTAAACGCATTTAAGGAATATTATGTTACAGATTGAAGACGTAAGTTATCGTTGGAATGAAGATGTTCCACCTTGTATTTCTAATCTGTCATTTACTTTTGCAAAAGGCGAATGGATAACCTTAGTCGGCGATAATGGAGCAGGTAAATCGACATTATTACGGCTTCTTGCCGGCTTATTAACACCTCATCACGGTGATATTCGATTAAATGGCCAATCTTTATCTTTAATAAAGGCCTCACAACGAGCTCAGTATATTGGCGTATTATTTCAAGAGCCTGAGCGTCAAATTTTTTATAACAGTGTAGAAAAAGAAGTTGCCTTTGGTTTAAAACAGCGAAAGTATGCTAAAAGTGAAATAAATAAACGGCTAGACGAAACATTATCATTATGTGGTTTAAGTGATGTGGCACATTTACATCCACTTGATTTACATGTGGGACAACGCAGAATGGTTGCTGTCGCGAGTATTAGTATTCTTTCACCGTCTATTTTGCTACTTGATGAGCCCACTCGTGATTTTGATGTATATTGGCTTAACTGTTTTGAACATTGGCTTGAAAGACAAAAAGAGCAAGGAACGTCAGTATTAGCAATCAGTCATGATTTTGACTTTACAGCTCGCCATTTTCAGCGTGTTATTCATTTATCTTCAGGTAAATTAATTGCAGATGGTTTACCTGAGCATGTATTAATGGATACAACATTGCAATCGCTTACAGATATCCCTGCACCGACGCTTTATTCACTCAGTAAAAAGCTAGGAATTCCTTTAGAAAACAATCCTGAAGAATGGGCAAAAATGCTTATTAGCAAAAAAACGTTTTCTAAATAAAAAAAGAGCCATAATTTAGCAATATCGTTAAATCAATGGCTCCTCATTAAAATATCACACTATTTTCACACTAACATTAAAAGCAATAATATCCATATTTACCCAGCTTTTAATGTTTTCATATCAATAACAAAGCGATATTTCACATCACTATTTAGCATTCGCTCATAGGCTTTATTAATATTTTTAATATCGATAACCTCAACATCTGCGGTGATATTGTGCTTGCCACAAAAATCTAGCATTTCTTGTGTTTCTTTTATACCACCTATACATGAGCCTGCAATTGAACGACGACCGAAGATCATTGAGACAGTATTAATGGTTTGATTAATTTCACCAACAAAACCAACAATTACCAACGTTCCATCAATAGCCAATGTTGATAAATAAGGATTAATATCATGAGAATAAGGAACTGTATCTATAATAAGATCAAATTCGTTTTTTACTGCATCCATTTGTACATTATCGGTTGATAATACGACATGATGTGCGCCTAATCGTCTGCCGTCCGCTTCTTTATCCTTTGAGCGAGTAAACAACGTTACTTCAGCACCCAAAGCATAAGCTAATTTTAAGGCCATATGCCCTAGCCCGCCTAAGCCTACAACAGCAACTTTACTCCCTTTAGTAACACCCCATTGGCGTAAAGGTGACCATGCCGTAATTCCTGCACATAATAAAGGTGCAACAGCTTCAAGTGCTAAATTATTGGGAATATGAAGAACAAAATGCTCAGGGCATAAAATAGATTGAGAATAGCCACCATGTGTCAGCTTATTATCACGACGATCGTAGCTATTATAAGTCAGAGTAAAACCTTCTTCACAATATTGTTCAAAACCTTGTTGGCATGGCACACATTGTTGGCAAGAATCAACCATACAACCAACACCGACTAAGTCACCAACTTTAAATCGACTCACTTTACTACCAACAGAAGAAATATAACCAATAATTTCATGCCCGGGGACTAATGGATAAATGCTGCCTCCCCAATCATTACGCGCAAGATGTAAATCTGTATGACAAACACCACAATACGCAATATCGATAGAGACATCATTATCACGCAATTCTCGGATACTGAATTGGTAAGGTACTAAAGGAGTTGTCGGCGACTTTGCTGCATAGCCTAAAATTTGCTTAATCATTTAAGGGCTCCTTATCTAGATTAATTAATTATTAACCACTGTAAAAATCATCATTAATAATAATCATTCTATATGTTAGAATTCAGTTAATATGTAAAAAACATGCCTTAAATAAATTTAAACCATTAATATTAATTGTTATTTATTTTTAAATTAGCTGGAGATATATAAATGGAAACATTTCACTCTATAATAAACTCATTAAGTAATTTATCTCCTGCTATATTATTTATTTCAGTAGCATTACTTACAGCAGGTAAATCCACTATTGGTATTTCTTCTTTTTTGCCACCCGCCTCTGTAATGTTAATTTTGATTTTTAGTGCCTGTTTACCTAATCACTCTGCAATATTATTGTGGTTTGCAACAAGTTTAGGCGCGTTATTAGGGTCTGTTTTAAGTTATGAACTAGGCCGTTCAATTTATTATTTTCCTAAACTTAAAAAATGGCTAACTCGCTATCAGGAAAAAATTTCTCATATACAAAATTTATTAAAAAAGAAGACGGTTTATATCCTTTTTATTTCTCGTTTTTTGGCAGTATTTCGTTATTTAACACCATTTAGTGCAGGGTTATTAAAACTTCCTGCTTATGGCGTTTACTTAACAAGCACCTTCTCTGCTTTTGTTTGGTCAGTAATATTTATATTAATATCAACAGGTATTATTTCAATTAGTTTATAAATACTCATTAGTTTAAATAG
>NZ_LXEN01000012.1 GCF_001654855.1 Proteus myxofaciens ATCC 19692
TTTATAAATACTCATTAGGTTTAAATAGAAACTATTTCTAAATTTTAACTACGACTTATGTATTTTTATAATTAAAAATATGTAATAGATAAAGTTTAGATACTATTAATCAATGCCAGTAAATTTGAAATTAATAAATAAAAAGCTGAACACCACAATGTTCAGCTTAGTCAATATTTTTTTAATGTACAGTCACAATATAAAAAAGAAAATACTTATTCAAGTTCTTAAAGAGGTAAAGCAAAACTGACTTTTACTGTTTCCATCGGTACTTCTGTTTTTATACTTTGAATACTTGAAATCTGTGTTAAGTAATCAGCATGGAAACGACGATAAGTGGCAAGGTCTTTTGTTACAATACGAATCAGCGCATCACACTCGCCAGCCATTAAATGACACTCAACAACTTCAGGCAATACTTTAATTTCTTTGACAAACTCCTCGATAGTTTGCGCATCTTGCGCTTTAAACCATATACGTGCAAATAAAGATAATCCCGCATCAACCATGCTTCCGTCTAAAACAGCAACATAGCGTGTGATTACACCTGATTCTTCAAGTAAGCGTACACGTCTCAAACAAGGAGATGGCGAAAGACCGACTTCTTTTGCAAGCTCTATATTCTGGATTTTTCCATCACGCTGAAGTACCTGCAAAATATGCTTGTCTATTTTATCTAATTTTATTGACATTAAAGATTAACCTTAATTCTATTAGTGGAATTTTATTGCCAAAACTTTATATTTTTTAACAATAAAGCAATTCGCCTTTTCGAAAGTATCATATAATTTTTCAGTCAAACTTCACAGTAAAAATACTCTTTTCTTTGATTTATCTCTTTGATGAATAACCTAATCTAAAAAAACCAACAATAACAGCTATTTATTACGCAATTTTCGACAACCTTCACCAATAATTTCCATACCCTTTTCAGTACGACTGTTCCATTGAAAAGAAGAGTTTAAGCGAAAAGCATGATTAAATTGAGCACTCGTAGAGAACATTGAACCAGGGGCAATACTCACACCTCGCTCTAATGCAAAATGGTAAAGTTTGTTAGCATCAAATTCTGGTTCGAATTCTAACCATAAAAAGTAACCACCAGCAGGAATATTAACTTTAACGTCATTAGGTAAATGCATTTGTATTGCTTGTAACATGCGATAACGTCTTTGTTCTAGCAATAATCTTAATCGGCGTAAATGCGTATCATAACCGCCTTGAGATAAATAATCAGCAATCGCTTGTTGTGTTGGCATACTCGCTGAAACCGTGCTCATCATCTGTAACTGCTGTATTTTCGTTGCATGTTTTCCTGCTGCAACCCAACCCACTCGAAAACCCGGTGCTAAACATTTTGAAAATGAAGCACAGTGTAAAACACTATTTGATTTATCAAATCCTTTAATTGGCATAGGTGCTTTTTGCCCATTATAAAGCTCACCATATACATCATCTTCAATTAACGTTATTTGATTTCTGATTAAAATATCTACTAACCTAATTTTATTTTCATCAGGCATCGTGCCACCTAATGGATTTTGGCAATGGCTCATTAACCAACAGGCTTTAATATCATAATGCTCAACGACTTTTTCTAATTCATCTAAGCAAATCCCCGTTACAGGATCTGTTTTAATGGCAATTGCTTTAAGACGTAAACGCTCAATGGCTTGCAATGAACCATAAAAAGCAGGTGATTCAATCACAACCCAATCGCCGGGCTCTGTTACAGCTTGAAGGCTAAAACTTAAGGATTCCATCGCACCTGCAGTAATAACAATATCATCAGGGGATACATGAATACCTTGCAATGCATAACGTTGAGCAATGTTACGGCGTAACTTTTCATTTCCTGGGGGTAAATTGATAACTGAACTTTGAGGTGCAAAATGACGAGCAGTAGAAGCTAATGCACTACTTAATTTAGGCTGAATAAACAGACTAGGATCAGGAAAAGCCGAACCAAACGGAATGATATCAGGATCTTTACATGCCTGTAATACATTGAAAATAGACGTACTTATTTCAACAGTTTCACTCATGTGTAGCCCTTTACTTGCTGTCACTTGACCAAAACGTGTATTACGATGTGCAACGTAATAGCCTGATTGTGGACGCGCCGTTATCCAACCCTGGCTTTCTAATAGCTGATACGATTGTAAAACCGTCATTAAGCTTAATCTTGATTGTTTTACCGTATCTCGTAATGAGGGTAAACGATCACCGGGTTGCCAGATATTATCTTCAATCTGCTGGCGAATTTGCGCTGCTAGCTGTTCATAGCGTGTCATAGAACACTTACTCCCTCAAAACTGTTATAGCTATTTTTAAACTTATTGTCACTATTATAGTTTAATACCATATGGTCTACTAATCCACACGATTTACCTGCAATTTATATATCAATAACGAGGTTTTATATGCTTGGGTTAAGTGCCTTCGATTTGGCGCGTATCCAATTTGCGTTTACCGTTTCTTTTCATATTATTTTTCCTGCAATTACAATTGGACTTGCGAGTTTTCTTGCAGTTTTGGAAGGATTATGGCTAAAAACACGCAATAAGGATTATTTAGCACTGTTTCATTTTTGGTCAAAAATATTCGCCGTTAACTTTGCTATGGGGGTTGTCTCTGGCTTAGTGATGGCTTATCAATTTGGAACAAACTGGAGCTTTTTCTCTGAGTTTGCCGGTTCAATAACAGGGCCTCTACTGACTTATGAAGTGCTTACTGCGTTTTTTTTAGAAGCTGGATTTTTAGGTGTAATGCTATTTGGTTGGCAAAAAGTGGGTGAAAAACTACACTTTTTTGCAACCTGCATGGTGGCATTAGGGACATTGATGTCTACATTCTGGATATTAGCCTCTAATAGCTGGATGCAAACACCGCAAGGCTTTGAAATTATCAATAACCAAGTAGTTCCTATTGATTGGCTTGCCGTTATTTTTAATCCCTCATTTCCTTATCGATTAGCACATATGGGTGTTGCCGCATTCCTTGCATCTGCCTTTTTTATTGGTGCTTCTGCGGCTTGGCATTTACTTAAAGGAAATACCTCATCAGCAATGAAGAAAATGCTCTCCATGTCTTTATGGATGATCCTTATTCTTGCACCGATTCAAGCCATGATTGGTGATGTTCATGGTTTAAATACCCTAAAACACCAGCCTGCTAAAATCGCTGCAATAGAAGGACATTGGGATAATAGCTCAGGAGAACCAACACCCTTAATTTTATTTGGTATTCCTGATATGCAAGCAGAAAAAACAAAATACGCGCTTGAAATCCCTTATCTTGGTAGCTTAATTCTTACTCATAGCTTAGAAAAACAAGTTCCTGCACTTAATGAATTTGCCAAAGATGATAGACCGAATTCGACGATTGTTTTCTGGTCATTTCGCATTATGGTTGGTCTTGGCATGCTGATGATTTTAGTGGGTATATGGGGGACATGGCTACGTTATAAAAAGAGATTATATCAATCTAAAGCTTTTTTACGATTCACTCTATTAATGGCACCTTCAGGCCTAATAGCCATCCTTGCAGGTTGGTTCACAACAGAAGTAGGACGTCAGCCTTGGGTCGTTTATGGAATACAGCGAACAAAAGATGCTGTTTCAGCGCATGGTGAAATGCATATGAGCATTAGTTTGCTGATATTCCTAATTGTCTATGGCTCTGTATTCGGTATCGGCTATGCCTATATGTTAAAGCTTATCCGTAAAGGTACACAGGAGGTGCAACATGGGAATTGATTTACCCGTTATTTGGTTCATCATCATCGTTTTTAGTACTTTAATGTATATTGTGATGGATGGTTTCGATCTTGGTATAGGTATGCTCTACCCCTTTATTAAACAAAGAGAAGATCGTGATTTAATGATGAATACAGTAGCACCTGTATGGGATGGTAATGAAACATGGTTAGTATTAGGCGGTGCTGCATTATTTGGTGCATTTCCTCTTGCTTATTCAGTAATACTTGATGCCTTAGCAATGCCATTAACACTCATGCTAGTCGCACTTATCTTTCGTGGCGTTGCTTTTGAGTTTCGCTTTAAAGCCGATGACAATCATAAATCTTTTTGGGATAAGGCCTTTATTACAGGTTCAGTCTTAGCTACCTTTACACAAGGTATTGTTGTCGGCAGTGTTATTCAGGGTTTACCTGTTGTTAATCGCACTTTTGCAGGTAGTTATTTAGATTGGTTAACTCCATTCCCATTATTTTGTGGATTAGGATTAGTTGTCGCCTATTCATTATTGGGCTGTGGTTGGTTAATTATGAAAACAACAGGTCATTTGCAAAAAAGCTTATATAAAGTGGCAATTCCTTTAACATTGGTTATGTTAGCCATCATCGCTATTATTAGTATATGGACACCTTTTGCACAACCTGCAATTGCACGCCGTTGGTTCTCATTACCTAATATTATTCTTTTTGCGCCTGTCCCTTTATTAGTGCTATATAGCGCATGGTTAATTATCCGCTCTGTAAAGAAAAAAGGTCATTACCTTCCTTTT
Organism: Proteus myxofaciens ATCC 19692; assembly: GCF_001654855.1. Taxonomy (GTDB): domain Bacteria; phylum Pseudomonadota; class Gammaproteobacteria; order Enterobacterales; family Enterobacteriaceae; genus Proteus; species Proteus myxofaciens. The sequence continues at coordinate 4,528 of NZ_LXEN01000012.1, forward strand.
TTTGGCGCTTTAGCCATTGTATTTTTAGGTTTTGCCGGATTAGGGATCAGTATTTGGCCTAACATTATTCCACCTTCAATAAGCTTTGTTGAGGCATCAGCCCCAGCTAAAAGCCAAGGTTTTATGCTAGTAGGTGCCCTGTTTATTATTCCTATTATTCTCGTTTATACATTCTGGAGTTACTACGTTTTCAGAGGAAAAACACATTATGAAGAAGGCTATCACTGATTTACCAACTGAACAAAAACCCTCTTTACTAAAAAAGTGGGGTTGGTTAATCACGATTTGGTTTTGTAGTGTTATTGCTTTATTCGCTGTTTCTTCTCTATTTAGACTATTGATGACAGCGGCTGGAATGAAAGTAAAATAATAAAATAAGGGCTGATAATTTGTCAGCTCTTATTATTTTTAAAGATTAATAGTTTTGCTTCCTTGAATATAATTCCCATCATCATCAATATAAACAATAGTTAAAATAGACTCTCTATCAATAGAGAATGAGGAGTACTCAATTTGTTTCTTTGTAAAAGGCGCAATCATCAATACATCTAATAAAGGCTTATCTTTATTATTATTTAAATAGAGTTTGGATATATTAAAGAAATAACCCGTTGGATTAGTAATCTCTAAGTATTGTTTATTTTTTGTTATTTGAATAGATTGGAAAACTGTGTTTGCATTACCATCAAGCTGTATAGGCCGATAAAAAAGTTTAATACGTGTTTGTAATGCTAATTGCAACGTATTGTTATTGCTATTATTTTTTGGTTTAGGTGCAATATCTAATACATTTAAATAAAAAATAGATTCTCTATCATTAGGCAAAGTATTATCAAGTTGTCGAAGTTTTAATTCCATTCCCCCTTGTGCCCCTATTTTATTTATTGGTGGCATCACAATAAAAGGTGCCATTGTTGTTTCTGGCGTTGAAGAAATATCACCTTCATCAATCCAACTTTGAATTAACGTTGATTGTTCACTATCATTAAAAAGTTGCAGTGAAATACTTTGTTTATTAGCAGGAAAGATAATCCGCGTTCTTTCTAAAACCACACTTGCATTACTATGGCACACAACGAATATCAATAAAAAAGCACTCAATAATAATAGTGTTTTTTTCATTTTTACTACCCTTTAATTATAGGACATAACAACGGTTGCAGTACTTTCTATTTTTCCTTGTGTCACTGCATTCACGTTATAAGGATAATAATAAGCAGCCATATTGATTGAAAATAAAGGCGACATAGTGGTACCTTTTGTAGCACTAAATATTGTTGTTGCATTGCCTTGGGCACTAATACTGTCAGAAAAGATAAGTGGCACATTAGTATTATTCGTTTTTTCTAGCCTAAATCCGACACCTTTAGCCCCTTGAGTATTACTATTTGTTAATACACTCTTATCACTCGCGAGTAAATTTTGGCTTGATAAAAAGAACGCAATATCACGAGAGGCTCTAGAATCACTTAAAAAATCTTGGCAAGTAAAACTTAAAGTAAAAGGCGTATAACCTGCTTTATTAACTGTTTTAGCCTCTTTTAAACTAATTAAAGGTAAATTTACCAATAGCCCCGCATTAGAAAAATTACACGTGGTCATTATCGGGTTATAGGTGATTTGCATGGGCTGCAAAAAAATATCATTTTGATCAACAGGCCACTGCCAAGTTAATAAAAACTGTACTAACTTAATAACAATATCAAGCAACCATTTTATAATTCCAAGGCTAGATGCATCAGAGGCTAAAATAAGAGGCGATATTACCGCAGTATTACCGCTTACCTCGGTATAATTAGATGAAGGTTTATTACTTACCAAGGTAAATTTTAAAGTAAAGTTAGTATCTAAATCTGAAGCTGGATGAGTACCAGCATCAATATTAGTAACTCTGTCTTTTTCTAATGATGTTAATGTTACTGCAATAAATTGCTTACCTCCATTAAACCCTATCGTTCCAATTCTATTATCCGAAAACGGTGAAGCAAGCCCTACGGTGTTGGGAAATAATAATCCACGAGCAGTACATTTAAAGGTGCCTGGAAATATCGTTCTACTGGAGCGTGTTGTTGTCGTTGAAACACTATTTAAATCTGCCGATAAATCAAAATTAATATTAGGTGCGGTTATTGTACTATCAGGCTTACAGGCAGCGGTTGCATGTTGACTTAATACACTGGATAAAAGTAGCGATAAAAAAAGCACTGATTTCATAATAAGTTTCCTTATCGACAGATATTACGATTTATTTCCATCGTATCGATTAATTTTTTTATGGTGCATTGTGATTTATGAGGTAAATTAAGTTTGATATGTATTAAAGATGGGAGTTTATCGCTTTTTAAATAAAGCATACTCGATTGCCCTACATAACCAATAGCGTATTCTTCTTCATTTAGCACTTCAGTACCAAAAGGTAAACTTTCACCTTTATCTAATGAAGCTCGAATAATAAATGTTTTTCTTTGGTCCGTTTCTAATGTTAGATAATTCACGGCACCTAAATAAGGCGTGACATGTGCAATGTTTCCTATTATTTCTGCATTTGAATTATGTTCTGTATTAGTCAACGTATATGAATTAGTTCTATATGGTGTGGTATTTGTTAGTAAGACAACACCTTGCTGATTTGTTAATGTGGCTTTATTTCCATTAACCATCATATTATTCGCCATTGGCGCATTAATAACAGTGTATGTTTTTCCTGTATCACCAGAAAATACAATATGATGAGGAATAGCCACCATTGTCCCTCTAGTACCTAAACCACCTTGTCTATAATCATTAGACTCACTGTAAGAAGCAGATAGAGTGCTATAAGGATGATGATAACTAACATTAGCACCCGCTAAATTATTACCACCCGTTTCATTAGAACCCGTTAATGTGTAATTAATCAGATCATCTTTTCCAGCAACACCACTCATACTTAACGTGGTCTGCTGATAATGTGAATCCCTATAATAGAGTGCAGTATTAATATTGGTACGTTTATCAAAAATAGAGATAGGTACACTTATATTTACGTAATAACGTGTTTCTTCTTGGTTATCTAAATTTCTTAATTTGGATACAGAAAAATTGTAGGTAATTTCTTTATAGTTATTGGAATAACCCAATTGATATTCACGATTACTACCCTCTGTATTCCAATAGTTCCGATGCGTTCCTGATAAGAAAATAACGCCTCGGTTATCACCTAGATGTTGATTTAAATTTATCGTAAAGGTATTTTTCGCTCGTGAACCGCGTAGAGCATCAAATGTGGTTAAATCTAATTCTGAAATTGCATTATTATTTCCTTGCTCCTTCGCTAAAACCTGCTGGTATTCTTTCCATGCACTGTAATTATCATGAGAATATATCGTATCAACAAAGCTATAGTAATCTCGGGTAGAATATCGATAGGCGGCTAACGTCAGATTAGTTAACGTTGCATTCATATATTTACTATAAGCTAAGCGAAAACTTTGTCCTGATTTATTTCCACCATCTAAATTTGCATTTGCATGTGTAATATCAGCAGAGATAGCCCCTATTTTAAAATTCCAACCACTCCCTATCAGCATAGAATAATAATCTTTGCTTATCACACCACCGGTATAAAGTGTGACTAGATTATTGACGCCATAATGGAATTCGCCTTGTGCAAATCTAGGTTGATATTGTGTATTACTGATTTTAGATTGGCCCACAATCAGGTTATAACGTGATACACCTTCTTTAAGCATATCGGGTACAGCTGAAAACGGTACGGTAAATGATTCACGTCGCCCATCTGCCTCTTGAATAACGACAAGAAGATCACCACCACCCGCAGTAGGCTGAATATCATTAAATGAAAACTCACCTGGTGGCACATTTTCTTGAAATACAATATGTTCATTTTGATACACACTGACTAATGCATTCGTTTGTGCTACACCGCGAATAATTGGTGCAAATCCTTGACTTGAATTGGGAAGCATACTAATTTCACTGGCAAGGGATGCACCACGAAATGGAATACTCGAAAAAAGAGCCGCAGGTGTATAAAAATCCCCTATAGTAAGACCTGATGTAATTTCACTAAATGCTTTATATACATAGCGCGTATTATTTTTCCACTGGCTTCTTCCATGAGAGTAATAAGCATAGTTCGATTCATCTCTAAATTGCCATGCGCCTAAGTTAATACCAGAATTCAAATTGGCAAAAAAATTTTCATTATTGTTTTTAGAACCTGCCTTAGCTTTATAGTTATAGTAATTTAAATTATAAGACAATATCAGCGCGGATATTCCACTTTGCCAATACCGAGGATTAACATAACCACTTTCGGATTGCTTAATAGCAATTTGTGGTGCACTAATATTTAATCTTAATTGAGTAATATCTAACTCAGATGTCACACCGTAAGCCAGCTCACCCACCAATACGGGCTTCTCTATGTCTATTTTTTGTTTAGCCAAAAAAGAGAGATTTAATCCTAAACTTTTCACATCATCAGCAGGTAAACTTATTTCACCTTTATCGTTAATAACATTAATTATAAATTGCCCTTTCCATGCTTGATTTACATAGACATCAACCAGTTGCTCTCCTTTGGGTATTTTTTCATCTATATAAAAGCGTGAAATATCGCCATTTTTTGATCTACCTACGAGTAATGAAGTATCAAACTCTTCTGCATACAGATTTTGAGTATAAAATTGTATTCCTATAATGAGCGATAAAACGTATTTTGGATTATTCACGTAGATATTTTCTTCTATTAAGAATTATAATTCGATATGCTGAGTTTTAAATACACCAAAGTCATCAACATAAATGACTAATATCTTATTACCTATTAATTTATTAATTAAAGGTAATTCACGAGAAGATAAAGGTGAGATCATTTCTGACTCAGCGAGTATTGTCTTTGGCACGTTATCTGATGAAATTGATGCAATTGTAAAATGGTACTGTGAATTATTCTTTACTGTAATATTATCGCCATTTCGTAGATAATTAATTTTTTCATAAATTGTTTCTGGCTGACCAATTAAACTTTTAGGTCTATAAAATATTTTAATTCTTGATTTCATCACTAATTGTAAATATGTTTTTCCTTGTAGAGCCTCCAGATTTTCAGGGATATCTAAAATATTTAAGTAATATACGCTTTCAATATTATTTTTTATATTTTCATCTGCTTTTTTTATTTTTAATGTTTGTCCTTGACCTGCTAATATTTTAACAATAGGTGGATAAACATAAAATGGAGAATGTGCACTTTCCGGTGTCGAATCTATATCACCATCATCTATCCAATTTTGTGTTAATGAAGCCAAATTACCGTTGTTAGCCAATTGCACATTAACACTTTCAACTCCTTCGTTATAAATAACGCGTGTTCCATTAATCACAACATTTGCCGATAGGCTCATAGGTAATAAAAAAGAAATTAAGAGTATTATTCGTTTTTTCACTATATTTTTCCTAAAAACCAGGCTCATTTCGAGCCTAGTTTTTAATATTATAAATAAGAAACAGTATAGATAACGTTAGAATGTACAGCACCTGGTTTGGCTGCTGCGGCATTCGTTTTATAATAACTTGCTATTAAACGTAATGTGTCAGAATCAGGTGCAGTTTTATCACCTTTAATTCCTGTATCAAATGTAGAATTTAATGGAATAGCGACGGTTGGAGCCGCTATTGTTGATAAGCTAAAACCGACGTTTTTAGCTACAGTAGGATCATTTTCATTAACAGTATCATTCACTAAATATAATCCGCTAGTGGAAATACTATTTGCTGATGAGAAATGTACTTTTAAATTAGCGCCACTAGTTGTTGATGCTGGAGCACAATCAGAAAAGCGTAATGTAAACTCCTTTTGGTTTTTAGTAATAACCGTATTTGCTGTAGTTCCTGCATCTGTTATTGAAATAGGATCTAATAGAATAGAAAAATCAGCGCTATTCCCCCCATTAATTGTGCAAGTAGTATCACTAATGGCACCAGAAAAAGAAATAATTCCACCTGCACTATTTGTTATTGCAAATGCGGATGTTGATAGAATAGCCACTGATAATAATGGCAGTGAGAGTTTATTTTTAAACATATATAACCCCAGAAGAGATAAGCATCTATTTAGCAAAAATAAGCGTCTATTATTGCCATCATTAACTAAAGAATACTAAACAGAACTCTAGCGCTTCTGATATTAAACATATTTATAAAACTAAAAAGAGTAATTTAATTATTTTTTTATTTACGTGACTTAAGTCAAATTAAACATTGAGTTTATTAATAACGAAACGTTTAGATAAATTATTTTATTATTTAATA
>NZ_LXEN01000013.1 GCF_001654855.1 Proteus myxofaciens ATCC 19692
CTTCATTAATAACTATAAATTAATTTATAATATCTATTAACTTATTAATAGTAATAATTTTTAATTTACCAATAAATTATATATTACATTAACTTTTATTTAATTGGATTAAAATATAATTCTTTATTTTTTTAAATTTAATCATGATAAATAAGCTTAATATTATATTTTATTCTCAATTATAGTCTAATTAAGAATACACTAAAATCGTTTACGTGGTTATACTTAACTCGTACTATAAAATCAATAGGTTACTATTTGAATAGATAGACTATTGCTTGCTTCACACTCTGTTTTTTGTTTATTTCGATCTAAATCACAGTTACTATTGATAATGACTATCATTATTGATTATAAATGATAATATCTATCTAATTAAATCGGTTAAATGAATTGGGTAAAAGAACGTGAGTAATAAAGAGACCCCTAAAGAAAAGAACATCTATCGTCCTGCGCCTCCTCGCTTGATCCAAGTAAAACGTATTACTGATGTCACACCAGGTATGCGTTCAATCACATTTACAAGTGATGATTTGCATACTTATCCTGATAATACGGGTGGTGCTCATTTAAAAATATTTTTACCCGTTGAAGGTCAAATAAAACCAACTATTCCTTCTTTTTCTGAAAAAGGTCCTGTTTGGCCTGAAAATGAACCTAGAGCTATTGTACGTACTTATAGTGTCCGTGCTATTCGCCCTGAACAAAAAGAAATTGATATTGAGTTTGCTGTTCATGAAGATGCAGGCCCTGCCATTAATTTCGCCATGAATGCAAAAGTGGGCGATTATATTGGAATAACTAATCCTGGTGGTCCTGATCCACTTATTGCGCCAGCTTCGCATTATTATATGGCAGCCGATCCTAGCTCCCTACCCGCATTAATGGCTTTGGTTGAAACCATGAAAGCGGATGTTCAAGGTAAAGTAGTTATTCGTGTTGAACATAATTCAGATAAACAGCAAATAAATGCGCCAAAAAATTTAGAGATTATTTGGTTAATTGGTTCTGTTGAAGAACAAACTGATAATCTAATTAACGAATTTATGTCTTGGACTTTATCAAAAGAAAATGCTGCATTCTGGATTGCGGGTGAAGATAAAATTATTCGTGCTTTAAGACGTTATATTCGTCGCGATAAAGGTTATGATCGTAGCCAAATTTACGCAATTCCTTATTGGCGTTTCGGCTATGATGAAGAAGGTTATCATGCAGAGCGTCATCATGTAATGGATAATGAAGACGTAAGCTAAAAATTATTATTCTTATAATCGCAAAGATACTGTGTTGGCTGTACAAGGCTGCATATGAATGTTTCTTCAATATGCAGCCTTTCTTTTAGGTGTTCCACGTTTTATTTCATTTTTCACTTAATTAATTATGATATGCAGCCAATACATGCTGGCATAAAGCTGAACGTACACAATCATCTTCTGCAAATTTAATAACGCCTACTTGTTTGTTTGCATCAAATCGCGTTAATGCATCAGCTAATCCTGAATTAACATTAGCGGGTAAATCACATTGCGTAATATCGCCATTAACAATCACAGTAACGTTTTCACCCATTCGAGTTAAAAACATTTTCATTTGATTTACGGTCACATTTTGCGCTTCATCTAAAATAACAAATGCATTTTCAAATGTGCGTCCTCGCATATAAGCGAAAGGTGCAATTTCAACTTTTCCTATTTCAGGTCGCAAACAGTATTGTAGGAAAGAGGCACCTAAACGTTTCACCAGCACGTCATAAACAGGACGAAAATAAGGTGCAAATTTTTCGGCAATATCACCAGGCAAAAATCCTAAATCTTCATCAGCTTGTAATACAGGACGAGTAACGATTATTTTCTCTATTTCTTTATTAATAAGAGCATCAGCTGCCATTGCCGCGCTAATAAAGGTTTTACCACATCCAGCTTCTCCAGTTGCGAAAATAAGATGCTGGTGTGAGATGGCATTCATGTATTGACGTTGTGCTTCATTACGAGGCGAAAGTGCTTTTTCATCTCGTTTTTCTCTTGCCATGCCTATGGTATTTATATCGCTAAATCCCGGTAGTACCATAATATTATCTCGATGGGCTGAATTACGTTGTTCTTTACGTAATGTACGTTTATTTTCTTTGCGTAAGCGTGTTGCTGATTTTTGTCTACTCATAATGGCATTTACCCTTGTCAGTCATTAATAATTTATCGACATCAATCTGTACTCCATTAGAAAATAAGGTGAGCCCCCTTCAGACTCTTTTAGGTATTTTAAAGTTATTAGATATAGAAACAAAAAACCGACTACAATCCAGAACATTAATTATTAATGAGCGGTTGTCGCCGGTTTTTTGTTGGCTATGAAATAATTTTTTTGCTTCTAGCATTCAAATTCCTCATCATCGTGTTATAGAGAAAATTAACGAAGCTCTATGACAGTATAATGACAAAATAACTTTTTTTACAAGGATCTTATATTTTATCAAGAATTAGAGGTAATCTTTAAATAATCAACACACGATAGGATGAGCAAAACATGAAGCTTTTACGTTTACCACTTATTTATTGGTTATTAATTAACCTAATTCCTTTTATTGGATTTGAATTACATTCCTCACCTATACATACTGGCTTCTTTTTCTATTTAGGCTTATTCACTGTTATCACCTCAGGCATTTGGCTATTTTATTGTCTATTCTTTTTTATTAAACTCAAAACCTCACCTAATCCCAATCATATACCGACACAGTTAATTACTAATGGTCCTTATAAAATGAGTCGTAATCCAATATATTTAGGATTCCTAGATATCAGTATTGGTTTATTTTTTATTTTTGGTAACTGGGGGTTTTTAGGTGCAGCCGTTGCTTTTTATTTAATTACTGACAGATATACAATTGCTCATGAAGAAAAGATATTGAGTCAACAATTTGGGCAAGCGTGGCAACAATATTGTCGCCACGTGCGTCGTTGGTTATAAATTAGAAAGACAAGAATTAAGGTAACTTACAATTATTCGCAGGTCGATAACCTGCGTTTTTTGCGTCATTTTCAGTAGCAAAATAAACCGCATTTTTATTAGACATTGTTTTATAACCTGAACAATGAGTGAAATGATAAATTTTACTATTCACATTTCCTTTAATTGCTGTGTTCCCAGCTGAAACGCGAGTAGATGGCTTTGAGGATATTTCAGTACTTGGCTTATTTATAACAGCATTATTTGTTGCAGATAATCCTGCACCACTATTTTTATGACCTAACTGCCACTTCACTTGCCCTGTCACAAACGGATTGTGATGCCCAACAATATTGGCAATACGGTTGTCTCTTTCAATTTCCCATGTTGACGGTGGATAAGCATTATCCCACGCCATTAATAGCTGTTGCTGTTGTCGTGACATAGAAAGATTATAGCGATCGTGTAAATAAAAATAGACTCTAGCAACTTGCCCTTTTGCTTCATTACGAGGTTCAAAAGTACGTGATGAAAAATCAACACGACTACGACACTGCCCATATTGATAAGGCGCTTGAGTAGAGAGTTGTCCATAACTAAAATTACTGCGATCACCGTTAACTTCACCAATTGAAGGCGCTAAATTATGTAAATCAGCCTCTATCTTACCAAAAATAGGATCATTTTTAACACAATTAGCACGTCCGCCATTTTGCCAACATTGACGTTGATGACCAAAAACCCAAGCAGGAACAATATGCTCCCATTCTATGCGAATAGCTCTATTTGGCTGTGTTCGAACTTGATAACCACAGCTCGATAAATCAACTCGACCACCCGATTTACCCACCCATTCCCAATCACATCCACAATAAATTGTTCCTTGTGAATGTGTATTTTGATCGTAATAGATACGTTCTTTTGCTATCTCTTTTGCTTTAGAAAAATTACTGGGTGCTTGTGCGTAACTATTTGTCGCAATAAGAAATAAGCCCAGCGATAAGGTAATGTAGTGTAATATTTTTCTCAAAGTAGTATCTGCCTTACTCTATTTTTTATAAATCCGAATAAAATGACTAATTAATAACTGACTGATAATCTTATTGTTATTCTCGTCAATTTTACCCTTTTTAAATTCATTTTGGATGGTTTTCTTTCTTAATTTCAACGAAAAAGAATAATAATAAGATCTAAAAGTAATAGAGAAAGGCGTTATTCATGCTATTGAGCTCAAAGAGATTTGTTAAGGTTGAAAGAATGAATAAATTTAAGGGATTAAAACATGAATGAAGATATGTTGAATTTAATGGAAGATTTGATAAAAATCACCAAAAAATACGCACATAACGAAGATGTTAAAGCGCATGCTAGTTTAGAATCAGAAAATCAGTTACGTATTCAAATTATCATTTCAGATAAAAACGAATTAGATATCACGCTTAATTCAGTACAACAAGCAGTGTAGATCACACACTTGGGCGCTTGCGATATAGCCATAATCCGGGTAACGATAATCCAATAGAAAGCGCCCCTACAATAAAAGAAGCTTTAAGAAAGTTAGTTACTAATACTTCAAAAATTTCTTCGCTATAGCCTTGTTGGGTTAATTTTACTACAGAGATCATCGCAATATAGGCATTAATACCCGGAAACATGGGAATAATAGCGGCGACAGTAAATACCTTAGGATGAGCAAGCCACCATCGTGACCATTGAATACCAATATAGCCAACTAAAATCGCGGCACAAAAGCTTGCCCACTCAATATTCATACCACTCATAACCATAATAGTACGTGAGCAATGACCAATAGCACCTAATAACGCACAATATTTTAATGCACGCATTGGTACATTAAATACCATGGCAAAGCCAACAGCGGGAATAGACGCTAAAATCATGTCTTCAATTAATGTAATAATAATGCTGATTATGCCCAATCTCTTAGCTCCCATACTGCCATTGCTAAAATAACGCCTAAACATGTTGCTAGTGTTAACATCGTCGCCATTGCCCAACGCGCTAATCCCGTATTAACATGCCCTTTAAACATATCTGCAACTGCATTAATTAAAGGAAATCCGGGCACTAATAATAAAACACTCGCGGCCATTGAAATAGTTGCGGTTGTTTGAAAATAAGGAATTTTAAGTAAAAAACCGGAAACAGAAGTCGCAGCAAACGCAGTAATACAGAAATTAATTAACGGATTTATTTGTCGGCGAGTTAATATTTGCCGAATAAACATCCCAAATCCCCCACCAATCGCTGAAACTAAAAACCCATCCCAATTTCCGCCATTTAATTTTGAAAAGCAGCCACAAGAAAGCGCAACCATAAAAATAATTGCCCAGCGGGGATAACGTAAAGGTTTAATATGCGCAAAGCGTTTCTTAACATCTTCAATATCGATAAGATGATGCTCAACCATAATAACAATATGCTGTACTTCTGTAACAACATGCATATTAATACCACGATCGACAATCTTTCTTGTAGATGTTTGGCAATGACCATTTACGATAGTGGTTAGGACGACAGCGTTAGCCGAAATAGCACTTTCAACTTGAGAAACACCTAGAGCAAGTCCTAATCGGGTTGAAAGTTGCTCTACTAGCATACTTTCTGCTCCATGTTGAAGTAGCAATAAAGAGGTTTGAATGCACAGCTTGGTTATTTCACGCTGTTTTTCTTTTGAAGTAATATCCTCTTGCTCCACTATTTCAATATCCATACTACGCCTTAGTATTAATCAAAATGGGTTGTCTTTGATAATGAGTTTATCAGTATAACGCTGTTTTTTCTCTATCATCTTGATCGTATACAAATTTCACTCCAAGAAAGAAATAGTGAAAAATAAAAAAAGCACCGACGTATATCGATGCTTTTAAAAGATTTTTCCAGCATATTATCTAATTATTTATTTTATTGTGACATTTAATTTTTTAACAATATATTTGCTTTGCTATAAGCATCATTAAGTGTCTCTTCAACCAAGACTTGTGTGCCATAGACTGTAGAAATAGGTGAAGACATTTGTACTAGCTTTTCTTTATCATTTGTTTGTGTATTAACAGTCATGATCATGCCAGTACAATATTGCGTTAAAAATGCTTTACCTTCTTTTAACCAACGTCTTACTGCTTTCATGCCTTCCATAGAACTTGTACAGCTACTTTAGAATAGCGATTATGTTCAATCAATAGTAATAATTATTCTCAAATAAAAATCGCATTATTAAGCAACTGATCATGTAGATATGCCATCAATATTGAGATTTATTGAGTCAAAAATATTTAACAATAAAAAATAATCACTTAGAATCAGCAGGTTAGGTAAAATCTTGATAGGCATAAAAACAATCACTGTTTATTTAAGATAAAAAAACCTCTAAATATAAATTTAGAGGTTTTATATATTGTAAATATTAACGAACAACTAAAACAGATTGTTTAGCATAAGAAACAATACCTGCCGCATTTGAACCTAACAAATGTGTAGAAATACTAGGACGTCGTGAACCTACTATAATTAAATCTGCCTTAATTTTATCTGCAAGTTCTAAAACTTTATCTCTTGTTGACCCAAATGATGCTGAATATTCAATTTTATCTTTAGGTAAATCAACAGAGTTGATTAATTCTTGCAGTTGTTCTTGTGCTCGTTCAATCGCTTTGTTAGCAAATGAATTTATTATATCGTTATGGTAGCTATAGCTAATTGAAAACCGCGATATATCAGGAATAGCATGGAATAAATGCAACTTAGCACCTTCAAGTTTTGCTATATAAACAGCATGTTTTAGGGCTTTTTGGGTTAATTCATCTTCTTCAATATCAACAGGAACAAGAATTGTGTTGTACATAGCAACTCCTTATTATCAAAGAATAACTGCTTATTATTGTAGCTGTTACGTAATAAAATAGGTTTATTCTTCAAGGTGCCATTTGTGTAATTGCCGATGAATAAATGGTGTTAACACTAATCCTATCGATAAAATAAAAACACATTGAAGAAACAGACCATAGATTGCAATAAAAAAGCGTCCAACTGGGGTTGCCGGTGCTGGCTCTACTGGTTGCCCACTTAGCATTGATAATGCATTCAATGAAGATTCCAATAGAGAATGACCTTCAATTAAATAAAAGCCAAGAATTCCTGGCAGTAATCCTAAAAAGAAGAACACCGTACCTATTACATAGTAGCGTAATATACGCAGAATAAAATGATCAATGCGCAAAAGTTCTTGCGTGAATTTTTCCATTCCTATTCACTCTATACCTGTTTACTTAAGCTATTTATTAAAAAATTTCTTAAAATGAAGATAAAAAAATATGCTATAAGCATTCTCATAGCATATTTATAAATAAATCAACGAACTACTAGAACAGAATAATCAGCATAACGAACAACACCAGCAGCGGTTGAACCAAGTAGGTGTGTACTAATATTTGGTCTACGTGAACCAATTACGATTAAATCTGCATTGATATCTTTAGCTGTTGCTAAAATTTCATCACGAGGAGAGCCAAATGTTACTGTATAAGCCACTTTTTCAGCTGGGAGATCAATCGAATCGACTAGCATTTGCATATCGTTTTCTGCTTTTACTGTCGCTTTATCTTTTATTTCAGGATATCCCAAAGAATAAGCATTAATAATGGCAGAAGAGATAGGAAGAACATGAATTAAATGTAGATTAGCTCCTGTTTCTTTTGCTAAATAAACAGCATGTCTTACCGCTTTACTGGTTAACTCTTCTTCTACAATATCAATAGGTACTAAAATTGTTTTATACATAATAACTCCTTTTTGTTCTCCATTCGCCTAAATACGTACTCTTTGACAATCGTTTCATACAATAATTTTATACTACAACAATAATCGAAAGATTACTGTGAGTGTACCAACTAAACATAATCTAAGTGTAAGATTCAGCCTCATCAATCTTTAATACGTAGAACCAAAAAATAGTATTTTTTACTTAATCATGCGCTAATCAATCCCGTGAGTTTGTTTTATTTTGTTTATTCGATTGCGAATAGCGCGAATTACATCAATTAATTCTGATGCTGTTAATCCAATAGGACCAATCCCTTTTTCTAGTAATATATCGGCGGCCATTCCATGTATCCAAACTGCACTTTTTACCGACTCTGACATTGGAATGCCTTGTGCTAAAAAACTTGCCATAACCCCAGTTAAAACATCACCACTGCCTGCCGTTGATAATCCACTATTTCCAGTTTTATTGATTGAAATATCACCCATTGGTGAAGCAATAATCGTATGCTGACCTTTAATTATCGTCCAACACTGGTATTGCTGTGCAATTTTTAGCGCTGACTGCTCTCTATTATTTTGGATCTGACTTACTGAGCAATTTAGTAAAATAGAAGCTTCTTTAGGATGTGGCGTTAAAACACAGTTCTTCTGTAATTTAACTTTATTTTTTGCAATTAATACGAGTGCATCAGCATCAAAGACATAAGGTGTATTACTATCAATTTTTGCTAAAAGTGATAATAATATTTTTTCTGAATTTGCAGATAATCCTAAGCCACATCCTATAGCCCATGCTGTCAAATTATTTTGATTTAAAAGAGAAGAAGCGGTTTGTAACATTAGTTCAGGCGCACTATCGATAAAAGGAACGGGTAAGTGAGATTGAGCAAAACCTAGAAAGACTTTTCCACACCCTGCTTTTAATGCACTTTTTCCAGCAAGAACAATAGCGCCACTCATACTTTCTGCACTGCCGATAATCGCTAAAGTACCAAAAGTACCTTTGTGAGTATTGCCTGTTTTACGTTGAGAAAGTGTAGGGAATTGTTTTATCGCTAGTAATAAGCTTTCATCATTCATCATTCTTTCCTTTTTCAACTATGCGTTAATTAATCAGCCTGTAACTTTGTTATTATTACACCTATTCATACCAAGGCTAGAGAATGCTATCCTATTTATGAAAATCAATTTAACTATATCAAAAAAGTATGAAGGAGAATGACGATGAACGAGAAGTTTAAAACAGAAGCAGACGTAGAAACGCTAGCTGAAGAAGTTGCTTGTTTAAAAACGTTTGTAACTTATATATTGAAAGCATTAGGTCAGGCTGATGCGGGTCGTGTTATTTTAAATATTGAACGCGCTATTTCTGAAGTAGAAGATGAGAAAAAAGCGGAAACTTTTCGCACTACATTAGAACAAATAACAACCGCTTATCGCCAATAAAATTGATTATTTTCGGATACGTAGTTATCACTATTATTGTTCATAATTTTATTCTATTCTCTCATCATTTTGTGCTGCACAAATAGATAAGAATTATATTATAAACAACTATATACTCTATTTCGAAATAAACCATTCTTTATTCATTTAGCTACCCCTCTACTTTTATGGAGGGGATTTTTTTCTAAAAAAACTAATTTGTTTTAATCTCTTTCTGATTGATAAATTCTATTATTATTTTTATTTATTCCTAGCTCAAAAAATCATTACTTTTAACGATGATGATAAAACGCCTACGAGAATAATTCTATTAATTGGGTTTCAACATGAAAATATCGGCAATAAACCCCATCAGATTAAATCATTTCAAAACAATGGATTATAGAAAAATTTATTATATTTAATTATTATTATTTTTGTTATGCATGTCTTTGAATCTGTTATATTCATGAAATCGCATAGAAGGATAGCTTATTTTAGCTATTTCAAATAAGGTTATTATAACGTGAAATATTAAATATTTATAAATAAATCACCCATTGATAACGATAGATATCATAATGTTAATTCATATTAACATTATTTCATTAAATTTATTTATTCCTTACTTTTACACTTATTCTTATTTAACGCCCCTGGGGTTTATATGTTACACTCGTAGAGTATTTACTAAAATAAACCAATGAGGCTTATAATGAAACCACTTCTTTTATCTTTGCTATTAGTTCCAGCCTTTGCCTTTGCAAACACTAATGCAAACAAAATGGCGGATGATTATTGCGGTACTTTTAAAGATATCTCAATTAAAGCTTATGATACTAAAGACGCACCTGAAAAAATCGCAAAAGATGCTTTGGCTTCCTTAAAAGCTAAGAAATTCGATTTTGCAAAATTAAATGCGACTGAAGATCAATTCTCTGAAGGTACAGTCGAAGTTGTTAATTCTTTACGTGATGCGAAAGCAGATATTGGTTCACGTGCAGAATTCCAAGATGGTCTGAATCAAATTGTTGCTGCTTGCAAAGTTCAAATGGTATCAACTTTAAATGGCGACAAAAAGTAATTTAATTTACACGGCTTATAAGTGTAATAACTAAAGAGCAGATCATTCTGCTCTTTTTTGTTCTCTATTATTTTTTCTCTGGCTGATAACTAATTAGCACTATTCCATCATGATTATCCCTACCAACTCGCTTATTTTAAGCGTTATAATAGCGGGGTAAATTCCTATTAGTACTGGCCATAAAAAGGAGATATTGTGAGCAACCAACAATCCATCCAGCGATTAAGAAGATTACGCCAGTCTGAAAACCTGCGCGCCCTTTTTCAAGAAAATACATTAAGTAAAAATGATCTTGCTTTGCCTATTTTTGTTGAAGAAGGACTGGATGACTATCAACCAATAAAAAGTATGCCAGGTGTTGTTCGTATTCCTGAAAAACGTCTTGCTTATGAAATCGAACGTATTGCGAAAGCAGGCATTAAAACAGTTATGACGTTTGGTGTTTCTCATCATCTTGATGAAACTGGCAGTGATGCATGGAAGCAAGATGGCTTAGTTTCTCGTATGTCTCGTATCTGTAAAGATACCGTACCAGAGATGATAGTTATGTCTGATACTTGTTTTTGTGAATATACTTCACATGGCCATTGTGGTGTTTTACATGGTGAGCATGTAGATAATGATGAAACTATTCATAATTTAGGACTTCAAGCCGTCGCGGCAGCTCAAGCTGGTGCTGATTTTATCGCACCATCAGCCGCAATGGATGGTCAAGTTGCGGCCATTCGCGCCGCATTAGATAAAGCGGGCTTTGGTGAAACAGGTATCGTTTCTTATTCAACTAAATTTGCTTCTGCTCTTTATGGTCCTTTCCGTGATGCCGCGGGTTCACGCTTAATTGGCGATCGTAAAACATATCAAATGAATCCAATGAATCGTCGTGAAGCAATTCGTGAATCATTAATTGATGAGCAAGAAGGCGCAGATATGTTAATGGTTAAACCTGCTGGCGCTTATCTTGATATTATTCGAGATGTTCGTGAACGCACTTTATTACCTTTAGCAGCGTACCAAATCAGCGGTGAATATGCTCAAATTAAGTTTGCTGCTTTGGCGGGTGCTATTGATGAAGACCGCGTAGTGATGGAAACATTAGGCTCTATTAAACGTGCCGGCGCTGATTTAATTCTTTCTTATTTCGCGCTCGATTTAGCGGAAAGAAATCTGCTTTAATCGTTTTATTAATCTTAAAAAGCTTTATTTGCTTTACTATAAATAGGTCTTATTCACATCATATTTTGATGCTTAAGGCCTATTTATTAATCATCTTCTTATCGTTATCTTCTTTTTAAACTCAGTATTTTCTATTTTTACTGTAATAACGCTTCCTTTTTTAGGCAAACTTTGTTGATATAACCTTTCAGCTTATAATTTGAGGTTATTATGGATAACTGTATTTTTTGTCAAATTGTTGCAGGAAAAGCCCCTTGTCATAAAATATGGGAAGATGAACATCACCTTGCTTTTCTTTCTATTTTCCCAAATACGAAAGGCTTTACTGTTGTTATTCCGAAAAAACACTATCCTAGTTATGCATTTGATCTCAGTGATGAAGCACTAGCTTTATTAGTCATCGCAACTAAAAAAGTCGCCAAAATTTTAGATAAAACATTCCCTGATGTTTCTCGCTCTGGTATGTTTTTTGAAGGATTTGGTGTTGACCATGTTCATAGTAAACTCAGCCCAATGCATGGCACGGGTGATATGGCGAATTGGTCACCCATTGAAAATAAGCAAAAAGTATTTTTTGATAAATATCCGGGGTTTTTATCTTCTCATGATTTTGAACGTGCAAGTGATGAAGAACTGGCAGAATTAGCCACTCTAATTAGAAAAAATAGCTAAATTTTATCAAGACAAAAATACCCAAATCAATATTTGGGTATTTTTAAACCTAGGTTATTTTAAGATAAAAAGTCTCAAATTTATTTGAGCGACTAAAAGCAAATTCCAAAAACACCTAAAATAGCACACTATTAAATTGGATTTTCGATATGAAAATAACGTTATCATCGTTATTAAAAATAGCATTAAATAGCCAACTCGTTTAGTCTATAGCGATTAAATAACTCCATTAGAGAATAAAAAATGAAAAAAATAGTGTTCTTATTTTTAAGCTTACTTATTTTAAATACGACTGGGTGTGTCACTGGTGCTGTTTGGTATAGTCATCCAGTTGTAGATTCAGAATATAAAAAACAAGCCAGTTTAAAAGATAATATAGTCGGTGCTTTCGAATATAAAAATCTTAAAATTAAATATAATCAAAATAGTGAAAACCTAGTATCTATTCGGTTACCAGAATCAGGATATGGATTCTTAGGTGATAATTATATTTATATATTAACTCAAGGTACCGATGAGTTAATGCAATTAAATGAAATAATTAAAACAATCCCATTGAAAGCATTTGATAATTCTGAAGGCATCATTAGGTTAGAACTTACTCAAAAAAATGATAATGTTATTGAATTTAAAGAAGATTACCATGTTTATATCAGTAAAAATTTTACGCTAACTGATAAACAAACCGAAATATTAAAAGATTTAGGATTTAAAGAAACTCGTCATTCAAATGATAGCTCATGGATAAAAACAATTCCTATCAAAGGTTATGTATTTCAAAAAGAAGTTATGGCAATGCCAGAAACCTTAAAAGATAAATTAAACGAAAGTTATAAAGTCGAACTATATAGCTATGAAAAAAATAATGCATTTAAACCGGGTAATTTAGCTAGCAATATTATCATTACTCCTATTACTCTTGTGGCTGATGTGATTGCCACCCCCGTAATCGTTTTTGTTTTTTGGGATTATATTTGGCGATAAAAAATAAGGGATCAGTTAATGTTTGCTGATCCCTTATTAAAGTAAGTTTAAATTATTTATAAGTAATTTCTGTTGGTTTATCTAACATAATTTCTGTTTTTGCAGGCTCGGTTAGTGCAATAACTTTACCTTGGCGAATAGAATAACGCACTGGAACTTGACGGCGTAATGCATCAAACCCACTTTCTGAGGGTAAAATAATAAAGTTTGCACTATTTCCTACTTCAACACCGTAATCTGTTAATGCTAATGTTTTGGCGCTATTATGACTGATAAGTTTTAGCCCATCATCTAATTGACCATATCCCATTAATTGGCAAACATGCAGTCCCATATGCAAAACTTGTAACATATTTGCAGTACCTAATGGATACCAAGGGTCAAAGACATCATCATGACCAAAGCAGACATTAATACCACTTTCTAACATCTCTTTTACCCGTGTGATACCACGGCGTTTAGGGTAAGTATCAAAGCGACCTTGTAAATGAATATTCACTAATGGATTCGCAACAAAATTGATACCTGACATTCTTAATAGCCTAAATAATCGTGAGGTATAAGCGCCATTATAAGAATGCATTGCTGTTGTATGGCTTGCCGTTACACGAGCGCCCATTCCTTCCTTATGTGCTAAAGCTGCAACAGTTTCAACAAATCGAGATTGTTCATCATCAATTTCATCACAATGCACATCAATAAGTCGGTCATATTTTTGTGCTAATGCAAACGTTTTATGAAGCGATTCAACCCCATATTCACGAGTAAATTCAAAATGAGGAATAGCACCAACAGCATCAGCGCCTAATTTCATCGCTTCTTCTAATAAAGCATCACCATTAGGGTACGATAAAATACCTTCTTGAGGAAAAGCCACTATTTGTAAATCAATCCACGGCTTTATTTCTTCTTTTACTTCAAGCATGGCATTTAGTGCCGTTAATGATGCATCAGAAACATCAACATGAGTTCTAACATGTTGAATACCATTAGCAATCTGCCATTGAAGTGTTTGCCATGCTCGTTGTTTTACGTCGTCATGCGTTAATAAGGCTTTGCGCTCAGCCCAACGTTCAATACCTTCAAAAAGGGTTCCTGATTGATTCCAGTTTGGCTGGCCTGCTGTTTGAGTTGTGTCTAAATGAATATGTGGCTCAACAAAGGGTGCATGAATTAATCCGCCTTGTGCATCTAATGCTTCAGGGTGAAATCCGTCTTCTACTTGCGGTTCAATGGATTTAATTTTGTTATTATTTAGCGTTATTCGCCATAAACCTGCTTTTCCAACAAGGCGTGTATTATTAATTTGTTCTATATTTTTACCCAACATGACTTATCTCCGCTTGTTGTACTGTACGACGATTTAAAAGAGGATTTAATACAGCAAAGCTAATCGCCCCACCTAATACTGCATTAACAGGAACAATTCCTGGTAACCAATGCCCTACTGCTATCCCAATTGCGACGGCTAAAAGCGCCACCCAATTGACTGATTGCATTGTGGCAACGTTAAAGTTGCTATAACGTTTTCTATTCATCAGATAATCTGCAATGATAATGCCACCAATAGGTGGAATTGCTGCCGATAAAAAGGTTAACCACCCTACAAAGTTATTATATAGCCATAGCGCGCAAAGCGTACCGATGATGCCATTAATAACAGACAGCTTTTTACTAGAAAAACCCGTAATATTCGCAAAACCTAATCCTGAGGCATAAAGTGCATTATCATTTGTTGTCCAGATATTTAAACCAAGCACTATAATCGCAGGTAATAATAAACCTTGCGCAATCATCACATCTGAAATATCCGCCATTCCTAAAGAAGCGGCTCCTGCTGCACCAAAAACAAACATCAGTGTATTACCTAAGAAAAATGCAATGATTGCTACAATAACTGCAATTTTAGGATTTCGACCAAATCGGACAAAATCAGCTGTTAGCGTGCCTGCACTGACAAAAGAACCCACGACCATAGCGAGTGCTAAATTAAAATCGAGTTGTTCAACGGGTTTTACTGCCATTAGTGTTGAAAGTCCACCCATATCATGAACAGCGAGATAAACAGAGTAACTTCCTAGAATAGCAATAGCAGGAACAGCAATGATGGAGAGAATCGTTAGTGCGGATATACCAAAAAACACAGTGACAGTCATCAAAACCCCAGAAATCGCTATCAGTAAATTGATATCAATACCTGTGGCTTTACCAACAGGGATGGCGAACATTGCCACACCAACACCAAACCAACCAACTTGAGTACTACCGAGTAAAAATGAAGGGAGCCATGAACCTTTGATACCGAAAGAATAACGAGCTAGGAGATGAGTTGTAAGACCTGTTTTTGAACCAATAAAACCAAGAAATGCGGTGTAGATACCAAGAAGAAGATTACCGATAAGAACTGCGAGGAAGAAATCATTGAAGGAAAGACCAGTACCAAGTGCGCCGCCAGTCCACATACTGGCTGAAAAAAACGTTAATCCCAACATCACAAAGGTTAACGCTATTCCACCCTTTCTAGCGGATATGGGCACTGGGCCCTGGCTATAATTGTTGTCCTGAGACACTTTAACCCCCTTTTTGCTTTTATCAGGCCAAAAAAATCTGCCGAATTCTATCGATATAAAAATATTATGCAAACGTTTTCGTCATCAGTTTATAATAATTAATGTAATAGATGATTTAATAAAAATGTCTATTTAGGGAAAAAGAGAGGAAATAAGCTTACTGGATTGGGATTTATTTAACATTATCGTATAGGCGAATTATCTCTATTTTATTTAGAGAATTTAATGAGAATATTTAAATCTTTTTTTATGAGACTACAAGGCACAATAATATAAATAATCATAATGCTTTTTTTTCTTCTCGGTATAAAAAGAGGCGCTAATGCGCCTCTTTTTATAGCTTATATATATATTTCTGTCAGTTTTAGATTAAAGATGATTTCTTGCAGGTGCATCACCTGCAACATAGTATTTTGCCTGACTTTGTGGTAATGCTTTAACGCCTCTAACTTTGTCTGCTAGTTTTTCAGCAATCATAATTGTTGTGGCATTTAAGTTACCCGTGATTATCTGTGGCATAATAGAAGCATCAATAACTCTTAAGCTTTCAAGGCCATGGACGCGACCTTCACCATCAACAACCGCCATTTCATCAGTTCCCATTTTGCAAGAGCCACAAGGATGAAATGCTGTTTCTGCTCGCTCTCTCACAAAGGCATCTAGCTCTTCATCGCTATTGATGTGTTTACCTGGGCTAATTTCTTCACCACGATACGCATCTAATGCAGGTTGGGACATAATTTCACGTGTGATACGGATTGCAGCTCGGAACTCTTCCCAATCTTGTTCTGATGACATGTAATTAAATAAGATACTCGGGTGCTGACGAGGATCTAGAGATGTTAGTTTTACACGACCTCGACTTGGTGAACGCATAGAGCCAACGTGAGCTTGGAATCCATGGACATTAACCGCATTAGAACCATTGTAGTTAATCGCAACAGGTAAAAAATGGAATTGGATATTAGGCCAAGCAAATTTTTCACTAGAACGAATAAAACCACCTGCTTCAAATTGATTACTTGCACCAATCCCAGTACCTTTAAATAACCATTGTGCGCCAATTTTTGGTTGGTTATACCATTTTAAGGCAGGATAAAGAGAAACTGGCTGTTTACATTCATATTGCAAATACATTTCCAAGTGATCTTGCAAGTTTTGACCAACACCAGGTAGTACATGTACGGGTTTGATATTAAACTCCGCTAATACCTCTTCAGGCCCCACGCCAGAACGTTGCAAAATTTGGGGTGATGCAATCGCACCAGCACAAAGAAGGACTTCTTTTTTCGCTTTAACATGTAGCGCCGTTGTACTATCACCTTTAAAATAGCGCACACCTACCGCTTTTTTATCTTCAAATTCGATAATATCCGTGGTTGCATGTGTTTCTATCGTCAAGTTTTTGCGTTGTTTTGCTTGATCAAGATAACCTCGTCCTGTACTTGCACGGCGACCTTGTGGTGTCACCGTTCTATCCATAGGACCAAAGCCTTCTTGCTGATAACCATTTAAATCATCAGTTTTTGGATACCCTGCTTGCACACCTGCTTCAACCATCGCATGAAAGAGCACATTATTATCTGATTTAGGCGTTGTAACACTTACAGGCCCTTTATCACCATGATAATCATTTGCACCAATATCACGAGTCTCGGCTTTGCGGAAATAAGGCAAGCATTGTAAATAATTCCAATCCTCAAGACCGGGTAATTTAGCCCATTCATCAAAATCCATAGCATTACCACGGATATAGCACATACCATTAATTAATGATGAGCCACCAAGGCCTTTACCTCGTCCACATTCCATGCGTCGATTATTCATATGAGGCTCAGGATCAGTTTCATAAGCCCAGTTATAGCGTTTACCTTGTAATGGGTAAGCTAAAGCCGCGGGCATTTGTGTACGAAAATCGAACCTGTAGTCAGGACCTCCAGCTTCAAGGAGCAGCACAGTAACTTCAGGATCTTCTGTCAAGCGGGTAGCAAGAACGTTACCGGCTGAACCAGCACCGATAATAATGTAGTCATAGACCATTGTTATCTCCTCTGTTTCAGTCATTTATAATTAAAAAAGGATGAATTAAAAAACGGATACAAACTCCCCAAGTTCAACTTGAATAGATTTGATTTGTGTATAGCTTTGTAATGTGACTAATCCATTTTCACGTCCAACACCAGAGTGTTTGTAACCGCCAACTGGCATTTCAGCAGCAGATTCACCCCATGTATTTATCCAGCATATCCCTGCTTCTAATTGATGTATAACTTGATGTGCTCGAGTAAGATTATTAGTGACAATCCCCGCTGCTAAGCCATAAACACTATTATTTGCACGCAAAATAGCTTCTTCTTGCGTTTCGTAACTTAAAATTGTCATAACAGGACCAAATATTTCATCCTGAGCAATTTTCATATCATCAGTACAATCGGTAAATACTGTTGGCTCAACATAGGCACCTTGAGCAAAATCGCCGTCTGTTAGGCGATGACCACCACACAATAATTTAGCGCCTGAATTTTTTCCTAACTCAATATAACTCAAGACTTTTTCCAAATGAGAAAAGCTGACTAATGGCCCAAAATTCGTATCCATATCAAGAGGTGAGCCAATTCTAATGCGTGCAACTCGTTGTGCAATTTTATCTTCAAATGCTTTTTTTAATGACGCAGGTACAAATACACGAGTTCCATTAGTGCAAACTTGTCCTGAACTATAAAAATTCGCCATCATGGCAATATCAGCGGCTAAATCTAAATCAGCATCATCAAAAATGATCAGGGGTGATTTTCCACCTAATTCCATCGTGACTTCTTTTAAACTTGATGCTGAAGCATTTGCCATCACTTTTTTACCGGTATCAATGCCACCAGTAAATGAAATTTTCGCGATATCAGGATGTTCGGTTAGCCATTGTCCAACTTCACCACCTTTACCCGTAACGACATTAAATACACCGTCTGGTAAACCTGCTTCACTATAAATTTCAGCTAATTTTAAAGCGGTTAATGAAGTTACTTCGCTTGGTTTAAAGATCATCGCATTACCAGCAGCGAGAGCGGGTGCTGATTTCCATAAAGCTATTTGAATAGGATAATTCCAAGCACCAATACCTGCAACAACACCTAATGGTTCACGTCGGGTATAAACAAATGAAGTATCACGTAATGGAATTTGCTCACCTTCAAGAGCAGGAATAAGTCCTGCATAATATTCAAGGACATCAGCACCAGTGACAATATCAACATAACGTGTTTCGGATAAAGGCTTACCTGTATCCAGGCTTTCTAAGTGAGCGAGTTCATCATTGCGCTCTCTTAAAATATCAACAGCACGTCGTAAGATACGAGAACGTTCCATAGCGGTCATTGCAGCCCAGACTTTTTGTCCTTGCTTTGCACTTTCTACCGCTTTGTTAATATCTTCTTCACTTGCTGACTGCAAATGGGCAATCACATCACCATTGGCTGGATTAATTGCTGGAAATTGTTCACTTTCAGGTTGTGCACAATCAACATATCCGCCATGAATATAAAGTTTATTTAGTGGTGGGTTTTGCATGTGATCTCCTTTATTATTTGTTTATTGGTTTTTTATTACCGTAGATTAAGTTGCATGTCGATATATTCATTCGTGATGATTTGAGCTTCTGAGAGTGAAAATGGACTATTACTTAACGCGCTACGTAACCATAATCCATCAATAAGTGCTGCTAGACCATTCGCAGCCAATCGTGCCTTATGTTTGGGTAATACACGCCCAAATTCGTAGCTCAAATTTGAGTAAAGCCTTCTATCATTAACTCTTTGTAACCGATGTAAGTTAGGCTGATGCATACTACTAGCCCAAAAAGCTAACCACGTTTTCATTGCAGCTTCGCTTGTTTGTGATGTATCAAAATTACCCTCTACAATAGCTTGAATG
Organism: Proteus myxofaciens ATCC 19692; assembly: GCF_001654855.1. GTDB lineage: Bacteria > Pseudomonadota > Gammaproteobacteria > Enterobacterales > Enterobacteriaceae > Proteus > Proteus myxofaciens. The sequence goes on from NZ_LXEN01000013.1 coordinate 19,567, forward strand.
CGTAATTTTGGTTCAGCATCACTTAACATCCTTAAACGAATAGCAACAGCAAAACCAAGTTGATACTGGATATAACGCATAGCCGCCTCTAACAAACCATTTTTGTCACGAAAATAGTGACTAATAATGCCGTTAGAAACACCGGCTTTGCGGGCTATTAATGCAATGCTGGCTTCTTGCATCCCAACTTCATTGATAACCGCTAATGTGGCTTCAATTAACTGCTGTTTACGTATCGACTGCATTCCTATCTTCGGCATGATTTAAACCTAAAAAATACATTTCACTCTTTTATTAAACGTTTTTTTGATTGAACATTCAATCAATATTAACTATTGTTTATTACAAATAATTTACATTTTATTAAGGAGTCAGTAGTGAAAACCTAAATCTTTGCTACAAATTCAAACAATTAGCAAAGAATGCAACATTATTTTTTAAATAAATAAATTTTTGGAATTTTCTGATGACAACTCTTAATAGCTCAAAAAAGCAACAGAAAGACAAATTAAATTCTGTCGTTTTTTTCGCATCAGCAACGCTTATTTTAGCTTTCTCGTTCTTTACAATATTAATGACCGATACAGCAAATAAGTGGATCGTTGCAACATTAGGATGGGTATCGAATACATTCGGTTGGTATTATCTATTAGCGGCGACTTTATATATCGTATTTGTTATTTTCATTGCTTCTTCACGTTTTGGTAATATTAAATTAGGTCCTGAACAATCAAAGCCTGAATTTAGTGTTTTAAGCTGGTCCGCAATGTTATTCGCCGCAGGGATTGGTATTGATTTAATGTTCTTCTCTGTTGCAGAGCCGATTACACAATATATGCTACCGCCAACAGGTGAAGGCGAAACAATAGAAGCAGCTCGTCAGGCGATGGTGTGGACTCTATTCCACTATGGCCTGACGGGCTGGTCAATGTATGCTCTTATTGGTATTGCTCTTGGTTATTTTAGTTATCGATATAACTTGCCTCTTACCATACGTTCTGCACTTTATCCTATATTTGGCCAACGTATTTATGGTCCCATTGGGCATACCGTTGATATCGCCGCTGTATTAGGCACCATATTTGGTATTGCCACAACATTAGGTATTGGCGTTGTACAGCTAAATTATGGACTAAAAGTACTTTTTGATTTACCCCAAGGCCTGAGTGTTCAAGGTGGGCTTATTTTACTCTCTGTTATTATGGGAATAATCTCGGCCACTTCAGGTGTCAATAAAGGTATTCGTATTTTATCCGAACTGAATGTACTACTTGCCCTTGGTTTAATCCTATTTATTTTATTTGCAGGTGATACATCATTTCTATTAAATGCTCTCGTATTAAACGTTGGCGATTATGTGAGTCGCTTTTTAGGCATGACATTAAATAGCTTTGCGTTTGATAAACCAACTGCGTGGATGAATAGCTGGACACTCTTTTTCTGGGCTTGGTGGGTAGCATGGTCGCCTTTTGTTGGTCTATTTTTAGCCCGAATTTCAAGAGGAAGAACAATTCGTCAATTTGTTATTGGCACGTTGATTATTCCTTTTGTTTTCACCTTGTTATGGCTATCCATATTTGGTAATAGTGCACTTTATGAAGTCATGCATGGTAATCAAGAATTCGCTAAAACCGTTTTAGAAGCACCCGAAAAGGGATTTTATTCCTTATTATCGCTTTATCCTGGTTTTGGCTTAACGGCCTCACTTGCGACAATCACTGGATTATTATTCTATGTTACATCTGCGGATTCAGGATCACTTGTATTAGGGAATTTTACTTCGCAATTAAGTGATATTAATAATGATGCACCTAATTGGTTACGTATTTTTTGGTCTATTGCAATAGGGTTATTAACACTCGGTATGTTAATGGCTGATGGTGTTTCTACATTACAAAATACCACGGTAATAATGGGGCTTCCTTTTAGTTTTGTTATTTTCTTTATTATGGCGGGTCTTTATAAATCATTAAAAGTAGAAGATTTCAGACGGGTTAGTTCATTAAATACAACGCCTCCAGCGCCTGTATATGCCCATGGTACAATGAATTGGAAACAGCGTTTAGGCCGTGTCATGAATTTCCCAGGCACAACCTACACTAAACGTATGTTAGATTTAGTCTGTATTCCTGCAATGAAAGAAGTCGCTGAAGAACTGTCATTACGAGGTGCAAAAGTTGAATTTACTTGTCATCCTTTTGAAGAAGATGAACGTTTGCATCAATTGGAATTAGTCGTCGATTTAGGGCAAGAGCAACACTTTATTTACCAAATTTGGCCACAGCGTTATTCAGTACCTGCTTTTACTTATCGCGCTCGTATTGGTAAATCAAATTACTACCGTTTAGAGACGTATTTATGGGAAGGTACACAAGGTAATGATTTAATGGATTATACTAAAGAACAGGTGATCAGCGATATTTTAGATCAATATGAAAAGCATCTAAATTTCATTCATCTTAGTCGAGAAGCACCGGGTGTGACATTAACATTCCCTGAATCAAATGAATTATAATTATTTATATTAACCTATTGGGAGATCATTTATGGTCTCCCTTTTCTTTTATACCAAAATATTTCCTACCTTATTTAATCGTAAAAATCTTATCCCTAATCTTTACTCACTCCAGCCATCGGGCATCCTAACATCCCACTTATTAAAACCATCAAAAAGTGCATAAAAATACATTTTTTAAACATAATTATTTACATTAGATCATTTTTTAGTAATCTAAGTAAATTAATAAAGTACAAAATAGTCAACTTGCAAAACACAAGATGGGATACACAATATGGATCGTCGGTCATTTTTAACATCGTCAAGCTTACTACTTGGTAGCCTTAGCATCAGCAGCTTAATTAATAATAGTTACGCCAAGGAAACACTCAATAGTAAACGCATATTTACGGCAAACAATCCGTTACTATTAAACTTTAATGAGAACTCACTAGGAATGTCGCCAAAAGCAAAACAAGCGATTATTGATGCTCTTCCTAATGCGTTTCGTTATCCTGATAGTGCTCGCAATACATTACTAAGTGAAACAGCAAAAGCGTTTAATCTATCAGATAAGCATATTACATTAGGAAATGGCTCGTCAGAAACCATTAAAGCCGCTGTGCAATTTATTGCAAATAAAGGACAAAAAGAGCAAAAAAAGGTTCAGTTAATTGTTCCTGATCCTACTTTTGATTACGCAGAGTATTGCGCAAAACCATTAGGAATAGATATTATTAAAGTCCCTGTTGATGATAAAACCCTCGCCTTTAACTTCCCATTGATGCAGGAAAAAGCGCATTCATTTAATGGCATTAGTCTTATCTATTTATGTAATCCAAATAATCCAACAGCCACTGTTACCTCAACGACGATACTTAATCAATGGATAAAATCTGCCAACGAAAATATCTTTTTTATTATAGATGAAGCCTACGCCGAATTTGCCTCATCTCCCGAATTTGTCAGTGCAATACCACTTGTCTATGCTGGATATAATAACCTTATCATTACTAGGACTTTCTCTAAGATATATGCATTAGCCGGATTTCGTATCGGTTATGGTATTGCAACCCCAGAGATTATTGAACAAGTTAATGACTTTGTTACGGTTGATAATATTAATATTGCAGGTGCCACCGCTGCTATAGCTTCTATTAATGACAAGAATTATGCTGAATATAGCCGTAAATCTATTGCAACTTCACGAAAAATAGTAGAAACCGCACTAGCAGATCTTAATATTGAATACCTTCCGTCTCACGCAAACTTTATCTTTCATAAAATTAAAGGTGATTTAAAAACATACCAAAATAGAATGAAAGAAATGCATATTATGGTTGGTCGTGAATTTCCTCCTGCTTATGGTTGGAATCGCTTAACATTAGGAACACCAGAAGAAATGCAATATTTTGTCACAGTATTGTATGCCTTTCGTGAAAAAGGTTGGATTTAATTTGAATAAAATAAACAGTAGCTCATTTCATTAAATCAACATCTTTTTATACTACGATTAACGAACCTATCAAAAACTAACCCCAGCATATTAATATCATGCTGGGGTTATCTTATCCTTAAGCTCTAAATTGAGTGTTTACATTTTTACGATATAAAAATTTATTGTTCTTGTAACTCAAGTTCGGCAATTACAGGCAAGTGATCACTTGCGTCAGACCATTTAAATGAAGCTGAATCTTTAGGGATTGTCATATTTTTAACATCCCATTTTTGCCCTTTAAACGTAAAAATATGGTCAATATCAATAGCAGGATTAATTGCGGGCCAACTACGATAGTCAGTATTTGGTTTTTCAACAGAGTTCCAAAAATAACGAATTTCTTGAATGGGTTGCTCATTAGCCGTTGAGTTAAAATCACCTGCTAATATTTTTATGGATGTCGAAATATTGTCGAACCCCGTATCAGTATCACCAATTGTTGCATCAAGTAAATGTCTTACTTGACCAATACGAACGGTGGGATCTTTTTGCCAATCAAGATGTGTTCCCATAATGATAATCGGTGAATCAAACCCCGGCTTAGTGATTTGTGATAGTAAAACAATACGTTGCTCAGCATCACCTGAAGGTAAATTAACAACTTGGGATTTATCAATTTTATATTTTGATAAAATTCCTACACCATATTGTCCACCATCAAAATCGAGTGCTTTACCAAAAGCAAAATGCATATTGTTAGCTTTAGCAAGCTCTTCAAGCTGATTAATATTTTTGCTACGGGCTGTTTTGTTATCGACTTCAGTAATAACAATAACATCAGCATCTATATTTTTTATCGCTTGATTAAGCTTATCAAAGTTGGCAACATCAGCAGAGACTTCGTTTTTGCCAATATTGTATGTTGCGACTTTAATGGTTGGTTTATTCTTTTGATACACTTTATCTGGTGTACCACCTGATTGCACGGCTAAAATTTCAGAACCTGTATTTGCTATAGCGCTAGATGAGAGCAATACCCCAGCACTAACAATAATAGATATGATATCTTTTTTCATACTTTCCCCGATAAATAACAAAAGTGACATTTAATAGTCAACTACAAGCTATCACATTGGAAATATGACACTGTGATATAAACCACAGATTTATTTTGAAATAAAAATATAGAATAAAAAAGTATCACCCTTTATTTATATACAGCGATACTCTTTATTATTGTTACTTAATTAAGGATATTCTAGTGTAAATAACACTTGGCTATTCGCACTTCCTCCTGTCACTATAGGACTCGTCGCATTATATTGTGCATAAAAATCAAGTGCTGATAGATTATTAGAACTTATAGGATAAATAATACTTTCCTTTCCTGGTAATACTTTAGTTTTATTTCTATCTAACACTGCAATTCCTATATTTTTAGCAGAGTCATTACCTGATAGCTTAAATAAGGTATTATCTACAGGATCAGCATCACCATTAAATGTCACTTTCACTCCTGTCGTATGCACATTACAATCAGTTAAATTAATCGTAAATTTAATTGGCTCAGAACTTTTATTATCTTTAAACCTTTTGGCTCCCCAAATACCTAAATCGACAAATTTATTTAATGAGTCAGTGCCAACATTACACCCCTTAGCAATAATATTTGCTGTCATTACAATATTTGTATTACCTAATTCTGCTTTTGTTGTTTCACTCATTAATAAAGCAATAAAAGGCAAACATAATATATAGGGTTTCATATTTAAACTATAAGATTTACCATTCATAATTATAACCCTATTTTCATTAAGGAAAATCAACACGTAATAACCCACTCGATGAAACCATCCCTTCAGCAGGCGTTAAACCTGTAATGCTAACAGGATAAACATTAATATTAACGTTTGAATTGAAGCTTCCATTTAATTTAAATGGGATAAAGCTAGATAAGTCATTTGGGGTTAATTCTGAACCATCAGAGCTAGCCACAACAAAGCCAACATCTTTATTATTAGAAACAATTGCATTGCCTTGAACATTATCTGCCTGCAATCGCATCGTTAAATTGGCACTGGCATCCATATTGTCGCATTTAATACTTAAGTTTCTCGATACCGAATTAACACCATCAGCTTTTTTCCCAGGAACTTTAAAACTAGAAGATGGAATATTTCCAAAATCAACCTTAATCACTTGTCCTGAATTAATTTCACAAGATTGCGGTACCGAAAAAGACACATTCAAATAAAGCCTATTCAATATCACTTGTTTTGTTGAACAGTTCATGGGTTGGCAAAACCCGAATTCACCTACATAAACATTCTTTGCATAGGTTCCTGAAATAATGCCTTTATCAATTCTAATTTTAGTTTCATATGTTCTTGGTGAAACAAGTAGCTGTTGGCCATCAGTATAAGAACGCACATTACATCCTGAATCTAGTGTGGGTGCATTATAAGGGGCATACAACGTTCTACAATTATTACGCATTCTAAAAGCAACTGAGATATAATCATCAATCTTAGCAAAATTCCACGTACTTCCAATTGTATTAGCCGCAGGAATTAGACCATCAGAATATGTTGCCCATGTTTGCCCTTGGCCTGCACTCCATACTAGTGTTGCACGATTAGAAAGACTAATTGACGAACTATCTTTTGTTGCACCGACTTTATTTTCTGATGCTGTTAATTGTCCGCTTAATGATGTGTATATATTTTCATTACAACCATTAATACATGTTACAGCAAAAGCATGAGTTGATACCGTCGATATTAATAATAAAAGCAATGTTCTGAACATAATAAAACTCACTCAATATGCTATTTATAAGATTGACAAGATGAATTAATGAAATAAATGCCTTTTTCATTTCTCGATTTTTCATTTATTTCATAATTAAATATACATTGTTGATCTTGCTTATTACCCCATTGCACTTTTAATTTTCCACTTGGTGCTAAGCCTGAAATAAATAAGCTACCATTATCACCGACTATACCGCTAACAAGGCGTGCTTCATCGATAGCAATAGCACCAAATGGCACATTACTACCGTTAGGTTTTAATAAGTTAATCATTGCTCGATAACCAATATTTGTTTTAAAATCAGCTTTAACTAATGCGCCTTTTGTTGGTACCACATTAACGACTGAATTATCTAACTCTACATTTTCACCTAAAGAATTAATATCCAGAGCAACTCGATTATCTTTATATGTAGATGCATAAGGTAAAATAGCATAACCGTTGCTATTGGTTAAAACGCCATTCGCATTTTCTACTCGAATATTATCTGCGTTATCTGCTTTAATTAATATATTAGTATCACCTAATGGTTGGCTTAATGTAATACCTTCTGAATGAGCAACAACACCACCACTTAAACTATAATTAAGTTCATGCCAGTCATTGCTATAATTATAGCCACTGCCGATATTGGCATATTTACCTTTATAGTTTCCATAAACCATACCTGAATAACCTATATTCTTATTAGCATAGCCTTGTTGGATGTTATAGCTTAAATTATTGTCTTCTAATAATGTTCCTGTTAATCCCGCTTGTTGAATTAACTGATTATCATTGCTTCTATTCATCGAATACACAGCATACATACTATTGCTATTTGATTTTAGATCATTAACACGACCGTTATTAAATAGTTCATTGATTGGAATAGAAATATTAAAAGCAATATTTTTATTATCTGAATCTAAACCCGGAGATTTTGATTTTGTAAAACTTAAATTATAGTTAATCGAATTAATGCTTGCGTTATATCCGACTTGCCATAATTGCTCAGTATCTGTTGTTCTCCAGTACGTTTGATAAGACCCTAATACATAAAGAGAGCTATTATCAGTTACTTGCTGGTTAACATTTATTTGAAAACGCCCTTTTTTCGAATAATTTAAGTTATAGTAATCCGATAATTCATCTTCTACTTTTACTGGACCATCTTGCGTTTTAATAACATAACCACTCATTCTTTTATAGCTTACTTCATTCAACGTATAATAGCCTTGTGTTGAATATCGATAACCCATTATTTGGAAGTTAGTTCCTGTATTACTTAGCGATTTCGCATATAACAATCTAAATGATTGCCCTTTTTTATGCTCCTCATTAGGTAAAATACTATTAGCTTGGGTAATATCAGCAGATAATGCTCCTAAATAACCAAGGTTACCCCCTAACCCTAACGCATACGCCTGATATTTATTTGAAAACTGAGTTCCGCCATAAATAGTCATATTATGAGGTAAACCATAAATTAAGCTTGCTTGTGCAAAATTAGGCTTATCTTGTAAGCTTGAGCCTGTTCTAAATTCACCACCTAAAACTTCATATTTTAAGCGACCTTCACGTTGTAAAATGGGTACATTGGAATAAGGCACAACAAATCGGGTAACTTTGCCATTATTTTCTTTAATGATGACATCTAGATTACCACTACTAGAAGTCGCATACAGATCATTAATTTCAAATGCACCAGGTGGTACTGATGTTTGATAAATCACAAAGCCATTTTGTTTGATAGTCACCATCGCATTACTGCTTGCGATGCCCTTAATAGTCGGTGCAAATCCTCGCATACTATCTGGTAGCATATTATCGTCAGATTCGACTTTTGCACCACGAAAACCAAGGCTATCAAAAATAGTGCCATTAGAGAATGAATCACCAACCGTTAATTCACCTTTAATAGGAATTAAAATAGTTTGTGCATAGGTTCTTATGCTTTTCCATTTATTTTGATTATTATCACCGTTAGCATAATTCCATGTACTTTTATTTCTTAATCGCCATGATTTTATGTTTAATCCTGAATTTAAACTTAAAAAATAGTTATTGTAATTAATATTATCTTTATAATTCTTACTGTTTCTTCCAGTAAAGTTATAATTTAATAAAAAAGCATTAATACCATTATCCCACTTTTCAGGAGGAATATAACCTCTAACACGACTTCTTACAAAAACTTGAGGTATACTCAAATAGATTTTTTGATCTTCAAAATTGAATTTTATATTTGATTTATCTATTTTAGTTAAAATATCAACGCATTTTTTTTCCGTATTCTCATTTTCTTTATTTAAAATAACACCTATATTTTTAAGTTGTTCTTCACTTAAACATGGTAATAATCCTGTGTCATCTGTTGATTTATCACTTTGATAGAAAAGAATATTTTTAGAATCAACATAGTCATCGTTAATATAAATTTCGACAAGATAGACACCTTCAGGTTGTCCTTCTCCTTTATCAAATCTTGATAAATCTGCAACTTCACCATCAAAGCTTGATATTAAAGCCGGGTTAAAAAACGTGTCAGAATAACAAATACTAGAATACAAAGAACCTAGTAATATAGGTACGTTTAAGATCGTTTTTTTGTACTTTAACATAAAAAACCTTACCATAAGTTAATCTAGCAATATTACTTTCCGATTTGTTTTGATATTATTGGCGTCGTTGCACCATAGTCGTTAATTGTTTGATACGAAATATTCGTATTAATATTGCTATTTGTTTTTATATTAATCGTTGATAGAGGAGATAACATCATACTCTTTATATCTTCTTTACCCGATTTAATATTTATTAATGTGACATAATAAGGCGATGGATTTTTAATTGAGAGATTATTTTCTACCGATTTAAACTCAATGCTATCAGGCACATCTTCTAATTTAAAAGTTAACCCTTGTGGTCTCATAAATATTTTAATTCTGGATAAGATAGCAAGTTGTAGTATATTTTTATTCTGAATTTCATCTCTTTCTATTTCAGGTATTGATTTACTATTTAACCAAAATAAACTTTCTCTATCTGTAGGTAATGGTTGACCTGCATAGATTAATCGTAGTGTATTCTCACTTTCAGGTTTACTCACAAATAATGGTGGCGTCACTATAAAATCGTTTACTTTTACATCATTTTCATTATCAACCCATGATTGCACCAGAAATCTTACCTTTTTATCTGTGTTGGTAATGTTAATTGATGTTTGCTTGGCATCTAATGGATATATAATGCGTGTTGAACCTAGCGCCATACCACCCGCATAAGTTAATGAAGAAAATAAAAGAAGAAATATACCAGTAATGAAATGTCTATATAATAAATACATACTCGCCTCTGAAAAAATATAATTAATTATATTTAATAATAAATAAAACTGTGGCATCCGCTTTGCCACCAATAACGTGATCATGAGTAGCGATATAGCGCGCCGAAAAATTTAATTCAGTTTTATTTTCCTTAATAAATATATATTTATTATCTGAATTAGGTATTATGATGTCATCTTCTTGATTATATAATGCAATACCCACACCCGATGCTGAACTTATTTGGTCAACAATATTAAATATTCTGCCATCTGTTTTATTAACATCACCTAACATTAAAAAGCTAACTTTATCACTTATGTTTTTATTACAATCCATGAGTTTTAGTGTGAAGGGTATTTTCACTGAACGGCTTCCTACTCCATGAAATTTATTACTGCTAATAACACCTAAATCAATAATTTGATTTTGACTTTCAGGAGAAACACTACATGCCGGTTCACTGATACTTCCTCTCATATGAACCATACCGCCATCTATAATGACATGAGTTTTACCAATGGCATAAGAACTCAATGAAATACAAGAAAATAAAATAGAAAGTAGTATTAAATTATATTTCATATATCCCTCTATAAAGAAGTATGACTATTTCTAGCCATACTTCTTATTTAATTAATATAATTAATCGTATTGAATTCTGAATGTCACATCTGAATCAGCTTGACCAGGATTAACCTGAGCTAATGTTGATTTATAGCGTGCAGAGAAATCGAGGGTATTAGAGCCATCAATTAATTTTTTAGCAGTAGAATATACAGAGCCATCAGGTACAAGTACTTTTCCTGTATGATCTAATAGCTCAATACCTACACCACTTGCAGCACCAGAAGCACCACCACTGATATTGCTAATTGCTAGAACTGTTTTATCATTTGAATCACTCACACCAGAGAATGAAGCAGAAGCATTTTCTGATACAGTTGTGTCGCAATCTTCTAAATTAATTGAGAAATTAATTTTACCTGATGTTTTACCAACAGCATCAAATAAAGCCGTTCTGTATTGGCCCATATTGATAGTTTGGTTAGTTGAATCTGCACTAACAGCACATGCTGCATTAACGATTTGACCTGTAAAATGAACTTTACCGCCATTGACAGTGGTCGCAGCAGATGCAAGGCTACTTAGAGATAAAATAGCCACAGCGACAGCTGTTTTAGCTAGCAAATTACGTTTTGACATTGAATTTTTCCTTTTACATTACAGATAAATATAAATAACCACTTTATTTAAAGACAACGTTAAAGCTATTAAAATAAC